>SXYU01000095.1 GCA_005788235.1 Cytophagales bacterium
GATCCTCCTGTATTTCTTCCTGCATGGGCCATGGATAAGACGCCACGGTCATGGTATTGATTACCCCCATCCAATTCACACTGGATTTTGTATCCAGGACCTCCTGTACCTGTACCTGTTGGACAGCCACCCTGAATCACAAAGTTTGGGATTACACGGTGAAAAGTAAGTCCATCGTAAAAACCTTTAGTGGAGAGGTCCACAAAGTTTTGGACCGTGATAGGTGCGTCTTTTTCATAAAACTCTACCTTCATGGTACCTTTTTCAGTAATTATCTCAGCGGTTTTCATGGCTTTATGTGAGGGTTAAGGGATGTTTGCATTGCAAAAATAGCCAATGTGCTGGCTTTTTGATGCTTTTGATTCAAAAAGGCTGAGCTGAAGTTTGCCTTTTTACTTTTCTATCAATTTTGAAGTGAATCAAACCTATGATTGGTTCAAGCAATTTAGGTTAATGAACTCTCAGAGTATTCTGCCATATTGGCTGGAGAGCTGATACCTAACTGACTTCCTTCTCCTACTTTTTTTGGGAACAAGTGAAAAAATGGGTTATCATTGTGAATTGAATGTTACCCAAAAATGATATCAAATTGGAAAAACGACTAACAACTGATTATGAAGGCGGAACAGTCCTAGGTCATCCTAAAGGATTATTCTACTTGTTCTTCGCTGAACTTTGGGAGAGGTTTAGCTTTTACGGAATGAGAGCCTTGCTGACACTTTACATGATAGATGTGATTTTTCAGGCTTTTGTTGATAAGGATTACGCTACTGCAGCTGTTTATTCATCCTATGGATCCTTGGTTTACGCTTCAACGGTCATCGGAGGGAGGATTTCCGATAAAATTTTGGGGATGAGGAATTCAATTTTTCTGGGTGGAATACTGATGGCAATTGGTCATTTCGTTTTAGCTATAGAAAATAATCTTGCCTTTTTCCTAGCTCTTTCTTTCATTATTGTGGGAAATGGTTTCTTCAAACCAAATATTTCCACTTTTGTTGGTGCCCTGTACCCAGATGGGGATTCTAAAAAGGATTCCGGATTTACCATATTCTACATGGGAATTAACATTGGTGGCTGGGTTGCTCCATTGCTTTGTGGATGGTTGGCAGCTACTTACGGTTGGCATTATGGCTTTGGTCTTGCAGGCTTTGGAATGCTTTCGGGATTGCTGTTTTTTTGGAGTGGGATTCGTAGTGGTGTTTTTGGAGATAGAGGAATGCCACCATCAAATGGGGTAATCAATCATACATTTTTGGGAATCAAGAATAAGTTTCTAATTCCTTTGTTTTCAGTTTTCGCTGTTCCATTAATTGCATTTTTGCTTTCTTCCTACAAGGCTTTGGGTGATGAGTCAAGTATGCTTGGTGATCAGAATTTGGTGAATGTCATATTCAAAGTTATTGGCATTAGCATTTTGGGCTATCTAGCCTACATTATTATCCAATCCAATCCAGATGAACGAAAGAAGTTATTTGTTGCTATCCTGATTACTTTGTTTATGACTGTGTTTTGGGGCTTTCATGAACTTTCAGGGAGTGTTATCACATTGTTTGCAAAAAGGAATGTTGACCTGACTGGAATCATGACTGCGTCACAAACCAATTCTCTAAATTCAATGTGGATAATTGTATTGGCTATTCCAATTTCATTGATGTGGACCAAATTGGCCAAGTCAAAGAAAAACCCTAGAACACCATTCAAATTTGGTATGGGTTTATTGTTAGCAGGTGTTAGTTTTTACGTACTCGCTATCAGTGGAAACTTTGCTAATTCCGAGGGGCTCGTGCCCTTCTTTTACCTTCTTTTGATGTATTTCTTACTTTCTATTGGAGAACTATTTATGTCTCCTGTAGGACTATCAAAGATAACAGACCTATCTCCCAAGCGAATTGTAGCATTTATGATGGGAGTTTGGTTCCTTTCTTCTGCTTTTGCTTTTCAAGTTGTCGGATTTATTGGAAAAGAACTGGCAGTTGAAAGTACGGATGCAAATGTAGGTGGTTTGGATACCCTCAAAATTTATACTGACGGATTTCTTTTAATTGCAAAATATTCAATCGGAGCAGGATTAATTGTTTTATTGGCTTCACCGTTAATCAAGAAATTAATGGGAGAGGTACATTAAACCTTTAACAAGTTCTTCATTCAAAAAGGCCAGCCTCCGGAATGGCCTTTTTTTGTATTAAGTAGCACATGTACAATGTACCAAGTACAAAGTAGGTATCCGTGTTCTAACCCGAATGAGCTTCTAAAAGATCTTGCCTGCCTGCCGCAGGCAGGGTACATGGCACTTAGTACATTGTACTTTGAACAAAAAAAAGAGGCTGATCGAAAGATCAGCCTCTTTTTTAGAAGTGGATTTGATTAGTTCAAGAACTCATCAAATGTCAAGCTCACATAGTACATGGTACCTACAGTTGGGTTACCCCAAGCTTGTCTGTATCCTGTGCTATTGAATAGGTTAGATCCACCGATTTTCAAGATAGACTTCAGCGCTTTCATTTTCACGCTCATCTGCGCATCGAAAGTTCCGAATGCAGGCATCACTGAAAGTTGCTGTGAAGACACCGCAGGAGCTACGATTGAAGACTGCCAAGCAAATTCACCCTGCCATCTGTATGACATGGAGAAACCTAGGTTCTTCACAAGCTCACGGTTAGCGAAGTTCACCACATATCGGTACTCAGGAGTGTTGAAAGAAGGCTGGAAGCCAGTTACTGCCAACTCTTCAAGGTTTTGTAGCGTGTTGTACGATACGTTACCACCGATGGTGTAGTTTTTAGGTAAACGGTAATCTGCTCCCAATGCCCAACCCCAAGATTTGATGGTCTCGGTTCTGTTAGTCGGTAAGGAGTAGATATTTCTTGTATTTGCGTTCAATAGGTTAAGACCCAAAGTTGAAGCTGGGCTTGTAGCCACATAATTCTTATCCTGTACCAATACTTGGCCACCGATGAAGTTTTCAAAACTGTTGAAATACGCATATGCATCGATCAACAATTTGTTACCAAACAAACCTTTGTAACCCAACTCATAAGATCTAACGGTTTCAGGTTGGAATTCGCTAGGCTTGAAAGCTACCAACTTATCCTTTGCAGCAGCAGCAGCGTTTGCAGGCACTAATTGTGCAGCGATCTGAGGAACAATGCTAGGTACCAATGCTGCAATAGCTGCAGGTGCCTGAGCAGCTGGAATTAATCCTGCTAGAACTTGTTGGGTAACTATTGACGTGGCCTGAGTGATTGCTAATTGTGTAGCCTGTGCTATAGAAGCTTGGTACACTGGTGAGGAGGGCTGTGTACCTGCCAAGACTGCACCACCAAAGCTGGTCACCGTAGCAAGCGAATAGACTGGATTGCCAGAAAAATTATATTTATTTCTGAAAAGTGGTAGTCCACCAATCAATCTTGCTTGTGGAGTAACAAGGTCAATGTATTGATCTTGTGTCGTTGGCAAACGGAAACCAGTCTGGTAGGAAGCTCTGAAGTTGTGAGTTCCTACAGAATACACACCTGATACTCTAGGGGACAACTGTCCTTTGAAGTTTTCGTTCTTATCATAACGTGCAGAAGCAGTCAATCTGAACTTGTCATTGAACATGGACTTTGCACCTTGTGCATACGCACCGTGCTCTTTGATGGTAAACTCATCTCCATTTTCATCAAGTGCGAAAAGTGTTTTGTCAGAATTTAACTGGTAAGTCCTGAAGTTAGCACCTACAACGAAATCAGCCCATTTGATGTTTGCAAACTGGTAAGAACCTTCCACGTGGTACAAGTTGGTTTTATCCACAAACCTAGCACCTACACCTTGAGCATTGCCTGGGATAGCACGGCTAGTTACAGCGGTTTTAGCAGCATCAAATGCAGCAGTTCCAGGTACCAATCGACCCTGATCAGCAAATGCTCTCGCAGCATCGTGTGCCATAGCATTATCTAAGCCTCTAGCTCTAGCTTGTGCAAAAGCGCCTACATATTGAGGGAACCAAGTACTGCTAGGCTTCCAAGCTTCGTTGATTCCTTGTGCAGCAATACCCACTGCAAAAGCATCCCCGGAACGCTCCTGAGTTGTAAATCCTCTCAAGAACCAGTTTGCACCTTTAAATTCTACCTTGTATTGACCTAACCTAAAGTTAGCAATCGAATAACGGTCAGCACCAGTATATACCGTAGTACCAAAACCGTAATTACCCTGAATAATTGCTTCAACACGGTCATTAATTCTGTAATGCAAAGAAGCATTGAGTTTCAAGGATTCAGTTCCATAATCAGCCAAATCAGATTCTTTATAACCTGTTCTAGAAACAAAAGTCTGAGGAATTAAGGGAAGGACGGCCGCAGGCAATGCACCAGCAGCAATCATACTCTGGGCAATAGAATTCATATTTACGTTGGTTTCATCACCATAGATGTTTACACCATTGTAACCTGGGTTGGAGATTCGATCTCCTTTATTGATTCGAGAAGCATTCAACAAAGATTGGTCTCGGAAATCATTCGCTTGCCAATCATCTGCCTTTAGATACTGTACATTGACTTTAAACGCAAATTTATCATTGATTGCTTTGGCGTACCTTGCACTGAAATCGTAGAATCCAGTGCCTGGGGTTGTTCTATCCTGCTGGTCCATCAAACCTGTTCTTACGCTTGCGGATAGGCCTTGGTATTGAAAAGGATTCTTTGAATTCATCAATAGGATACCATTGATCGCATTTGGTCCATAAAGTGCAGAAGCTGCACCTGGAAGCAATTCAACGCTTTCCAAATCCAATTCAGAGATACCTACAATATTACCTACTGAGAAATTTAGACCAGGAGCCTGGTTGTCCATTCCATCAATCATTTGAACCGTTCTTACGTTACCGTTGGCGTTAAATCCTCTGGTGTTGAAAGATTTAAAGGTCAGAGATTGAGTACTCATTTCTACACCTTTCATGTTATTGAGGGCGTCATAGAAACTTGCCTGAGGAACATCTCTAATTGCGATGATATCCATCTTTTCTACAGAAACTGGAGATCTAAGGATGCTCTCTTCCACTCTTGATGCAGAAACTACTACTTCTTGTCCTAAAATGGACACTTCAGCTAGTTCTACAGACAAGTTGGAAACTCCTCCTGTGACCTCCACTTCTTTAGATCCGTACCCTACCATGGAAAATACCAAGGTGAAGGGAGGAGCTTGATTTACATTCAGGGCAAATTTACCGGATAGGTCAGTAATGGTTCCAATTACTTTTCCTTTCACGAGGATGTTTACCCCTACCAAAGTTTCCTTTGAGTCAGCATCCGTGACTGTACCGGAGATGGTAGTCTGAGCAAGTGCAATGGTAGTTCCCAAAGAAAGAAACAATGCCATTGAGAGCACTGAACTCCAGAATTTTCTGGTAAAATTTTTCATAGGCTAAATTTGTAAAATAGTTAAGATGGTTATTGATCTTAGGTTAATTCAATCCAATAATTCGAAATTTATAGTAAAAAGGTTATTTTTTATCAATTTCTCTTTAAAAAAAACACAATCTTCAAACTCTAATTTTTTATAATTTTCATAAAAACACCCTTGAATTTAATGAATTTATATTTTTAAACATAAAATTTAGACAATATTTAAAATACGATTAAAATTTTATAAAATCAACAATGTTGAATTTACGTAAAAAATAAGGGAGCTAGGTCGGTAAAGCGTATTTGTTGCCTTAAATAGGTATTTAGAGACTTTTTTTATTTTCAGCATTAACATGCTTTACTAGTCTGTCACAGAGGTCCTTTATTTCTTCTGACATGTACTCATCCCCAGTGCTATTTAAAATAGTTTGTGCCATTCCTCCTAGGATATCGATGTAAAATCGCTTCATTTCCACTACAGACATCTCATCTGTCCATAAGTCAATTCGTAGCGTGGAATGATTCAAATTGTCCCAAACATTTAAACTGATGCTTTTGGTGGCTTCGATTCCTTCACCTTCCTTATCAGAAGCATCCCAAAGGATAGTTTTCGGGAGATTTGCGCCATCTAATTCAATTTGAAAGTTGATTTCTGATTTTTTCATTCGATTTAATAAACTAGGTTTTACAAGGCAAAAATAAGGAATTAATCAAAGGTCATCTCTGGAATTTCACCATTGATGATCAATTTACCTGCTGTTTTGGACTGAATTTCTTCTAGGGTTATGCCTGGTGCCCGTTCTTTTAAAATAAAACCTCCTCCTGGAGCAACTTCCAATACTGCTAGGTCCGTGACTATTTTTTTAACACAACGGATACCGGTAAGAGGTAGGGTACAGGTAGGTAATAATTTGGAATGGCCATCCTTCGAACAATGCTGCATCGCTACAATGATATGCTTTGCCGAAGCTACCAGATCCATAGCACCTCCCATGCCTTTCACCATTTTACCTGGAACTTTCCAGTTGGCGATATCACCCCATTCTGATACTTCCATTGCACCGAGAATAGTTAAATGCACATGTCCGCCACGAATCATGGCAAAAGATTGTCCAGAATCAAATATCGCTGAACCAGATAGCATAGTGATGGTTTGCTTTCCCGCATTAATTAGATCTGGATCTACATCCGCTTCTTTAGGAAAGGGGCCAATTCCCAATAAGCCATTTTCGGATTGCAGTACGACATCCAAATGGGAAGGAATGTAATTAGCAACCAGTGTAGGAATTCCTATGCCTAGATTGATGTATTGCCCATGCTCAACTTCTTTGGCAATTCGTTTGGCAATTTGTTCTTTAGTTAACATTGGGTTCGAAAAGTTTAGGTTGGAGAAATGATTCGCTCAGAGGATTTAACCATCAAGCTGTCACCGTTCGCTGCTCAATTCGCTTTTCATACTTTTCTCCTTGAAAAATGCGCTGCACATAAATTCCTGGCGTATGGATTGCATTTGGATCTAAGCTTCCTACCGGAACCAGTTCTTCCACCTCCGCGATCGTGATTTTTCCTGCTGTTGCCATCATGGGATTGAAGTTTCGAGCTGTCCCCTTAAATATCAAATTTCCTGCAGTATCTCCTTTCCAGGCTTTGACCAATGCAAAATCAGCGTGTAAAGCAAGTTCCATGAGGTACAGTTTTCCGTTAAACTCACGAACTTCCTTACCTACTGCAACCTCAGTACCTACTCCTGCTGGGGTAAAAAAAGCAGGAATGCCTGCACCTCCAGCGCGAATTCGTTCAGCAAGGGTCCCCTGAGGGAGAAGTTCTACCTCCAATTCACCCGATAAAAGCTGTCGCTCAAATTCATCGTTTTCTCCAACATAGCTTGAGATCATTTTCTTCACCATCCGCTTTTGAAGAAAAAGTCCAATGCCAAAATCATCCACTCCAGCATTATTCGAAATTACAGTTAGGTTTTGAACCTTTCTTTCGAGTAGGGCTGCGATGCAGTTTTCAGGAATTCCACTCAAGCCAAAGCCTCCCATCATGATTGTGGCCCCATCCTGAATATCCTTAACTGCATCTGCTGCATTCTGAACTGTTTTATCAATCATTGCCTTTATTTTTATAAGCTAAAGATAGCTTGTTCTCGGTCTATCATCAACTGATTTTTGAGAGCATCCAAACTAGTAAACCTTTTTTCTTCTCTTAAATATGCCTCGAAGAAAAGCGTAAGTTCTAGCCCGTATAAATCCCCTCGAAAATCGATTAAATGCGCTTCAATTGTCTTCTTGTCCCCTTCGACAGTAGGCCGATCACCAATATTTAGCATGGCCTTGTACCGTCGGCGATTGATTTCCACATACACCGCATAGGCGCCATCTCTAGGAAGTAGTTTGTAAGGGTCTTCTACTTGAACATTTGCAGTTGGGAACCCTATCGAACGCCCAATTTGTTGTCCCTTGACCACCAGACCACTGAGGCTGTATGATCTTCCTAAATATTTATTGGTAGTTTGGATATCTCCTTGGGCCAAGGCAACTCTGATTTTGGTGCTCGAAACCCCCAAATCATCCACATCCTGTCGTGAAATTTCCTCTAGTTCAAAACCGTAAAGATTGCTGTGGCTTTGGAGGTACTCAAAGCTACCTTCCCTGTTTTTACCAAATCGGTGATCATATCCAATCACTAAAGTTTTGGTTTGAATTTTTTCCACCAAAATTTTACCAATAAAATCTTCTGAACTCATTTGGGAAAATTCCTGCGTAAAGGGAAGCACTAATAAATGATCGATGCCCATTTCATTTAAAATGCTAACTTTTTCAGAAAAAGTGGATAATAGTCGAAGGGTATTATTTTTTGGTTGTAAAACCAATCTAGGGTGTGGCCAATAGGTGAGGAGTACGGTTTCACCTCCTTTGCTCCTAGCAAGTTCTTGAAGTCGATTCAAGATTTTTTGATGCCCCAAATGCACCCCATCAAAAGTTCCTGAGGTAACTACGGCATTTTTAGGTGGATGAAAATCAGTTAATCCTTGGTAGATTTCCATCATGCCTAGATTTTATTTCTTCAACTAATAGAGATACCTCACGAGCATCTGTCAAAGAATGATTGCCAATGCGTGTTCTACACAAGGATTTTAGGTAAGCACCTACCCCTAGTAGTTCACCTAAATCTCTAGCCAAACTTCGGATATAAGTTCCTTTGGAACAAGATATGCGAAAGCTTACCTCGAAATTTTCAAATCCTGTAAGCTCAAATTCTCGAACCTCTACTGGTCTTGCCTCCATTTTCACTTCAATTCCCAAGCGTGCAGAAGCATACACTCGCTTCCCATCTACTTTAATTGCGGAATGCATCGGAGGGGTCTGTAAGATATTTCCTTTGAGTTGCTCAATAGCCACTTGCACTTGTTCCAAGGTTAGGGAAGAGGGATCCGAAACGGGAATTATTGGTTTTTCGAGATCAAAAGATTCAGTTGTGGCGCCGAGCACAAAAGTTCCGGTATATTCTTTTTCCAGTCCCATGAATCCCTCAATTTGCTTGGTCATTTTGCCTGCGCAAACAATAAGAAGCCCCGTTGCCAAGGGGTCAAGTGTACCAGCATGCCCCACTTTTTTGATGCGCAAGGCATTTCTGACTTTTTTAACCACATCAAAGGAAGTCCATTCCAAAGGTTTGTTGATTAAAAAAACTTCTCCGTAAGCTTCTTGCTGCATGGGTAAGGAATTGCCTTAGCTGAGAATTTGGAACTTAAGATTTTGGAGACTTTGCAAAAATGGCGTAAAACTCTAGGATAAATCCAGATAACGTAATTACAGGACCAAGCGTAAGACCCATAATCCCATTGCCATGAGGTGTGGTATCCATTCCCATGATGACAAAACCCAAGACAATCAATCCCATACCTAGGAATAGGAGACGGTAATTTTTCTTAGAAAAAGGAAATGAAGTATTGCTCATCAGTTAATAAAGTTCGTCTAAGGACATGTTTAAGTATTTATTGACAGCACGTAAGGTACTAAATCCAGACAGGAGTCCACCCATAATTGACAATCCAGCGAATAGGAAGAGCATAAGCTCAGTATTTTGTAAAGCTGCAAATCCTTCGATATTCCCCTTGGTGTATTCCAATAGGCCAAATAAAATCGAAGAGGCTAAAATTCCTGCCAAAATCCCGAAAATAAAGGCTCTTACCAGAAAGGGCTTTCGGATAAACCCTCGAGTGGCACCTACCAATTGCATAGATCGTATCAAAAAGCGTTGGGAAAATAGAGCCAATCGAATTGTATTGTTAATGAGCATGATCACCGTCACAATCAGGATTAGGATAAATCCTCCCATAATTAAGGATACTTTAAATAAATTTTTATTGATTGAATCTACCAAATCAGTCATGTAGGACACTTCAAATACGCCTGGTAAAGTCTCTAGTTCCTTCGCAATACTTGTTAATTGTTCGGAACTTTGAAACTCCTCAGAAACCGAAAAAACATAGCTATCTCGGAGAGGATTATCCTCTAAAAATTCGGTAAAATCTTCTCCTGTATTTTTGATAAAGGTTTCGGCAGCTTCTTCATTTGAAATGAACCGCAAGTACAGACTATCTTCAGTGTGGAGCACAAAAGGTCTTTCTTTCAAATTCTTACGTAGTTCTGAAAGCTGCTTTTGGCTTAGTTCCTTGTCTAGAAAAACCTGAATCTCAATATTCTCCCGAATCATTTTGGTGAGGGAACTTGCTTGAATCAAAATAATTCCAAAGAGCCCAACAATAAAAAGTGATAAAGTCGTACTGAATAGGACACTACCAAACTTAAAATACCCAAGTTGTTTTTTTGCTTTTGCTGGATTAGCCATGAAATATCAAATTCTAGTCAAAAATAGAAAAGCTTAGGCGATTTACCCAATAACGGGTGGAGAAAGGATGGGAATAAGTCTATCTTCAGTAATTCCCCAAATGGAATCATTTTTTTCTGCCTTAATTAGGGACAGGCCTGTAAAATTACCAAAACTTGGTAATGTCAGCACATTTTCAGAATAATGAAAGCATGGGATACGAACCCGTTGCTTCGCTTTTCCTTTAAGTAAAACTCCGGGATGAATGTGGCCGCAAATAGTAAGTAACCCTTCAGGTGGAGCCGCGGGTTCATGAGAGAGCAGTAAGGCCTCTAAGACAAGGGAATGTGCATGCACCCTCAAACGCGGATCTCGGTACTTTTCTGAAGGCAAAATATCATGATTTCCAACTACCAAGTGAAAGGATGAGGTTGGAAATAGCCTTAAAAAATTGAGTAAAGTTTCCCACTGCTCATTCCAACTGCTGTGAAACAAATCCCCCAAAAAGTAGACCTCCTTTGGAGAATGGGTTGAAATTAAGTTATTCAGCTGGATGTAATCCTGGTCATGCACTTTTTCAGGAATTGGAATTCCAGATTTACGAAAATGAGAGGCTTTTCCAAAATGGAGGTCAGCAATCAACAGCACGCTCAAAGAACCTATCCATACTGCCTTTTCTGGCAATAGGGTTAACTTCAGTCCCTTGTAATCAAAAACTATTGAGCCCATAGAAATTATTAATACTCACAACAACAAAAACAAAAACTTTCCTAATTAGTATTGTAATAAATTAAATAAAATGAAAAAACTATCCCTAATCTCCACGCTATTCCTACTTTTCTTTTCCACTTCCATTCTTGTCAAAGCGCAATCTGAAAATGCAATCTTGGGCTTGTGGTATAACACGGAAAAAACAGCTAAAGTTGAAATTTTGAAGAAAGGATCTTCCTTTATTGGTAAAATCGTTTGGTTAAAAGATCCAAACCCTGGAGGTAAACCCGCAGTAGATAAAGATAATCCAGATTCCAAACTCAAATCACGTCCCTTGATGGGTTTAAATCTTTTGGAGGGCTTAAAATTTGATTCCGGGATGTGGGAAGATGGGACAATTTACGATCCAAAAACAGGAAAAACCTATTCTTGCCAGGTGACATTGAAATCCAAAGAAGTCCTAGAGGTAAAAGGATATATTGGATTTTCTTTGATTGGTCGAACTGTGGAATGGACCAAGGCGAAGCCTTAAACGTTTTAAAACTTCTACCATTTAGCTTCGGTAAAATTCTTCAATCAGGCTTGTAAGCTGGGGAAATTCAATCAAAAAGGCATCATGGCCTGCGGTTGATACAATTTCACCATAGCTTCCGGAGGGTACCGCCTGGCTCAAAAAACGAGTTTCATCCGCTAAAAATAGTAAATCCGAATTGACGCCTACAGATAATACGCGTGCTTGAATTGATTTTAGGGCTAATTCAACACCCCCTCGGCCTCTACCTATGTCATGGCTGTCCATGGCTTTGGTGAGTGTCCAGTAGGAGAATGCCTGAAATCGTTTGGCCAGTTTTGAACCTTGATACCTAAGGTAGGAAGCAGCCAAAAACCCATCTATTTTTTCTTCTTTTTCCTGCTGTTTGGTATTGATGTCGGAAGGATTTCTATAACTCAGCATGGCAATAGCTCGAGCTGCTTCTAGCCCCTTCTTACCGGCATCTCGGTGCTCTTGCCCCCAGCTGCTGTCTGCAGCGATAGCCATGCGTTGTGCCTCATTAAAACCAATAACCCAAGGAGAGGTTTTTGCAGTCGAAGCGATGATGATTGCATGTTCAAGTTTCTCACCTAAGGTGTAGGCCCATTCCAATGCTACTTGTCCACCCAAAGATCCGCCAATAAGCGTATGAATTTGTTCAATTTTCAAATGTTGACGAAGCATTTCAAGGCTTTGGGCCAAATCCCGTGTGCTAAGCGTTGGGAATTCATAATAAAAGGGAGTTCCTGTTGCAGGATTTTCACTCAGCGCATTAGTAGATCCGTAGCTACTCCCGAGCAGGTTGGCACAGATGATAAAGTGAGAGGAAAAATTGTAGAGCGCATTTTCTCCAACCAAACCACTCCACCAATCGGCAACCTGTCCATCGCCTGTAAGCGCATGTACTGCCCAAATTACATTGGAATGATCTGAATTGAGCTCTCCATAGGTGGTATAAGCCACCGTGAAATTCTCTAAAACCTTCCCTGATTCTAAATGTAAAGGGGATGATGATTGGAAATTTCTAGTAATCATTCTGAAAAAGGATTGTGATTTAAGTTGAAAAGTAGGGAATTTATTTATCCAAGCTCGTATGATTTCGGATAATCATGTGGAGAAGAGGATTACTTAGTTTTTGTGCAAGTTTAAAGAAATAAGGTTTCCAGAAGACGAGAAGTCTTATTTTTTGTAGGCGATGTTATTGATTCAACATCAGATATTTTTATTTTTTTTTGAGAATTTTGAACTTTTTCTGCCTCAAAAGCATTTCATAATTTACCTTTGTTAAAATCATTTAGTTAATTAATTCTTTATTTCCATCTTTTTGAATCGTTTCGTCATAATCTTAAGTTTTTTGATGGCTGTCAATTTGATAGCTTGCGTCTACTACTCCCCACTGTTGTTGATAGTTAGTGAGTTGGTGGAAACCGATCCCCTTAAAGAGATTCAGGAAGAGGAAAAGACCAAAAAAATTGATTTTGCATTACCTGCATTCAGGTTTTTGACACATGGTTTTAAGATTCCAGTCCAAATCTATTTTTGTAAAAATTCTGCAATTTTTTCCGTTTATGAACAGGAGGTACTCCCTCCTCCTCCAGATTTTTCAAGATTTTCATAGTGAAAATCTTCTTAGGAATTTCATAAATCTATCATAATTCATTTAAAATTTACCTATGAAACCTTCATTTAAGTATGTTGGCAAGGATTTGTCAGCTAGTATTGTCGTGTTTTTTGTTGCGTTACCACTTTGTTTGGGAATAGCTCTTGCAAGTGGGGCCCCTCTCTTTTCAGGATTGATTGCTGGTATTATCGGCGGTATAGTAGTGGGCATAATAAGTGGATCAGCTATTGGCGTCTCTGGTCCTGCGGCCGGCTTGGCTGTTATCGTTTTGACCGCAATTACAACTTTGGGAAGTTTTGAAAACTTCCTTTTAGCTGTGATTTTGGCGGGACTCATCCAGATTATACTTGGTATATTGAAGGCGGGAGTGATTGGTTATTATTTTCCAAGTGCAGTCATCAAAGGAATGTTGGCAGCGATTGGTATAATCATCGTTTTGAAGCAAATTCCTCATGCAATTGGGAACGATTCTGATTTTGAAGGAGATGAAAATTTCCTTCAGCCCGATGGAGAAAATACATTCACGGCATTTTCTTCGATGATGAATTCAATTTCTGAAGGAGCGATTACGCTTTCGATTATTTCTTTGGTTATCCTGATTCTTTGGGAAAAAGTACTAATTAAAAAGCACCGTTTTTTTCAATTAGTACCAGGGCCCTTGGTTGCAGTGGTTGTTGGCTTGATCTTTCAAAGTTTCGTTCCAGAAAGTTCAATTTTCTTCATTCAAGCTTCGCATCTAGTGAAAGTGCCTGTCCCTGAGAACCTGGATATGTTTATTGGCCAATTTACACTTCCCAATTTTGGAGCTATTACCAATTTAGAAGTGTGGACAGTGGCACTTACCTTGGCGGTGGTTGCGAGTTTGGAGACCTTACTATGTGTAGAGGCTTCAGATAAGCTTGATTCTGAAAAAAGAGTGACCCCAACCAATCGGGAGCTATTGGCACAAGGATCGGGAAATATCCTTTCAGGTCTGATAGGGGGTATTCCTGTTACTCAGGTGATTGTGAGAACTTCTGCCAACACCCAATCTGGAGGAAAGACCAAACTTTCAACGATTTCTCATGGTTTTTTGCTTTTGTTATCTATTATTCTGATTCCAAATTTACTGAACAAGATTCCTTTGGCTGTTTTGGCTGCGGTGTTGTTGATGGTAGGCTATAAATTGGCAAATCCAGCGCTGTTTGTGAAGATGTTCAAATTGGGTAAATCTCAATTTTTGCCTTTCATTGTGACGGCAATAGGGGTGGTTTTTACAGACATCCTAGTTGGAATAGGATTGGGAATGGCTGTTTCTTTGGTGATCATTTTGATTGAAAACTATAAGAATTCGTACTTTCTGCACATTGTAAAAGGCGAATCCAAATCTGGAAATCATGTTTACATGACTCTGGCAGAGGAATTGTCATTTCTAAACAAAGGAGCAATTCAGCGGGAGCTAAGTAGTTTGCCAGAAGGGACCTATTTGGAACTAGATGTGCGAAAAACAATTCATCTTCACTTTGATGTAATTGAAATTTTAGAAGATTTTGTAGCCCAAGCTAAAGATCGAAATATACATGTTAAATTAATTTCTAAAAAAGGAGTGTTTGAAAACCCTGGAAGCTACATTGCTTTCTTCGGTTGGAATACTCCAGACAGTGCACTTTAAACAACTTAAATATATGAACAAAGCATATTATAATCAACTATTGGAAAACAATAAAGGCTGGGTAGCTTCAAGACTAGCATTAGACCCTGATTTCTTCAACAAACTAGCAAAAGGCCAGCAGCCGCCTCTTCTTTGGATTGGGTGCGCAGATAGCCGAGTTCCTGCCAATGAGATCATCGGTGCTAAGCCTGGAGAGGTTTTTGTGCATCGCAATATTGCCAATATGGTGTTGCATACTGACATGAACATGCTGAGTGTACTCGATTATGCAGTCAATGTCTTGAAAGTAAAACACATCATCGTCTGTGGACATTACGGCTGTGGAGGAGTTCGTGCAGCAATGGGTTCAGGATCTTATGGTATCGTGGACAATTGGATTCGGCACATCAAAGATGTATATCGTTTTCATCAAAAAGAACTCGATATCATTGAAGATGATACTCAGAAATTCAATCGATTTGTAGAATTAAACGTGGTAGAGCAAGTCTATGATCTCGCCAAAACCTCCATCGTCCAAAATGCCTGGAATGTAAAACAGGAGCTATTCATCCATGGCTGGGTATATGGTGTGGACTCTGGAATCATCAAAGATCTTGGAGTTAACATCGATTCCAATGAATTACTTGACGATGTCTATCAATTGGATATCTAAAACCCCCCGAAATATTGATCGGGAAATTACTAAAAAACTCCAGTGTGAAAGCACTGGAGTTTTTTTTGAATTAATCATATTAAAATACAAAGCATTCATTATTCTTCTCTAAAACAAGCTACTAGCAACTAGAAAATTTTTTTAATAGTAGCTTCTGCAGTGGGAAGATGAGACTGACCACTTAGTCAATTACAGTTTTTATGATTTACAAAAGTAATCGGGCATAAGCACTAGCGATGGACTCAAAATCGAATCTATTAACTTGTTTTTCTAGTTTGGCTTCGATTTCTGCAAGGCACAAGTTACCGATACTTCCTACATGGCTGTGGGCTACATTTTCTTGGTTGGGAACAAAGCGCTTGGCTTCAATATCCTCCCCAACCTGCTTGTAGGCATCCCTAAAGGGTACGCCTTTAAGTACCAACTCATTGACGACTTCCACAGAAAATAGATGCATGTAAAATGGATCCTCCAGAATGTTTTTTCTCACCTGAATTGATTTCAGCATAAAATTACTCATTTGGAGACAGGACCGCATGGTGTCTAAGGCAGGAAAAACTGCTTCTTTTAGTAGCTGCATGTCTCGGTGGTAGCCTGAAGTAAGGTTTGTGAGTAAGAATCCCACCATTCCGGGTAGGCTTTGAATTTGATTGGTCTTGGCGCGAATTAATTCAAACACATCGGGATTTTTTTTATGGGGCATGATGCTACTTCCCGTGGTCAACTCATCAGGGAAGGAGACAAAACCAAAATGCTGGTTGCAAAAAAGAATGACATCGGAGGATAGTTTATTCAGGGTTCCAGCCATACCTGCCAAAGCAAAGGCGATTGTGCGTTCCGTCTTCCCTCTGCTATTTTGTGCGTTTATGACATTGTGATGTAGCTCAGCAAATCCCAATAGTCGCGTAGTCATCGCACGGTCAAGTGGAAAGCTAGAACCATAGCCTGCAGCAGATCCCAAAGGATTTTTATTGCTTAGTTCAAAGGCAACCTGAAGCAGTCCTAAGTCTTCGCTAAGACCTTCTGCAAAGGAAGCAAACCATAATCCAAAGGAGGACGGCATTGCTAACTGGGTGTGGGTGTAGCCTGGCATTAAATCTTCTTTGTGGGTTTCAGCTAGTTGAATTAATAAGTTGGCCAAATTATTCGCCTCATCGAAAATCTCATGAATCGCCTCCCGGTAAAATAATTTTAAATCAACGAGAACTTGGTCATTTCTGCTTCTACCACTGTGTAGTTTTTTTCCGACATCTCCATGGCGCTGGATAAGGAGCAATTCTACCTGTGAGTGAACATCCTCGACGCCTGGTTCAATCCCAAACTTTCCCTGCTTTATTTCTTCGTAAATCTCCTTTAGCCCCTGTTGAAGAACCTTATTTTCTTCCCCTGTCAACAATCCTATGGTTTCCAGCATTGCCGCATGTGCCATGGATCCCAATACGTCATACGGAGCTAATAGCAGATCAAATTCAGGGTCTTTTCCGACCGTAAACTGTTCAACTTCCTGCTTGCTATTTGTGGTTTTTTGCCAAAGTTTCATTGCGGATGCTTCGTTTGAAGGTAGAGGCTTGCGTAGTTTGAAAGAATTGAAATATAGGTAGTGATGCTATTCGTTACTTCTTGCGTAAAGATAAACTCATCTGCGGTATGTGAGCGGGCCGAATCTCCTGGACCGATCTTCGCTGAAGGATAAGGGATTAATGCCTGATCGGATAGGGTAGGGCTACCAAACTTCTCTAAGCCCTTGTGGGTAGCTACTTGATGCAAAAGATGCCCTTCAGGTAAGTTGGAGGATCTTAATCGCATAGATCTAGGAACTAATTCAGCTGTAAGCACTGATTTCAACTCCTCCAAAACCTCCTCATGCGCATACAATTCGTTTATCCGAACATCCAATACATATCGACACAGCTCAGGTACTGTATTGTGCTGTTCTCCGGCATGAATTACGGTACAAGAAACCTTGGTGGGGCCGAGAATAGGGGATACTTTTTGAAATTGAAAATTTTTCAACTTCTCCAAATCGTTTAATGCCAAATAAATCGCATTGATTCCTTCTTCCCGCGCAGCATGCCCTGCTTTTCCTTTAATAGTTCCCTCGATTACTAAAAGTCCCTTTTCGGCGACAGCCAATTTCATTTGAGTTGGCTCACCTACCAGCACGAGGTCAGCAGGTGGTAGTATCGGAATTAGGCTTGAGATGCCTTGGAGACCAGAAATCTCTTCTTCTGCCGAGGCAATAAGCACTAAGTTGAAGGGAAAATCTTTTCCAATGAAGCTACAGAAAGTTGCAATTAGGGCAACTAAAGCTCCACCTGCATCATTGGAACCCAGTCCAAAGAGTTTCCCCTCTTCTTCTATAGCTGAAAATGGATCCTTGGTGTACCCCGTATTGGGTTTTACGGTGTCGTGATGGGAATTCAACCAAATGGTGGGGCGATGCTCATCAAAAGGGGTTAAAAAGGCCCAAACATTATTGCCTTGACGTTGGGGAGCTATTCCTTTTTTCGTTAAAAAATTGGCGATTACATCTGCAGTTCCCTCTTCCTCCTTCGAAAATGAGGGGATAGCAATCAATTGCTTTAGTAAAGCGATCGCTTCATCTTTCAGTTCCTCCATCAATACAATTCGTAACGTTGTCTTTCGATAATGGTGCCCGCTTTCTTTCCTTTGACCGCCATTAGTAAATTTTCAGCTTTACCTATCCAGACGCGCTGAACTCCTTGTTTGAGGGCTTCAAAGGCATTATCCAGTTTTGGAATCATCCCCGAATGAATCACATTCTCTTTACGTAGCTCATTGTAAATGTCTTCGTTAATCAATGGGATGATAGATTGGTCATTTTTTTCATCTACCAATACCCCAGATTTATTAAAACAGAAATAAAGGTCTACAGGATACACTTTGGAAAGGGTAGTGGCAATGGCAGAAGCGATTGAATCTGCATTCGTGTTGAGTAGCTGCCCTTTTTTATCATGTGTAATCGCATTCACCACAGGAATCATCCCAGCTTGTAGGAGCTGCTGTAGAAGCACAACATTAACTTCTTTAATATCACCCACAAAACCAAAGTCGATCTCCTTGAAAGGTCGCTTTGTAGATCGAATTAAATTACCGTCTACGCCACTCATACCCAATGCATTCACCTTTAATGCCTGTAACTTGGCCACCACACTTTTACTAATTAAGCCAGCGAAGACCATAGTTACGATATCAAGGGTATCCTTGTCAGTAATTCGGCGACCATCCACCATTTCTGGCATGATACCCATGCTTTCACCAAATCGGCTAGCCATGACGCCACCCCCATGTACAAGAATTTTAAAACCTAGAATCTTGGCAAAAATGCTCAGAAACTCATCCAGTTTTTCTGGATAGTCAATGACATTTCCTCCGATTTTGACAATTGAGATTTTCATAGGCCCCTCAAATTAACAAAATTACTCCAAAAGTTTGCTCAGGACTGCCTTCGCAGCAAAGATTCGATTGAAGGCCTGCTGCTGTACCAAGGATCGTGAGCCATCTAGGATTTCATCCGATAGCTCCACATTTCTTCGCACGGGAAGGCAATGCATGACTTTGGCTTCTGGAGCATTTTTAAGATGAGCCTCTGTAAGCATCCATCGTTCATCCGTGCATAAAATTTTCCCATAATCATTGAATGCTGACCAATTTTTAACATACACAAAATCAGCATTTTGTAATGCTTCACTTTGATCATTACTGAGAGTAGCGCCTTGCGTGAATTCAGCGTCTAATTCATATCCCTCTGGGTGGCAGATGGTCAGGTCATGGCCCATTCCTAAGGTCCATTCAGCAAAACTATTGGCTACCGCATGGGGAATAGCCTTGATATGAGGTGCCCAGGTAAGGACTACTTTTGGTCTTTTTTTACCCTTGGCTAATTCTTGAATGGTGAGCTGGTCGGCCATACTCTGTAGGGGATGCCGGATGGCGGATTCCAAACTGACCACAGGGATGCCACTGTACTTGATAAACTGATGCAAAACGAAGTCGGTTACATCCTCTTCCTTTTGAGTCAACGAAGGAAAGGCACGAAGGGCTAAAATATCAAAATAGGAGCCCAATACCCCTGCCGCATCTTTGATATGCTCCACAGTACCCTTGTTCATGATTGCGCCTTCCCTCATTTCAAGTGCCCAGCCTTCTTTATCCATATTGAGCACGATGGCTTCCATCCCAAGTTGCTGAGCAGCGATTTGTGTAGACACCCGCGTACGAAGTGAAGGGTTTAAAAATATGCAGCCTACCCGTTTTCCGACCCCTTTTTTAGCATGGAGGACTGGGTTTGCTTTGTATGCTGCTGCCAGATCTATCAATTCCTGACCGAGTTCTCTAGATTCAAATTGGATAAAATGCTCCATGGTAGGGAAATTTTAGTGAATTTAGCTTGCCAAGACTTCTTTTAAAGCAGTTACAAAGGATTGTAGTTGATTCCAGTCAACTGACAAAGGCGGGAGGAGACGTATTGTTTCCTTTACTGCTGCAGATCCGGTAAATATCTTGTATTTGGATACCAAAATTGAACGGATAGGACCTGCGTCTTGATTGAGATCTAAACCGATCATTAAGCCTTTGCCTCGTACTGCCACCACTCCAGGAATGGTTCGGAGTTCGGCCATCAGTCGGTCTCCTAGTTCCAATGCTTTTTGCTGCAATCGTTCTGCTTCCAATACCTCCAATACGGCTAGTCCTGCAGCACAAGCCAGGTGATTGCCTCCGAAGGTAGTTCCTAGTAACCCGTAGCTTGCTTTAAACGCTTCTGAAAGCAAAAGTCCACCAATTGGAAAACCATTTCCCATACCTTTGGCAATGGTAATCAGGTCTGGAAAAACTCCATCCACCCACTGGTGTGCAAAAAATCGTCCGGTTCGGCCATAACCAGACTGTACCTCATCTAAAATGAGTTTGGCCTCATATTTTTTAGCTAATTGAGCTAGCCCAATCAAAAACTCCGCACTTGGTACTTGAATTCCGCCGACACCCTGGATTCCTTCTACGATGATACCAGCAATACTTTGACTGGCCAGCGTTTTTTCTACTGCTTCTAGGTCACCAAAAGGGAGGATATGGAAATCCTCTCGCGCATTGCAAGGAGCCACTAATTTGGGATTGTCCGTTAGGGCAACCGCAGCAGAGGTACGGCCATGAAAAGATCCAGAAAATGCAATAAATCCTGATTTCTTGGTCACAAAAGAAGCCATTTTCAAGGCATTCTCATTTGCTTCGGCACCAGAATTCACCAAGAAAAGTTGGTAGCTATGCAAGCAGGATAGTTCAGCCAATTTATCCGCCAAAGCCTGTTGCAATGGAATCTGAATAGAGTTGGAATAAAATCCCAATTGGTTGACTTGCTCGCTTATTCGCTTGACATAGTGCGGATGGCTATGCCCAATGGAGATGACAGCATGACCACCATACAAATCCAAATATTCCTGACCCTGATCGTCCCATAAGCGACAACCATCAGCTTTCACTAGGGTAACTGGGATTAGGGGATAGACGTCGAATAAATTCATCTTTTGGAGTCTAAGTAACTTGGTTATTGGAGCAAGTTTAATTTAGAATGCGATTGATTTTAGATTCAAGCCCATTTTCTCATCCAAACCAA
The DNA here is from genome assembly GCA_005788235.1 of Cytophagales bacterium. GTDB lineage: Bacteria > Bacteroidota > Bacteroidia > Cytophagales > Cyclobacteriaceae > Algoriphagus. The sequence goes on from SXYU01000095.1 coordinate 21,020, forward strand.
AGGCTAGGTTGAAGTTTTGAACGGCCTGTCCAGAAGCACCTTTCAATAGGTTGTCCAAAGCTGAATACACCACCAGCTGCCCCTTTTCTACTTGAAGGTGGAGCAGACATTTATTGGTATTTACTACCTGTTTTAGATCGAGTTCCTGAGTTGAAATGTGGGTAAATGCTGATTCAGCATAAAACTGGCTATAGGTTTCCATCGCCTGTACCTGTGTTCCGCTAAATGGAAAATAGGCAGTTATCCAGATCCCCCTTGTGAAATTACCACGGTAGGGAACAAAAAGCACCTCTGGATTAACTTCCGGATTTAATTGCTGGAAAGTTTGATTGATTTCTTTGATGTGCTGGTGGGTAAACAACTTGTACACCGATACATTCGAGGTTCTGTAGCTAAAATGAGAAGTTTCGGTTAAACTTTTACCAGCGCCTGTCGAACCCGTAATGCCAGTTACATGCACAACTCCCTGAATCCATCCTTTTTGTATTGCAGGTGCAAGTGCCAGTTGGATTCCAGTCGCAAAGCATCCAGGGTTGGCAATACGCTTTGCCTTGCTTATTTTTTTCGCATTGATCTCTGGAAGTCCGTAAACAAATCCAGCTGACTCATCTCTAAAATCAGTGGACAAGTCAAGGATAACGGTTGAACTTGGAAAGTAATGCTGTTTGAGGAATATGGAAGCTTCACCATGTGGTAAGCACAAAAAAACCGCATCAAGACCTGTAGTGGGTACCTGATCCGTAAATAGAAGATCGCAATCTCCTAACAAATCACGATACACTTGATCTACGCGAATTCCTTTTTGACTTTTGGAATGCAGGCAAACAAGTTCGCATGCAGGATGATGGACTAGAAGTCGAATCAACTCGGCTCCCGTGTAGCCCGCTGCACCGATGATGGCTGTTTTTAACTTATTCATTTGTATTCTTGACCTTGTGGAAGATGGCAGTTTGGTTACCCAAAATACGAGTGAATCCTTTTACATCCTCTCCTGTGTAGCCTTTGTTCATTTCTCCATAGGAACCGAATTTGGCAGACATGAGATCATGGTCAGAAGTGATACCTAATAGGGTAAAGCGGTAAGGTTGCAACAGGACACATACCTCTCCAGAAACCTGCTCTTGCGTGCTTTCAAGAAAAGTTTCAAAATTGCGCATTACAGGATCCAAAAAATGGCCTTCGTGGAGATGGTTGCCGTAAAACTCGGCTACTTGCTTTTTCCAATAGGCTTGCCATTTGGTCAAGGTATGCTTTTCGAGCAACTGATGCGCTTTAATTAAAATGACAGGAGCAGCTGCTTCAAAGCCTACACGACCTTTAATGCCGATGATGGTGTCGCCCACATGGATATCACGTCCAATGCCGAACGGTGCAGCTAAGGATTGCAGCTTCAAAATTGCGTCGACTGAATTGGAATAGGATACTCCATCCACTCCTTTGATTTGACCTTGAACGAAAGTCAATTTTACTTCTTTGGGCTCATGCTCAGTTACTGGAGTAGGCCAGGCTTCTTCAGGTAGGAATTCTGACGAAGTCAAGGTCTCTTTTCCACCTACAGAGGTGCCCCAAATCCCTTTGTTGACCGAATAGGCTGCTTTCTCAAAATTCATGGACACCCCATGATTTTTGAGGTAGTCAATTTCCTCCTGTCTACTGAGCTTGAGGTCGCGAATAGGAGTGATGATTTCCACATCAGGAATTAGAATTTGGAAAATCATATCAAATCGAACCTGATCATTTCCTGCACCAGTAGAACCATGGGCTACGGCCTCCGCTCCAATGGACTTCGCATATTCCGCGATGGATTTAGCTTGTACGATACGCTCTGCGGAAACTGAAAGGGGATAGGTGTCATTTTTGAGCACATTTCCATAGACTAGGAAGCGGATCACCGACTGGTAATAGTCTTGAACCACATCTAAAATCCGAAAGGAAGCAACTCCTAAAGCATGCGCTCGGCTTTCAATGTCTTGGAGTTCTTTGGCAGAAAATCCACCCGTATTCACTAAAACAGCATGGATTTCATGACCCAAATCTTTTGAGAGGTGAAGTGCACAGAACGTAGTATCTAATCCACCACTGTAAGCTAAAACTACTTTTTTCATAAGATCATCAGTTGATGGCAATCAAAAGAATAGAAGTTAAACTATTCAGTTGATTCCATCCTGTTTAGTTATTTCTTCTTTGAATTGGGATCGTAAAGCATGGCCGTACAGAGACAGTTTTGTCTGTTTTTAGACATCAGAATTTCAAAATTGACACAGCTTTGACAGCCTTTCCAAAATTCCTCGTCATCAGTCAATGCGGAGTAGGAAACTGGGATATAGCCCAACTCAGAATTGATTTTCATTACTGCTGCGCCTGTTGTCAATCCGAAAATGTTTGATTCAGGAAATTTTGCCCGACTAAGTTTGAATACTTCCTGCTTAATCTTTCGAGCCAAACCATATTGCCGGTAATCGGGAGCTACAATTAAGCCAGAATTCGCTACAAATTTTCCATGGCCCCAAGCTTCAATATAACAGAACCCTGCCCATTTCCCTTCGTTGGTCAAGGCAATTACTGCTTTTCCTTCGTCCATTTTTGCTTCCAAATAGGCGGGACTTCGTTTGGCAATCCCTGTTCCTCTCGCTTTTGCAGAGTTTTCCATCTCTGCAGCAATTTGGTTGGCATAAACTTTATGTGTGCTGTCGGCTACTTGAATACGGAATGTTAATTCTTCCATTGCTTAGTTTTTTAATTGCATTCCAGTTGGGGAGCTTGCAAGTAAATTGATTTAAATAGGATAGGGGTGTGCTAATGGTGCTTTCCACATAGGAATGCAAGATGAAAATAGGGTTAAACCCTAAAGGACTGCCTCAAGCGTGCAGCTAAAAAAGTAGTGGACACCAACGTACCTTCCGCCTTTGTCGAAGACAACAGTAGCAAAGAGTCTATAAACGTTTGATTTTCCATAATTTGAGGCTGCAAATGTTGTATCTCCTGCAATGAATTGCAAGTGTTTGTATTAATAATTTATGCAAATCCCTATTTTTTTTAGCAATTCATAAAAAAAGGGGGCTAATCCACTCGTGATTAGCCCCCTTCTTCAATTTTTCTAGGATTTATTTTGCCATTTCTTTCAAGGCTGCTACCAGTATATCGCAATCAGCAGTACTGGTGTAAATGTTTGGACTTACTCGTACCCCTTGCACTCCGGCACCATCGATCGGAGCGGTAAATATCTTGTATTTGTCTATCAGTATTTTTCCCATATCTGTGGGACTGTACTTTTCTACCCAAACATTTCCGATACCGCAGCATCGAGCAGGGTCCTCTGGTGTATTTACGCGGATGCCAGGGACATTTCGCACTTGATCAGACCAGTATTTTTGGATAAACCGAAGTCGATCTTCTTTCCGCTTGGAGCCAATTTTCTCTTGGAAAGCAATGGAATCTAAAACTGTCAAATCCGTAGCTGCAGGATGGGTACCAATGTGGTTGAGGTAGGCAATGCTGGTTAAGTTCAAGTTACCTGGTGCCAGAAGTGGTTGAATTTTCGAAATCTTATCTTTTTTCACGAATAAC
>SXYU01000096.1 GCA_005788235.1 Cytophagales bacterium
CTATTTGCCAAACATGGAATTGAAAATGTTGCTTACTTCCTTTCAGCAGAGCAGCCTGAAAAGCAACTCACCTTTATTATTGGCTATCCCTCTGCGGGAGATCGGGATATTCGCTGGAATAATTTTGCACATGATCCCGAATTGAAGGCAGTAGCCGCTGCCTCTGAAGCGAATGGGAAGATTGTCCAAAAAGTAGATCAAGTGTTTATGGTATGGGCCGAGGGTCTTAATTCAAGGAAAGTTTCTCGACCAAGCGGTATTTTTCAACTGCGTACCTACCATTTATTACCAGGAAAGTTGGACGCAATCCAAACTCGATTCCGAGACCACACGCAGGCCTTATTCGAAAAGCAAGGCCTCTCCAACTATCCCTATTGGATTACGGTAGAAAAAGATGGGGTTCAATCCAAATTGGTTTACTTTCTTGGACATCAAACTAAAGACGAATTTACAGCAGCATTTGATCGATTTCGAGTAGATCCTGAATGGATTCGTGTCCGTGATGCTTCGGAGGCACCCGGCAAGATTGTTGAGAAGGTTGATTCTTTTTTTTACACTGCACTGCCTTTTTCTCCTATGAAGTAAAGGGATAAGAAGACTCAAGTTAATCTGAACTCTTACGAGTTGTTGCTGATGCACAGAAATTCAAAGGTGCATTAGAGAATTAGTGTTAAAATTTTGGGAAAATGATGTAGCGAGTCCTATTCTGGTTTCGTTGATTTGCTAGCCCCAATAAAATCCATGATCCGAATTTTACCCTTTCTAATGCTAGCATTTCTATTCTCCTGTCAGGATCAGGAGAGCCCTGCTGGCTGTGTAGTAGCTAATCCAGTGGAAGATCTGCCTTGGCTTAAGGAGTCCATCAAAACATCCGCTGCCACGAATTTGGCTGAGTATTTTTACCTCGTTCAAGGAACATACAAAGGAGCAACTGTCTTTACTTTTCTAAACTGTTGCCCTTTTTGCAGATTTGTCCCTCAAATTCTGGATTGCGAGGGAAATATGATCACGAATGCATCGATCACGGATGTGACCAATCAAAAAGTAATCTGGCGGCCTACAGAATCTGTTTGTACCTAGAATTCATCTTAGTCAAAAAAGCAAAAAACCACTCCGGGATATCCGGAGTGGTTTTTTTGTGAATCAAAGTTAGTCTTTTGCTTACTTCGCGTTGAAGGTCACGCCCATCAAGATAAAGGTTCCTAAATCTGCTCCCTTCGCATCACTTACAAGGTAGAGGGTATGTTTTTTACCATCCCCAGCAGCGCTGAGCGCTACATTAGCTTGGTGCATAAGGATAGGCATGTTTGGCAACTTCATTCCTTCACTAGGAGCATGCGTGCCACGACCTACCACCTCACCTGTTGGGCTATCCAAACGGATCTCAAAGTCAATCGGGGATTTGATGGGTTCTTGGGATGCAGTCATCAAGGTAATCGATCCGATTCCGGTGATGTCAATCCCTTGCAAGGCGAATGAACCTTTGGTGTTTGGAATGGTCAATAAGGTCTTTCCATCAAATACCATTTTGGCGTAGCCAGCGAAAGTTCCAGCCTGAGCTAAATCCACAGAACTTGGATTCAATACCAAAGAGCTTGAACCTGTGAGCGGCTTGATATTTGTTCCTCCCTTGTCGGTGTAGGTAGCCGAAATTACCAAAGAACCAGTTGGAGAGGCAGGATTACCAAGTGTAGGATCCAAACTTCCTTTAGCCCCAAGGCTAGGCTTGCTTTCTTGTCTCAAGGAAAGGATGTAGGTCACCAAGGCATTTACCTCCGAATTCTTCAAATCAGGGTTGGCTGGCATGGCTGTCTCTCCCCATACGCCTCCACCACCATTTTTGATTTTATTGACCAGGTAGTCTCGATTGCGCTCCCGGTATTTTTTAGCCACATCAGCGTAGGCAGGGCCTATGGATTTTTCAGTTTCATTGTGACAGGTCTTACAGGTAAGTGACTGAACCAAGGCTTTGCCTGTCATGGCTTCGCTCATGATTTTATGACCCATATCGGCTTCTGCCTGGTCAATGCCCTGAAGGTAGTCTGCTGCTACATACAAGCTGCTCAAGTCTGAAGAAGCTTCTGGGTGGTCTTCGTCGCTCACGGCTACGGTGTAGTTCACTTTTTTACCAGGGAAGTAGAAGGATTGGTTGCCCACTACAGAGATGCTCACCTGTGGTGCAACATTGCCTGAATAAACAGCTACCAATGGACCTTTTCCTGTCAATCCAGCTGGATCTGCAGCAGTTACCTGAATTTCAAATTCTCCTGTGGAAGTAAATGAATGGGTAAGCGTCGATTCTGTAGTCGTCTTCGTAACTCCAGCGCCTAGATCCCAGGTATACGTAATTGCATCGTTTTCAGGATCTGAAGCGGTAGCAGTAAAGGTAACCTGAAGTGGGCTTTTACCAGAGGTTTTGTCCACCTTAACCTCAGTTACTACTGGAGGGCGGTTGCCTCCGTTGTAATCAATTCGGAAGAGGCCTGCATCTGGATTTTTGGCAAACCAGCCATTGCCATACTCAAGAATGTAAATCTTCCCATCTGGGCCCATTTCCATATCCATCAAGGCGTTGAACTTGGTTTCTCCCATAAAGGGTTCCATTTTGTCGTAATCTCCATTCTCTTGCATGGTTACCACTTTGATCCAGCCTCTAATCCAATCGTAGATAAAGAGCTTACCATTGTAATACTCAGGCATGCGTGAATCTGCCGGATATTGATCTGCATAGTAAACCGGTCCAGCCATTGCATTTCTACCCCCAGTACCTAGCTGCGGGAAGTCAGGAGAGGCGGCATAGGGATACCAAATAAATGCGGGTTCCACAGCAGGTAATTTCTTCAACCCTGTATTGTTCGGTGAATTGTTTGTTGGGCCTGCTAGATCAAATGAAGGGCCAGGTTGACCTGTTTCGTAATTAAACTCCGTGTAGGCAAAATTATTTCCAACGGTGTAAGGCCATCCAAAGTGTCCTGCTTTTCGAGCTTGGTTGACTTCATCGTAACCTCTAGAGCCTTTGGTGGCCAAGGAATCGTTGTTGGCATCAGGACCAACTTCACCCCAATAGAGGTAGCCGTTTTTCTGATCCACAGAGATTCGATATGGGTTTCGAAGTCCTTGAGCATAGATCTCTGGACGAGTGCCTTCGGTGCCTTTTGGATACAAGTTGCCTTCTGGAATGCTGTAGGTACCATCTTCAGCAACTTTGATTCTGAGGATTTTTCCTCTTAGGTCGTTTGCGTTGCCCGAACTTCTTCTAGCATCCCATTGCTTATTGCCTTCACGGCCATCCACAGGAGCATAACCGTTGAGGGTATATTTGGAGCCGGGCTGGTTGAATGGGGTAGTGTTATCACCTGTAGATAGGAATAGGTTACCCTCCTTATCAAATGC
>SXYU01000097.1 GCA_005788235.1 Cytophagales bacterium
AAAAGCACACAAAAAATTTGGAGACTGGACCGCAGTGGCTGCTAGCTACAACATGGGACAGTCGGGGTTTTCAAAAAGACAAGAAGAGCAGTTTCACCGCAATTACTACGACCTGTACCTCAATGAAGAAACTAGTAGGTACCTGTTTCGGATTTTAGCTTTCAAACTTCTATTCGAAAATCCAGCTGCTTTTGGGTATCACTTACAGGAGAAGGACTACTATTCCCTTCCGGAGTTTCGAGAAATTGAAGTGACCACAGATCTTCCCGACTTAGCGATTTGGGCAAAGGAACAAGGCAGTAGTTACAAATCCCTCAAACGCTACAATCCTTGGTTAAGGGCTCAGGAGCTACAAGTGAAAAAAGGGAAGCGCTATGCTATTAGGCTTCCTAAACTCGATGCGGCTGCTGAAAAAAATTAAAATTTTGAGTCAATTGTAAACTACTTGTTTCAATTATGGGTTTCGGTAGTTGTGCATCCCAACAACTGAAAGGAAGTGCTGCCAAGAAGGTCACCCTATATCAACTTGTACTAGGCCTCTGAGACCTTCCAGATTTTACCCATTAGACTCTTGCGAACAAAAATGCGTATTTCTTCCCTTTTCGAACAAGCCCAAGAATTTCTTCAGCTGTACTATTCCGAAGCCAACTTGGTCGGATTAGAAACCAGGCTAGATCAGGTTCAAGTTGAAATTTTGCAGACAGGTACTTATCGCTTGACCGAAAAGGAGCTGAGCTATGGGGCAAAACTAGCCTGGCGAAATAGCAACCGCTGTATGGGGAGACTTTTTTGGAAAACACTAAAAGTTAGAGATCGGAGAAACCTTAGAACTGCAGAGGAGGTATTTTCAGATGCCTTGGCACACCTTAAATCAGCTACGCAGGGAGGGAAAATTCGTTCCACACTATCCGTCTATGCCACTGCTGATGAAGGGGATTTTGGATTTCGTATTTTAAATAAGCAGCTGATCCGGTTTGCAGGATATACACTTCCCAATGGAGAGATCTTGGGCGACCCCGATGCGGTCTCTTTTACAAATTACTGCAAGTCCTTGGGCTGGGAGGGTAAACAAACTGCTTTTGATGTACTCCCTTTGGTCATTCAACGGGAGGGAGAGCTGGCCCAATGGTTTGCTATACCTGAAGATCAGGTACTTCGAGTGAATTTAGTCCATCCGGACTATTCTTGGTTTCAAGAATTGAAGCTTCAGTGGTACGCTGTTCCCGTGATCTCGGACATGCGCCTAGAGGTCGGGGGCATATCCTTTCCCTGTGCGCCCTTCAATGGCTGGTACATGCTCACGGAGATTGCAGCGAGGAATTTTGGAGATGAACAGCGCTACAATATGCTGCCGGTAATTGCCAAAAAATTGAATTTAGACCAGCGTCAGCTTAAGACACTCTGGAAAGACAAAGCGATGCTTGTCCTCCAGGAGGCCGTGCTTTATTCGTTTCAAGCTCAAGGAGTGACTTTGGTGGACCATCATACCGCCTCCGAGCAGTTTTTAGAATTTTGCAGGCAAGAGGAGGCAAAGGGACGATCAGTACAGGCGGACTGGGCCTGGATTGTACCTCCAGCGGCAGCTTCTACGCTTGGGGTGTTCCATCAGGAATGGGAGAATCAAATCTTATCACCTAATTTTCATTACCAGTCAGCCGCTTGGAAGTATGATAAAGCTTCAAAAACACCCAATTTTGCTACTGGAAAGTGCCCTTTTTCGAGCAATTAACTTCAGGGGAAAGTCTTCTGGCTGACCTTTTTCCTTTGGCAAAAAAAGCGTACTTTCACCGATTCCTAATTTTCGCAAAAAATGACCCAACCCCCTGCGGTAAAGGAAGAATTCCTTGAAATTTTTGGAGCCAGAGAGCACAATTTAAAGAACATTGACCTGAAGATACCACGCAATAAAGTAGTGGTGATCACTGGGTTGAGCGGCAGTGGAAAAAGCTCCTTAGCATTTGATACCATATATGCAGAGGGGCAGCGCAGGTACATGGAGAGCTTTTCGGCTTATGCCCGGTCCTTTTTGGGAGGGATGGAGCGCCCTGATGTGGACAAGATCAATGGACTTTCCCCTGTCATTGCGATTGAGCAAAAGACAACTTCCAAAAACCCACGTTCCACGGTAGGCACAGTCACAGAAATTTATGACTTCATGCGCCTTCTTTTTGCCCGAGCTGCGGACGCATATTCTTATCACAGTGGCAAGCCCATGATCCGGCAGACTGAGGATCAAATTTTGGAACAGCTTTTCACCAAGTTTGCAGGCAAGAAATTGTACCTGTTGGCCCCGGTTGTGAAAGGTCGAAAGGGACACTACCGTGAGCTTTTTGAACAGGTGCGTAAGTTGGGATTCTCCAAGGTACGGGTAGATGGAGTGGTACTTGAAGTGGCTCCCAAGATGCAGTTGGACCGCTATAAAATCCACGACATTGAAATCGTCATCGATCGCATAGTAGCGGAGGAGGATGATCGTTTTCGAATTACCCAATCGCTCAAATCTGCCTTGCAACATGGTAAAGGAGTGTTGATGGTACGGGAAGAGAGCGGAGAAATTCACTATTTTTCCAAGTACTTGATGGACCCCGAAACGGGCCTTTCTTACGAGGAGCCAGCGCCCAATAGTTTTTCGTTCAATTCCCCCTATGGAGCTTGCCCTAGCTGCAATGGGTTGGGCGTAATCGAAGAAATTACTCGTGAAAGTATTTTTCCCGATCCAAAATTGAGCATTACTCGTGGAGGGATTGCTCCTCTTGGGGAGTATCGGGATATTTGGATATTCAAAAAGATTGAGGCACTCCTCAAGCATTACAAATGCAGTTTGAGCACTCCAATAAAAGACCTTCCCGAAGCTGTGGTGGAGGTGTTGTTGTATGGGGACAAGGTTGAGGTGTCCGTAGATTCAGTGAAGTATCCGGGTACGCAATGGAGTACAACTTTTGAGGGGATTATCAATTTTCTTCAGAAGTACCAAGAAGGGAGCTCCGATAAAATCCAGGAATGGGTAGCGGAGTTTACGGTTTCAAAAGTTTGTCAAGAATGTCAAGGCTATCGCCTCAAAAAAGAAGCCCTTCATTTTAAGTTGGACGGCACCCATATTGGGGAGTTGGCAATGCTAGACATTCAGGGCCTTGCAGGCTGGTTTGATGGCCTTGAAAGCCGCTTATCTGAAAGGCAGCAGCGCATAGGAGCCGAGGTACTCAAAGAAATCAGAAAGCGCATCGGCTTTCTTCTAGATATTGGACTCGACTACCTTTCCTTGAATAGACCCCTGCGAACCCTCTCAGGAGGCGAAGCACAGCGAATTCGTTTGGCTACACAGATAGGGACCCAGCTGGTAGGAGTTCTTTATATTTTGGATGAACCCAGTATTGGTCTTCATCAGCGAGACAATGTGAAGTTAATTCAGGCCTTGAAGCGACTTCGAGACTTGGGCAACTCCGTATTAGTAGTGGAGCATGACAAGGAAATGATGCTGGAGTCAGACTACATTGTGGACATGGGTCCTGGAGCCGGAAGACATGGAGGGCATGTGGTGGCTTTGGGTACACCGGAGCAGCTCTTAAATTCTGATTCCTTGACGGCACGCTACCTGCAAGGAAAAATGGGCTTGGACATTCCAAGCACCAGAAGGGCGGGGACTGGTGAGCAGTTGATCTTGAAAGGAGCTCATGGCAATAACCTTAAAAATGTGACTGTAGCCTTTCCCTTGGGCACTTTAATCGTAGTTACCGGGGTATCGGGAAGTGGTAAGAGTACCTTAATTCACGAGACCTTATTTCCTTTGCTAAATCGGGAGTTTTACAACTCCAAAAAGGAACCGATGCCTTTTGACCAAATCGACGGGTTGAAGCATTTGGATAAGGTGATTGAAGTGGATCAAAGCCCCATTGGAAGAACTCCTAGATCTAATCCTGCGACCTATACCGGTATGTTTTCAGACATTCGAACGCTGTTTACGGAGCTTCCTGAGTCCAAGATTCGGGGCTACAAGCCGGGAAGATTCTCCTTCAACGTAAAGGGAGGTAGATGTGAGGATTGTGAAGGAGCAGGGATGAAGCTGGTGGAAATGGATTTTCTCCCAGATGTCCATATTCCATGTGAGACCTGCAAGGGGAAGCGGTACAACCGGGAAACTCTGGAGGTGCGGTTTAAAGGAAAGTCGGTCTCCGATGTCTTGGACATGACCGTAGAGCAGGCAGTAGAATTCTTTGAATTTCAACCCAAAATCCTACGAAAGATCAGTACTTTAAGTGATGTGGGCCTGGGCTACATTACCTTAGGGCAGCATGCCACTACCCTTTCTGGAGGCGAAGCCCAGCGGGTGAAGTTAGCCACGGAATTGTCCAAAAAAGATACTGGCAAAACCTTCTATATTTTGGATGAGCCGACTACGGGTTTGCATTTTCAGGACATTGACTTATTGATGAATGTGCTCCAGAAACTAGTGGATAAGGGCAATACTGTCTTAGTCATCGAGCACAACTTGGATGTGATCAAGGTGGCAGACTTCCTGATCGACATGGGGCCTGAAGGGGGAAATAAGGGTGGCACGTTGGTGGTTCAGGGAAGCCCAGAAAAAGTGGCTGCTCATCCAGAAAGTCATACCGGAAGATTCTTGAAGCAGGAATTACATCGCTGAAAATGGGCTTAAAATCAAGCCATTCGCCCTCTTATCAAATTGAGAAGCCTACCTAGGTTTCCTTGGTTAACTTTGGCAATTATGAACAGGAGCACACTTTATTGGCTATTGCAGGTATTGGGATGGGGAGGTTTTGCTTTTGTCAATGTGTTTTTTGCTTCCTTATCTGAGGGGATTTCTCTCCTGCAAACTTGGGCTTTTGTCGTCTTGGCTGCTTTTTACTTGCTTTCTACCCATGCCTTCCGATTACTTATCAAATCATACGATTGGTTTAGTTTAGGAATTTTTCGTTTGGTCGCTCAAGTTCTTGTGGCGGTAGGCGTAATGGCGGTAAGTAATGTCTTGGCTCAAGTGCTGATAAATTTGGCTTTTGGCACGCTAAACCCTGGATTCGATTTTCGGGCATTGGTGATTTCGGTCAACTTGTTTGTTAGTTTTCTTTACTACGGGTTTTGGGTGCTTCTCTATTTTGTGTTCCATTTTTTGGACAATTACAACACCACCCTTCGTTACGAGGCAAAAATTAGTGAGATACAGCTCAATCATTTGAAGAGTCAGCTCAACCCTCATTTTATATTTAATGCCTTGAATTCGGTTCGTGCTTTGGTAGACGAAGACCCTGTCAAAGCGAAATCGGCCATTACCCGAATTTCGAATATGCTTCGTTTTTCCTTGATGCTAGACAAAAAGCAGGTGATTGACTTTACCGACGAGTTGGCTACAGTTAAGGATTATTTGGCCTTGGAGTCCATCCGATTTGAAGAGCGTCTCAAGGTGGAATACCAAATTGAGGAAGCGGCTTATTCCTACAAGATTCCACCGATGATGTTGCAGACCATTGTTGAAAATGCCATCAAACATGGGATTTCTAATTTGGTCAAGGGAGGCGTGATTGAAATTAAATGCCGAGAAGGATTAGAGAATGAATTATACATTCAGGTAAAAAATAGTGGTCAATACCTGCCCATACCTGCAAGTAAACGAGGAGAAGAAGAAGGACATGGAATAGACAATACCCAACAACGCTTGGCACTTTTGTATGGCGATCAAGCAAGCTTCCGAATCTTCAACTCTGGAGCCCAATTTGTGATTACAGAAATAAAAATTCCCAAACAAAGACTTACTTTAGACTAATTAACTCGATTGATATGAGAGCCCTAGTAATTGACGACGAACGCTTAGCTCGTAAGGAGCTAATCAATTTATTGAATCAACTGGAGACAGTAGAAGTGATAGGTGAAGCAGTAAATGTGGAGGATGCCAAAGAAAAAATTGATCAGCTTCAGCCGGATGTGATCTTCTTAGACATTCAAATGCCTGAGAAAACAGGCTTTGATCTTTTGGAAGAGTTGGATAATTTGCCTCATGTCATCTTCACCACTGCCTATGACGAGTACGCGCTCAAGGCCTTTCAAGTGAATGCGCTGGATTACTTGCTCAAGCCCATCGAACCAAAGCGATTGGAGGATGCAGTGCTGAAGCTTCAGGGGAAAATGGAGGGCATTGCCAAGAGAGAAAGTCAAGAAGGGTTGGGTAGCCAGAAGAAACTGACCTTAGAGGATCAGGTTTTTGTCAAAGATGGGGATCGTTGCTGGTTTGTGAGACTGTCCAATGTGCGTCTTTTTGAGTCGGATGGCAATTACATCAAAGTTTATTTTGACAACTTCAAACCCATGATTCATAAATCTTTGAATGCCTTGGATGATCGCTTGGACGAAAAATCTTTTTTCCGTGCTAGCCGCAAGCACATCATCAATCTGGGCTGGGTGGAGGCAATCGAACCGTGGTTTAACGGTGGCTTGGTAGTCACTCTCAAGGGAGGCGATCGCATCGAAGTCAGCCGAAGACAGGCGGCACGCTTCAAAGAAATGATGAGTTTGTAACTATCCAATTCACTCTACAACGCATGATGTCCTTTAAAAAAATTACCGTTAAGGCATTAATTTTTGCAGATAAGAAAAAAGCATGGGATTACTATACCATGCCTGTGCACATTGTCAATTCAAATTTTGCTTCTGACCAGTGGCATTGCCCCCGAGCGAGTAATGATTTGGTTGTTGGAGGAAAATATTTCACTCGCATGGAAGCTAAATTTGTCGATTTTGGCTTTGACTTTGAATACACCTATACCGAAGTGTTGCCTGATGAGGGATTTACCTTCAAGTTGCCCGATGATAGAGAAGACAGCGTTCGATTTATCGAGGAGGAAGGGAAGACCCAAGTACAGCTGATTTTTGACGCCGAAACTGAAAACCCAATCAAGCTGCAAACTCAGGGATGGCAAACCATCCTCGATCAATATAAAAAATACACCTAAGACAACTGATTCCTTTTAAGCTAGTAGGCCGAGATTTTTGACTCCCCTGTCGCCTACTTAGAGCAAGTCGTTGGCCAAGTTCGCCAGTTCAGAGCGCTCCCCTTTTTCTAGTTTCACGTGTGCATAGAGCGGATGATCCTTTACCCGATCGATAAGGTAAGAGAGGCCGTTGGATTGTGCATCGAGGTAGGGCGTATCAATTTGGAACACATCCCCTGTAAAGATGATTTTTGTATTTTCTCCAGCTCTCGAAATGATGGTTTTGATTTCGTGTGGGGTAAGGTTTTGCGCCTCATCGACGATAAAGAAAATATTGGATAGAGATCTTCCACGAATGTAGGCAAGTGGCTGAATGACCAACTTTTCTTGGTTGACCAGCTCGGTGATTTTTTGATATTCCTTATCGGTCTCCTTGTATTGATTTTGGATAAACTTCAAGTTGTCCCACAGTGGCTCCATGTAGGGATTCAGTTTGGACTTGATATCTCCCGGCAAATAGCCAATGTCCTTATTGGATAGCGGCACGATCGGTCTAGCCAAGAAAATTTGTTTGTATTCTCTCCGCTGTTCCAAGGCACCCGCCAAGGCAAGAAGGGTTTTTCCTGTTCCAGCCACCCCTTGGATGGAGACCAATTTGATGCGTGGGTTCAGGATGGCGTGGAGCGCAAAGGTCTGTTCTGCATTTCGAGGCTTGATGTTGTAAGCCAGTTGCTTGTCTACCCGGCTGAGAACATTTTCATCTGCATTGTAGTAGGCGAGTACCGATTGTTTTTGACTTTTTAAGATGTAAAAAGCATTTGCTTTTCGTTTCCGATTTCCAAGAATCATCTTGGCCTCAATAGATCCACGGTCATACAAGGTATTGATGGCTAGCGGATCCAAATCCTCTAAAAGGTACTTGCCCGTATTTTCTAGTTCAATAATGTTTTTGATTTTTCCTGTTTCGTAATCCTCGGCAAGGATATCTAATGATTTTGCCTTAAGACGCAAGTTGATGTCTTTGGACACTAAGATGACTTTCCGGTCCTTTTCATGTTGCTTGATGTAGAGAGCAGCATTCAAGATCTTATGATCATTCTTTTCTTCTCCAAAAATGATGTTTGCATTCAGGTTATTGTCAGGGTTCATCAAGACCTTGAAGTTTCCTTTTGTTTTTCCATTTAAGGGAGTCCACTCGTGAATCATGTGATCATGAGATAGTTTATCTAACAGTCGGATAAACTCTCGGGCCTCAAAATTTTTGGTATCGTTGCCTTTTTTGAATTGATCCAACTCCTCAAGTACGGTGATTGGGATGACCACGTCGTGCTCGGCAAAGTTCATGATGGAGTTATGCGTGTACAGGATTACGGAAGTATCCAGAACAAAGATTTTCCGATCTTTATCGGATTTGGCTTTAGGCATCTGCAGGAAAAGAATAGCGGTAATTGAAGATAAAATTTAAAAAAATATCCCCAGCTCTCCGCCAATTTGACTAATAAATTATAGTTAAGAAATTAGCCGTTTTGGTTACTATATTGACTATCAATAGTATAAAATTAAAATCCATCCTTTTGTATGGATTTTTCGCTGTACCCCATTTTCCTATATCAAAATTTTTTTAGGTGAAAGGGTTTAAGGCTTAGTCGAGTAAAGCACGGATATCTTCATTGTCTAGGTTCTTCATAAAGCTTTCTTCATTACTGATTAGCTCTCCTGCCAGAGCAAGTTTGCGGTCTTGGAGCGCCATGATTTTTTCTTCTACTGATCCGCGGCTGATAAACTTGTAGATGATGACCTTATTTTCTTGGCCAATTCGGTGTGCCCGGTCGATGGCCTGAGCTTCGACGGCAGGATTCCACCAGGGATCTAAGAGGAATACATATTCAGCCTTGGTCAAGTTGAGGCCTACACCACCCGCTTTGAGAGAGATCAAAAACACCTTGCAGCTATCGTCCGTTTGAAATTTTTCTACTTGTTTTTGTCTGTCTTTTGTGGCACCATCTAAGTAGGCATAGGGGATCTTCTCTCTGTCTAGAAACTCCCGAACAATCGATAGGTGGCGAACAAACTGGCTAAATACTAGTACTTTATGATTTTCTGAAATCGTTTCCTGAAGCATGTAGGTAATGTCTTCCAACTTTCCAGATTCCCCAGAATAATCTTCGCGAACTAGCTTTGGATGGTTAGCAATCTGCCGCAGTTGAGTTAGACCGCGAAGGAGTGTAAACTGCTGGCTGCCTCTCCCAGTGCCTGCAAGTTCCCCAATGATTTTTTCTCGGTAATAGCTTTTTACCTCTTCGTATACTTTTTCCTGTGCAGCAGTCATATCCGAATATTTGATGTTGGTAATTTTTTCGGGCAGATCTTTAGCTACTTGAGATTTTAGTCTTCGGAGGATAAAGGGCTTGATCATCGCATGCAAGCGGGAGGCCTTCTCCTTGTCATGCTGCTTTTCGATGGGGTGTAGAAACTGCTTTTTGAATATCAGTTGATTGCCCAAAAGCCCTGGATTTACAAAGTTCATCTGGGACCAAAGGTCCATGGTGCCGTTTTCTACGGGGGTACCCGTTAGAATCAGTCGTCGCTTGCTTTTCAGTTTATTGACAGCGGTGGCAATATTGGAGTTTGGGTTTTTGATTGCTTGTGACTCATCCAGTATGACATAATTGAAGTAAAACTCGCTCAGCTGGTCCACGTCCATTCTCACGATGCCATAGGAAGTGAGCACGACGTCGTAGCCTCGAAATTTCCAGGGGTCCTTGTTGCGCTGGGTTCCTGAATACACCAATAACTTTAGATCAGGAGCAAATTTTCGGGCTTCCAATTCCCAGTTGTAGATCAAGGAGGTAGGCATCACCAATAAAGAGGCAAAACCTGGGTTTTCCTCCTTTTCATAGGCTAGAAGTGCTAGCGTTTGAACTGTTTTACCCAGACCCATGTCGTCAGCAAGACATCCACCAAACTGGTATTCGTTCAGGAATCTGAGCCAATTGTAGCCTGCGTTTTGGTAGGGGCGTAGGGAGCCCTTAAAGGTATTGGGCAGTGCATAGTCATCAATAGAGTCAAAATTACGGAGACGCTCTAGCTTTAAACTTAGGTTGAGACGAATTAGCTCTCCATTTTGTAGCTCCCGAGCAAAGGCTAAGTGGTGTTTTCGCAGAACCAATTCCTCAGCACTACGCTCTTCGATAAAGTTAAAAAGCTCTGAATAGTTGACAAACCAGGATGCAGGGATCACTGCAATTTCTCCGTTTGGAAGCTCAAACTCGTGTTTTCCTTGGATGAGTAGCTTACGCAGTTTGGCAAAGGGGACGAGGTAAATTCCGAACTTGATGAGTGCTTTTACATCAAACCAGTCAATATTTTCATTGACTTCAATCGTAATTTGGGCTTTACCAATGTGGTACGTATTCCCGTTTAGGCCTCCTTTTTGAACGATTTTGATTTTATTTTCACGGAGGTAGTCCTCCTGATTTCCCAGCCACTCAAAAGCTTGTGTTTTGGGCATCGCAATCTTTCCATGCGTAAATTCCAAGCCTTTTTTCTTTAAAATTGTCAGGTAGCGCTCCTCCAATTTGGTGGTACGGACCGTTTTAAAGAAGGTAAAGTTCCCATCTTTTTCCTCGTAGCGACAGGAGTTTCCGCTGCCCTCTCCAGCATGGAGGAGGGTTCCAAAATCAAACTCTCCATACTTAAACCGAGGTTCCAAGACAATGATATCCTCTGATGGAGTAGAGACTATTTCCTCCTCAAAAAGGGTTTCTATTGCTATCCCCCCTGGCAAGCCGCTGACCGTTAATAGGGCTTCTGGAGTGCCTTGCTCGGTGTGGATTTCAAAGCCTCTTGCAACAACCTCAAATTGAGTGATTAAGGAGTTGACAAATTTTCGGTAATATTCTGGTTCAAACTTCCGTTCAATTAGGATCGCGTTTTTAGTTAAAAAGGGCTGTAATTTTTTACCATCAATTCCCTTTTCAAAGTGAAAAAGCTGTTGGTTGACAATTAACCATGCAGGCTCCTTACAAATTAAGTAGCCCCCTTTGTGCTGCCAAGCGAGTTTTTGTGCCTGAAATTTAATGACTGGGTAATACTGGGTATTGAACTCTCCCTTATCGAAGTGAAACTGAATGGTTGCAGGTTCAGCTTGAATAATTATTTCTCTTCCCGTAGGATTTCCATCGGAAGCAGTTTCAAAAAAACGCTTGTTTAGCAGTAGTGGCAGAATTTTGGCTCGTTTGAGCTCTAGGTTTTTGAAGAGTAGCTCTTGAGTAGTTGGGTCAGCCGTCTTGGGGTCAAAGATTTTTTGGAGAAAATCCTTTGGTTTTAGATTCCCTTTTTTCATGTAAGGCTTGACCACTGCATCTTGCTGCATACTATCCATCAACTGGATCAATTCATAATCTTGTGCATCAAGGCCCGAATCAAATTCTTTTGCATTGGCAGAACTTATATTTTGATATGCATACGTAAGCCTTCCTTTATCATCAAGAGGAACTACATAGGATTCAAAAAGAAAGCCCAAATATTCGTGACTAGAAACGGAATATATAAGCTGAAAAGGCTGATCCGGATCAACAATCATCTGAAGTAAAAAATCTAGTATATATATTATTAACTAATTGAGGCTTATTTTTCATTTACCTTGGGTTACTTTTTAGATACACGAAAAGGAAAATTAAGGATAAAAAGAGAATAATTTGTCATTTCCGTTTATTTTTTTGAAGAAAAAAAGAGAGGCCGATTATTGGGCCTCTCTTTTAAATTTCTACTAGCAGCGTTTGATTTACTGCGCTTCTTCCGTCTCTTGTGGAGGGTTTACTGTTTCAGATTTGGTTTCAGGGAAAAACCGATTTTGAAAAATTAAGATGATGGTGACTCCAATAAAAATAGAGGCATCTGCCACATTGAAGATTGGCCAAAGCGCGGTATATCCACCTCCCCATAGTGGTACCCAATCTGGGATATAGCCTTCCCAAATATCAAAATAAAACATGTCCACTACCTGCCCATGAAGCCAAGGCGTTGGGGCATTGTAGGGGGCATTGTCAAGCCATACCCCATAAAACACGGAATCTACCAAATTACCAATCGCACCCCCCAAAATTAGTGCGATACAATAGGTGTAGCCTACTGGACTTCTTTTTTGAATCAAGTAATAAAGGTAATACCCTATACCTACCATCGCCACCAAACGAAAGGAGGTGAGGATCATTTTTCCATACTCCGTGCCAAGCTCCATTCCAAAAGCCATCCCTGGATTAGTCGTGTAGTGCAGCTTAAACCAGTCACCGAAAATTTGAATTTGCCCTGGGCTTCCAAAGTCCATTTGGAAGTGTACCCACATTTTGGTGGCTTGATCAAGGGCAATGACCAAGATAGCAATTCCGAAATATTTGAGGTAGTTATTCATATCTTAAAGGTTATACCTTAACAAGTCGTACAGCCAATTCAAACTCATCCATATCCAAAACGGTTACATCCCCTTCCAAGTTGCCTACAGAAAGTGAGGTAGCCTGCGTTTCTTCCTGGATATATCCTCCAAACAAAGCGATGGAAGCATTTACTAAAGAATTGCTATCGGACACGAGGAGTATTATTTTATCCTGCACCTCCAGACCTAGGTCCTTTCGCAGGTTTTGGATGCGATTGACCAGATCTCGGGCAACCCCCTCCTGCTTCAACTCTTCCGTTAAAGTGACATCCAAAGCCACTGTCACCCCTTGGTCTGAGGCTACCGACCAGCCCGGAATATCCTGGGAGCTGATCAATACTTCTTCCAGTAGCAGCTCGATTTCTTCACCTTCGACGGTCATTTTGAACTGACCTTCACGTTCGATATGCCCAATTTCTGAGGGCCCCCAATTCTGGAGGGCAGCGACGACGAAGCGCATTTTTGGCCCTAATTTCTTGCCTAAGAGGGGCAAATTTGGTTTGATTTGCTTCACCAAGATCCCGGAGGCATCATCTAGGTATTCGATGGCTTTGATGTTGACTTCCGTTTGGATCAACTCAGCCACATGTGCTACCTGTGACTTGAATTTTTCAGAAAGTACAGGCACTAGGATGCGCTGCAAAGGCTGACGTACCTTTATTTTTTCCTTCTTTCTCAAGGAATGTACCAAGGAAGAGATCGTCTGTGACAGATCCATGCTTGTTTCTAGGTCAGGATTGATAAGCGAAAGATTGGCAGGATTCCAATCAGTCAAATGCACAGATTCCAAGCCATGCTCCCCAGCTTCGGTCAAGTTTTTGTACAACCAGTCCGCATAGAAGGGAGCAAAGGAGGACATCAATTGACTTAGGGTAAATAGGCACTCATACAAGGTCTCGTAAGCCGCCTGTTTGTCTGCCTGCATGTCTCCTCTCCAGAATCGCTTTCGAGCGAGGCGCACGTACCAGTTGGAAAGCTGGTCTACAGTGAAGTTCTGAATGGCGCGAGTGGCCTTGGTGGCATCGTAGCCATCCATGGCTGCTTCTACTTCCAGAATCAGGGACTGCAACTTGGATAGGATCCATTGGTCCAACTCCGCGCGCTCCTGCACTGGAATGGCCTTTTCTGCCCGGTAGATGAAGGCATCTAGGTTGGCATACAAGGCAAAGAAATTGTAGGTATT
>SXYU01000098.1 GCA_005788235.1 Cytophagales bacterium
ATAGTGCCACTGGGCATAGGGCATGGCGCCTGAGTCAAACCAAACGTCGATGAGGTCGGTCTCTCGGACCATTTTTTGACCCGTATTGGAGATCAAAATCACCTCATCCACATAAGGGCGGTGCAGGTCTAGTTCTTTGCCAGCGTAGGGCGAGGCAGTCATGAAGCCCGCTGCTACGGACTTGTCGATTTCTGCTTGCAGCTCTGCGATGGAACCGATGCATTTCTCTTCGGTGCCATCGGCAGTTCTCCAGATCGGCAGTGGGGTGCCCCAGAAACGGGAGCGGCTCAAGTTCCAGTCCACCAAGTTTTCGAGCCAGTTTCCAAATCTACCAGTGCCCGTGGCCTCTGGTTTCCATTGGATAGTTTTGTTGAGCTCCACCATGCGGTCCTTGTAGGCCGTAGTTTTGATAAACCAGCTTTCCAGTGGGTAATACAAGATCGGCTTATCTGTTCTCCAGCAATGGGGGTAGCTGTGCTCGTATTTTTCGACCTTGAAGGCTTTGTTTTCACTTTTGAGGAGGATCGATAAGATTACATCCGTGTTTTTGTAATCCGGAGCAGACTCGTCATCCTGCGTGTAGTTTTTGACATAGAAATCATTCGCTCCAAAGGTCTTGTGCGCACTGATTCCGTGCTCTTGCATCTTGGCCATTAGGTATTCGCCGACGATGGGTAGGAATTTACCTTGACGATCCACCACAGGTACCTCATTGCCGAGTTCGTCTTGTACAAAGATGCCTGGTACTTTTTGCTGAACCAAGGTTCTAAAGTCATCTGCACCAAATGCCTTGGCTAAGTGCACAATACCTGTACCGTCTTCGGTGGTCACGTAATCCCCAGCTACAACCGTAAAAGCAGGGTGTGGAAGGGACAAGCCGGGGATTGGGAGCAGCTGCTCGTATTCCCAGCCAATCATGCTTTTGCCTTTAAACTCCTCCAGTACTTGGTAGGGAATCAGTTTGTCTCCAGGGCGGTAGTCTTCCAGTGGGAGTTCGGAGGCTTTCGGAGAAAAGAAGGATGCCACCCGTGCTTTTGCCAAAATCACATCTACCGCCAGGTGGGTGTAAGGATTGAAGGTGCGGACCTTCACATAGTCTAGGTTCTCACCGATGGCAAGGGCCGAGTTGGAAGGCAAGGTCCAGGGCGTGGTGGTCCAGGCAAGAATGTAGGTATTGGGCTGGTTTTTTAGTTTAAACTGACCCGTGATCGAGGTATCTTTTACCTCACGGTAGCAGCCAGGCTGGTTGAGTTCGTGCGAACTTAATCCCGTACCCGCTGCAGGAGAGTAGGGCTGTATGGTGTAGCCTTTGTAGAGCAGGCCTTTTTCGTAAAGCTGCTTGAGGAGGTACCAAAGGGACTCGATGTAGTTGGAATCAAAGGTGATGTACGGATCTTCCAAGTCCACCCAATAACCGATTTTCTCGGTGAGCTCGTCCCACTCATTCTTGAAGCGCATCACTGTTTCCCGGCACTTTTTGTTATACTCGGCTACAGTGATAGCCTTCCCAATATCTTCTTTGGTGATGCCCAGTTCTTTCTCGACTTGAAGTTCCACAGGGAGTCCGTGTGTATCCCATCCTCCTTTGCGTTTGACTTGAAATCCGCGCAGGGTTTTGTAACGGCAAAAGATATCCTTGAGGGTACGAGCCATGACATGGTGGATACCAGGGGTACCGTTGGCAGAAGGAGGTCCTTCGAAAAAAGTAAAGGTCTTGGCCCCTTCTCGGTTGGAGATGGATTTCTCGAAAATCTGATTTTCTTTCCAATACTGAAGGACCGACTCACCGATATGGGGATAGTCAACCTGCTTAAATTCCTGGTACGTTTTCACTGCGTCTAATCTGGTGAAATGAAGAAAAGAATGTTTTTCCCTTTTTTCTAGAAAAAGGATTCGAGACAACACCGCCAATTTGACTAGGCATTCCGCTCAAAACAAGGCACAAAGATAGAAGAATTGGCCGTTCATGGAAAGAAAATGACTTGAGGTTTCTAGTAGCAACGCTTGGGGGATACCTTATTTTAGTTGAAGATCAAAATGGCTTTAAGGGGACCTTTACAAGAATTTTGGAAGGAGTTAAGTTTTATTCTACTTGTTCCCTTCAAATGTGGAGCAATTGGCCTCATTTTTGATTTGAAAAAAGAGCAAAATGATATTTTGTTCTGAGCCTTTTTTCAACCCAAAAAACCACTGCGATGACCGAACAACAATTACTCGCCCTCGAAGAAGCCATCACGGCATTGAAAGCCAAACTTACAGGAGACATGTTTGCCGACATGGACACCCGTGACGAAATCCACAACCTTGAAATGCAACTTAAAGGAGTAAAGCCACTTGACTCGCATTTTGATTGCGTTGGCTGTGGTAGCTAAGTAGCATTCCTAGCGTGTATCAGTATTTTATTACCTACAAACCCTTCGGAATGCTCACGCAGTTTAGCGGGGAAGAGTTCACCTTGGCTTCCTTGGGCGATTTTCCGAAGGAAGTATATCCCGTAGGTCGACTAGACAAGGATAGCGAGGGATTGCTGCTCCTCACAGACGATAAAGGACTGAATCACCAACTGCTGAACCCTAGATTTGGCCACCAGCGCACCTACTACGTGCAGGTGGAGGGAATTCCTAGCCCCGAAGCCTTGGCCCAACTTCAACAGGGGGTCACTATTCAAGTGGATGGAAAGCCGTATCGCACCAAGCCTGCGGTAGCCAAGTTACTGGATCCGGTGCCGACACTTCCTGAACGAAATCCCCCCATTCGCTACCGTGCTTCTATCCCAGACTGCTGGTTGGCGCTTACCTTGATTGAAGGCAAGAATCGTCAAGTGCGAAAGATGACCGCTGCGGTAGGCTTTCCTACCCTCAGGCTTGTTCGCTTTTCCATGGAAAAAATCACCCTAGACGGGATGGAGGCGGGTGAAGTTCGGGAGCTTAGCCAAGAGCTGGTGTACCGCTCCTTGGGCTTGACGGGATTTGCACAGCCTAGGTCCGGCACAAAAAAATACAAGTAGCTCTTAAAAATTCCTAAAAATCTAAAAGGCGCTCGGGATTGCGCTCGGGAAACTGTAAGATTGGGTATTGGAACAATTTCTCCTAATTTAGTCCCTCCAAACTAGTATACTTAAAAGACGAGTCTCATGCATCAGGAAAAAATTGCTGAAGTCATTCAGGAAGTGAAAAAAGTAGTGGTAGGTCAGGACAAGATGATCAATCGCTTGTTGATCGGCTTGTTTACCAATGGGCATATTTTATTGGAGGGTGTACCGGGACTTGCCAAGACCTTGACCGTGAATACCCTTGCCAAGGTGCTCCACTTGAATTTCAATCGCATTCAGTTTACGCCTGATTTGTTGCCTTCGGATCTGATTGGAACGATGATTTACAATCAGCAGAAATCCAACTTTGAGGTGAAGAAAGGGCCTATTTTTTCGAACGTGATCTTGGCGGATGAGGTCAACCGCTCCCCAGCCAAGGTGCAATCCGCGCTCTTGGAAGCGATGCAAGAAAAGCAAGTGACGATTGGAGAGACGACCTATACCTTGGATCGGCCATTTTTGGTGTTGGCTACGCAAAACCCCGTGGATCAAGAAGGAACCTACCCGCTACCAGAAGCACAGGTGGATCGATTCATGATGAAGGTTCACATTAACTATCCGAGCAAAACCGACGAAATGGAAGTGATGCGTCGAATGTCTAATATGCAATATGCAGCGGATGTAAAGCCGATTCTCTCGAAGCAGGATATTTTTGACATCCGAGACCAGATCAATACGGTCAAAATGGCTGAGCCTTTGGAGCATTACATCATCGAATTGGTATTTGCTACTCGATTCCCCAAAGACTATGGACTTAAGGACGAGGCCAAATACATCCTCTTTGGAGTTTCTCCACGCGCAAGTATCAATTTGAACTTGGCCGCGAAAGCGGTAGCATTTATGGACGGCAGAGATTATGTGTTGCCTGAAGACATCAAAGAAATTGCTGAGGATGTGCTCAATCACCGAATTTTGCTCAATTACGAAGCAGAGGCGGATCGCATCAGCACACGCGACTTGGTCAAAACGTTACTCGAAAAAGTGCCGATCAACAAGTCGGTAACATTGAAGTAACATAAAACCCCCATTTAAAAGGCTTTTCGAACGAAAAGCCTTTTTTGTTTTTCTTTTATTAAATGCAGGTTAAATGTGTCGCAATTTTTTAAAAAAAGCATAATTCTATTTTTTCTTTTGGGCAATAATTAGGGTTCACATTTGTCACGTAATCAACTCGCAAAACCTTAATTACACACAACCAATGAAAAACTTTTCGTACATCCTCACTCTATTAACTGCCTTTACGCTGGTATTCACTAGCTGTACTGAAGAGGAGCCAGACAATGGTGTAACCATTTCAGGTATCCCTGCTACTGCAAAAATTGATGCAGGTGCTAAATTAGGTCCAGTAACCGGTTCTGCTGAAGGCCTTGACGGTCTTGTATCACTTTCAATCACTAAAGATGGAGCACCTCTATCTACGCTTCCATTGACTGGGACAAGCGCAACTTTTCCTTTCGAGTACACTGCAGTTGCAGCTGATGCTGGAAAGAATCTAGTTTTTGAATTTACTGTAACTGATAAAGACGGGGATACAGGAAAAACTACGCACGTACTGACAGTAGGTGCCGAGCCAACTACCATCCGTGTTACAAGTAACATCACTGCTAACACTACTTGGGTAACTGGTAAGACTTACATCCTTGGAGCTAGAATTTTTGTGACTGCTCCAGCTAAATTGACTATCCAAAAAGGAGTTATCATCAAAGGTGAAGCTGGTTCTGGAGCTAACGCAACTGCACTAGTTATCGCTAGAGGCGCACAAATCGACGCACAGGGTACTGCTACTGAGCCAATCATCTTTACTTCTGTAGCAGACGAAATCGCTCCAGGTCAAATTGCTTCTCCTAACTTGGAGCCTACACAAGAAGGTCTTTGGGGAGGTTTGATCGTCCTTGGAAGAGCAAAG
The DNA here is from genome assembly GCA_005788235.1 of Cytophagales bacterium. Lineage (GTDB taxonomy): Bacteria > Bacteroidota > Bacteroidia > Cytophagales > Cyclobacteriaceae > Algoriphagus. The sequence continues at coordinate 4,998 of SXYU01000098.1, forward strand.
TGTTCTCTTGCAGGTGACGTAGCGGAACTAGCAATCGAAGGTATTCCAGCTACTGATACAAACGGACTTTATGGTGGAACAAACGATGCTGACAACTCAGGTATCCTCAAATTTATCTCTATCCGTCATGGCGGGTCTTTGATCGGAGCAAGTAACGAGATTAATGGCTTGACCCTTGGTGGTGTAGGTTCTGGAACCGTAATCGAAAACGTAGAAGTAGTAGCCAACCAGGACGATGGTATCGAGTGGTTTGGTGGAACAGTTTCTGTAAAGAACGCCTTGATCTGGAACTCTGGTGATGATGCAGTCGATACCGACCAGTCTTGGGCAGGTACTTTGGACAATTTTATCGTGATTGCTGGTGTGAACACAGACCACGGTCTTGAAATCGACGGTCCTGAAGGATCATACAACGCTGCGCACACCGTGAAAAACGGTTCAGTAAAAGGACACCCAGCTTCCGAATTTGGTGACTTTAGATCTGCTGCAAGAGGTACTTTCGAAAACCTATACTTCTTCAACTTCCCAGCTCCCGCGGATACCTACCTCGGTGTAGCCAATGCGGGCCGTGGAGACTTATCTCTAGATGCAACTACTGTTCCTAACTTTACTGCTTCTCCTAAAATCCTAGTGTTTACCAAATTGGAGGCTACTTTGAAGACGGGTGTCACGCTACCAATTGCTTTCCGTAATGGAACAGATGCTTTTGCAGCTGAAGTAGCGCTTAAGGCAAACACAGTAGGCGCTACCAAAGCTGCATTCACAGGTTGGACTTGGGCTGAAAAGGCTGGTCAACTAGCTGACTTTAAATAATTAAATTTTCCTACAAGGAAAGGAAGGTCTTGCAAGGATCCTTCCTTTCCTTTTTACTAGTATAATTGAATATTTCTTAACGCTGTATGAACAAGAAAAAACAGGAATTGCCTTTAAAACCATTGGTCGTTCTACTCCTTATCATTGCATTTCAATTGATTACGGGCTTTGTATTTGCTCAGAATGGCACCATCCGTGGCGCCATTTTTGATGAATCCACAGGCGAGCCGCTTTACGGCGTTTCGGTCTTGGTCAAAGAAACTTCCACCGGTGCTGTCACCGATTTTGATGGAAAGTTTGAAATTCAACTTGCTCCTGGATCCTACACCCTACAAATTTCGTACATCTCCTTCGCTACGGTCAATTTGACCGAGGTGCTGGTGGAGTCAGGTAAGGTAACCGTGCTTTCAGATGTTTTGATGAAATCGGAAGAGTCAGAATTGGAGACAGTCACCGTCTCTGCTGCTGCTATCCGTACCACGGAATCTGCTCTAATGTCTGTGAAGCGAAATGCACCCAACCTGCTAGACGGAATCTCTTCAGCAACTTTCCGTCAGATCGGTGATGGAGATGCAGCTTCTGCCGTGAAGCGTGTGACAGGGGTATCCATTGAAGGGGGTAAATACGTGTATGTACGTGGGTTGGGTGATCGTTACACCAAGACCGTACTGAACGGAGTAGACATTCCTGGTCTAGATCCAGACCGAAACACGATTCAAATGGATATTTTTCCTACGAATGTGATTGACAACATCGTCGTATCCAAGTCTTTTACCGCGGAGCTTCCTGCGGATTTTACAGGCGGCGTAGTAGACATTGAAACCAAAGATTTTCCTGAAGAGAAAACCTTCCGCGTGAGTATTTCTGGAGGGGTGAATCCTTCCATGCACTTCAACAAAAATTACTTGACCTACCAAGGAGGTAAGACCGACTGGTTGGGCTATGACGACGGTACCCGTGCCAATCCAACGGGTGGAAGAACAAATGTTCCACAGTTTGCAGAGGTAATCGGTAATCCAAACGGAGCTAAGGGGCAAGAGTTTCAGCAGTTGCTGAGAGGCTTCAACAAAACCTTAGGTGCCTCTACTCAAACTTCGATGATGGATTTTGGTTTGGGACTTTCTTTTGGCAATCAGATTGCAAGACCCAAAGCTACCTGGGGTTACAATGCCGCCTTGACTTATAAAAATGATACGGAATTTTATCAGGATGCGCAATTCAACTTGTTTGCAAAGCCAATTGATTCCAAGCAAAATGAATTGGATGCGCTCCAGATTCAGACCGGAGACTATGGCGTAAACAGTGTGCTTCTTGGAGGAATAGCAGGTATTGCATTGAAAACAAAGACTTCTAAGTTCAAGCTTAACTTCCTGCATCTTCAAAATGGAGAGTCTAAATCGGGTATTTTCGACTATGATAACTCCAATTTAGGGGCCAACTACGAAGCCAAGCAGTACAACCTAGAATACAGCCAACGTGGGCTTTCTAGCATTTTGCTTTCAGGCAGCCATTTTATCAAAGGAGGGTCTTGGGAAGTGAATTGGAAACTTGCTCCTACTCGTTCCACCATTGAAGATCCAGATATTCGCTTTACCCGATTTAGATTACCAAACAATACCATTTCCCCAGAAGTGGGCTTGCCAGCTCGTATTTGGAGAAACTTGGAAGAAAATAATTTGGTAGGCAAGTTAGACTTGACCAAAAATTTGAGCCTTTGGAACCAAGATGCCAAGTTTAAATTTGGTGGCTCTTACACGTTCAAGGAGCGTGACTTTGAAATCCAATCTTTTCAATTTGCTACCGGAACCACTCCACTAGACGGAAATCCCAACAATATTTTACAGGAAAGCAACTTATTCTCTGCAACCAATAGAAATGGGGTGCGTTTCAACCCAGATTTTATTCCAAACAATCCGAATAGCTTCCAATCCTCTCTAACCAATATGGGAGGATATGTAAGTACTGAAGCCAATCCTTTGCCAAAGTTGAAAGCAATATTGGGTTTGCGAGTGGAAAAATATACGCAGTTTTATACAGGTACTAACCAGAACTCAACCATTATTTTCAATGAAGAGAAGGTACTGGACGATCTAAACTTCTTCCCTACGCTCAACCTTGTTCTGAATGTCAAAGAAGCGCAGAATCTTCGTTTTTCTGTAGCGAGAACCATCGCTAGACCTTCCTTTAAGGAACTTTCCTTTGCTGAAATTATCGACCCAATCTCAGGTAGAACCTTTGTAGGAGGTCTCTTTAAAGAAACAACCAATGCAGGTACTGAAGTTCTCTGGGATGGTAACTTGGTGTCGACCAACATCAATAATTTTGATTTACGTTGGGAAATGTTCCAGCCCAAAGGAGAGATGTGGTCTTTGGGAGCGTTTTACAAGACCTTCGAAAACCCAATCGAAATTGTGCAGTTCCTCTCCGATGCAGGTGCTTTTCAACCTAGAAACGTAGGAAATGGTACCGTGCTGGGTGTTGAATTGGAATTCAGAAAGTCTTTGAAATTTATCAGCCCTAGCCTTGAAAAATTCCAGTGGAACACCAACGTGACCTTGACCGAGTCTCAAATCTCCATGTCTGCCACTGAAAAAAGATCTCGTCAGTTGACGGCTAGAGAGGGACAAAAAATCGGTGATACGCGTGATATGGCTGGTCAGGCACCCTACATTGTGAATACTGGTATTGCTTACTCTGACTTCAATACGGGTTGGGAAGCGGGCATCTTCTACAATGTACAAGGTCCGACACTTAACTTTGTGGGCTTTGGTAACCGTACCGATACCTATGCCGTACCATTCAATTCCCTGAACTTGAATGTCAACAAGACCTTCGGTGCAGACGAGCGCATTCGTGCAAGCTTCGGTGTTCAAAACTTGTTGAACGATAAGCGTGAATTTATCTTCAGTTCTTATGGGGCACAAGATCAATTCTTCACGCAACTAAGTCCTGGTGTTCGAGCTAACTTTAGCGTAGGATTTTCTTTCTAATCTTATTCGGCCAAATTTAAAAAGCCATCCTTCGGGGTGGCTTTTTTTATGTGCGGAAGTAAGTTAGGAATGACTTTCCCTTAAAATTTGGTACTTTCCCAACTATGAAAAACCCCTCCTTATCCTTTGTATTTGTCCTCCTGTTTTTTGGGAGCCTCTCTCAAGTTTTCGCTCAAGAAAAAGCACCTTCTCAGCAATTTTGGGAGACTTTGTCTAGCCACTGCGGAAAAGCCTACGAGGGTAAGTTGGTATCTCCCGAATCTGATCCACGGTTTGGAGGAAAATTGGTCATGCATGTGCGCAGCTGTGAGGAAGGTCGTCTACGCATTCCTTTTTTCGTAGGGGAAGATTTATCTCGTACTTGGGTATTGACTATGGATAAGCAGCAGTTGATCCAACTCAAGCACGACCACAGGCATGCCGATGGAACGGAAGATGCGGTGACGCAGTATGGAGGTAAGGCCACCAATACAGGTTCGGCAAGCACGCAGTTTTTCCCTGCAGACTCCTTTACTGCCGGCATGCTTCCTGCTGCGGTAGGGAACGTGTGGTGGATTACGATGGACGACACCTCCTTTACCTACAACCTGAGAAGGCTTGGGTCTGCTACGCTATTTTCAGTAAAGTTTGACCTGACCAAACCCATCAATACTCCTCCTGTTCCTTGGGGCTGGGTAGATTGATTCCCTCGCTAAGGCACGATTCCGTTTTTTTTCGAAAACAAAGAAAGTTATCGCGCAAAGTCGCCAAGACGCAAAGGGGCTTATTTCTTTGCGCCTGCCTTCGCAGGCAGGCCTTCCCTTCTTCGCGAGAGTAAAAGGATAATTTCTCACAAAGGTAAAAAGCCGCCAAGGGGTTTTTCTCTTTGCGCCTTCGTGTCTTTGCGCGCTAAAAAAAAATTCACTCCAAGCCTGTCCGCCGCGGCGGACTGGTCTTTCCTGCTTTGCAGCCTGTCCCGCAGCATTGCGGGGAGAGTATTTTTTTCGTTAATGAAAGAGCCTTAGCTGTACTGCTTGAGTAAGATATCCACAATGCGTTCAGCAGTGTGGCCATCCCAAAGCGGGATTCCCTGGTACTGTTTCCACTCCCCTCGGAGGATTTGATATAGGTAGGGCTTTAAATTTTTGGGATCGGTACCCACCAGCACGTTCGTACCGAGGTGGATTGTCTCCGCGCGCTCCGTACTATCCCGTAGAGTAATGCAAGGCACATTCATCACAGAAGCTTCTTCCGTCACTCCTCCCGAGTCCGTAATTATTCCCTTGGCGTGCTGCACGAGGTGGTTAAACTCCAAGTAGCCCAGCGGGCTGATCAAGTGTAGATTCGGTGCTTCAATTCCCAAGCACTCCAGGTTTTTGGCAGTGCGTGGATGTACTGGAAAAACCACCGGCAAGCCAGCAGTCCCATCCAAGATAGCTTTCATAAGCTCCCGTAAGGATTCTTCCTGGTCCACATTCGCAGGGCGATGGAGTGTCATGACAAAGTATTCACCTGCCTGCAACTGATCGAAGGGCATTCCAGCTGGCTTTTTGAAATGCGGCAGCTGCGCCAGCAGCGTATCAATCATGGTGTTGCCCA
>SXYU01000099.1 GCA_005788235.1 Cytophagales bacterium
AATTTGGAATCCATTAATCAAGTATTTTCGTTTTCATGGTTTCGCATTCGTTTAACGCTAAACAAATCGAACAGCTTAAGGATGATCCTAATGCACTAATTAATCCAGCTTGAGCTGATGATTGATGCAGGCGGGCACATCTTGATCGTAGTGACTGACATAGATCAAAGTCATCGGCGAATGCAGTAAGATTGCTTGGAGAGTTTCTCGAAAAAGTTGACGCTGCAATTCATCCATTCCTTGAGAGGCCTCATCTAGAATAAGGAGTTGCGGGTTTTTGATCAAAGCTCTAGCGAGGAGTGCCCAGCGCTGCTCTGCTAGGGTTAATTCGTAAAAATACCTTGTTGCCAGGTGCTTCAGCTGAAAAAAATCCATCCAGGAACCAGCTAGTGATTCTTCCTCTGCACTTACCTTTCTATACAAGCCCATGGTGTCCGTTAATCCTGAAAGAATGACTTTCTGTAGGCTTTGGTTTTTAGGAAAAAAACGTCCTAGCTCGGGAGCTACAAATCCTATGGGCCGCTTGAGGTCCCAGATGCTTTCACCTGAACCCCTTTTTTTACCAAATAATGCAAATTTTTGGGAGTAGGCTTGTGGGTTTTCTCCGATCAGTAAACTAATCAAAGTGGATTTACCACTCCCATTTTGTCCAGCAAGTCTCCACCGCTCACCTGCCTTCACCTTCCAAGTCAGTTGATCCAATACGAGCTTGTCTCCATAGCGAATGCTGATCTGATTTAAGTCTACTACAGTACCTAATGAGCGAGGGATTGCAGGAAGCAACTGGTTTAATAGCGACAGATCCCAAGGCAAGCTAAATCCAGATGATGTGGCGATCCTGTAGTTTTTTTTCTCCCAGGTGCTGAAGGTCCCACTTTCCTCTAGCCGAGCCACTTGAGTAATTTGATCAGGAATTTCTTGCGAATTTGTTGTGAGCAGTACATGTATCCCTTGGTGGATACATTCTTCCAAAAAATCGCCAAAGGTATCTCTACTTTCTTGATCTAATCCAGTTAGGGGTTGATCCATTAGAAAAATTTTCGGCTGTCTTAATAGGCCTAAAGCGAGGGATAGGCGTCTCGTTTCCCCATTGGAAAGTGCGAGTACAGAACGCTCGAGTAGCGGCTGTAAGCGTAGGAGTTTTGCTACTTTTTCAAGGTTCCAAGGCCCAGGTATGTTGGGACTGTTTTTTTGAAGATAAGCACCTACAGTTAGGGTATCGTTTATAGCTTCACTATTGAAGCGCTGTTGGTAGTAAAAATTCTGGAGGCCAGCTCTATTTCGGATGGGGTAATCCTGGGATATCAGTGCCATCAAGTCTCGGAAACTGTAGACCTGACCCTCCTTGTTTTTTTGTTGAGAATAGGTTGTCGCAAAAGGCCGATTTACGGTTCCTTTTTGAAGCAAAGTTCTACCAAGAAGGGTTTCTAAGAATCCCGTTAACGCCTTCCCTGAATCCCCGAAAATCGCCCAATGCTCTCCCTGCTTCCAAGTGAAGCAAAGGTCTTCAAAGAGTGGAGCCCCACGATAATGGACCTGTACATCGGCTAGTTGTATGAGGATAGGGTTGAACATGGGATAGGAAAACAGATGCTATTTACAAGCAAAATTGGGTATTGCGGAGCAATTTTTTTTACTTAACCACTCTAAGTAACTTGATGTAAAAAATTGATTCATAATTATTCAACTAGTTTTATATCAAGTAAATTGGATTAGTATTAATCCGTCGGATATGGGATGTATACAAAGCTGGTGAAGGCTCCATCCATCACAAATAAGCAACAGAATTCGTCGGGGTCTTTGTAGTTTTTGGTGAAGTCTTCGAGTCCCTCTTCTGCAATCAGGGTACGCTGCACAAATTCATCCACGTAGGTAATGAAGTAGTTCCAATCTAAGTCTTTTTCTGCTTTGCCGATAAAGATTTTGCCGATAGGCTGCATTTCTTTGGAAATAGGAAATATAGGAAAATCAGAAAACCCTTTGGACCGGACTTGGTAGGAGGCTTCTTTGAGTAGATCGCAGACCTTGACAAAGTCGCTGGTAATCGTACCAAGGTATTTTCCACTCAGTTCGGGGTCATTGAAATCAGAAATCATGGCTTTAGGGTTAATCGTACCACATTTTCTACATGGTAGGTTTGAGGAAACATGTCTACAGGTTGTACCTTTTCTACTTGATAGCGTTCGCCCAAAAGGGCTAAATCGCGCGCTTGGGTGGCTGGATTACAGGAAACGTACACAATCACAGGGGCAGCGATGCGAAGCAGCATCTGGATGACCTTTTCGTCCATTCCTGCGCGAGGTGGATCGGTAATGATTAAGTCTGGCTTGTGATGATTAGCCATAAACTCATCGTTCAGGATATCTTTCATGTCTCCTGCATAGAATAGTGTGTTTTCGATCCCATTCAACTGGGAGTTGAGCTGAGCATCTTTAATGGCTGCAGCTACATATTCCACCCCGATCACCTGCTTGGCCTGCTTCGCGACAAAGTTGGCAATGGTACCTGTACCCGTGTAGAGATCGTACACCACCTCATCTCCTTGGAGCTGCGCAAAGTTGCGCACGACCTTGTAGAGTTCGTAGGCTTGATCTGAATTGGTTTGGTAAAAAGATTTGGGCCCGATTCGAAATCGTAATCCTTCCATTTGCTCTTCTATGTAAGGTAGGCCCGAGAAAGTAATAAGGTCTAAATCATGAAAAGTTTCGTTGCCTTTGGTATTGATAACATACAGAAGGGAGGTGATTTCGGGGAATTGCTCCTTCAAAAAAGTCATTACCTTTAAAATTGACTCTAGGTCATTTTCTCCAAATTGAACGATAACCATCGTTTGCCCCGTGCTACTAGTCCGGATAATCAGGTTTCGAAGAACTCCTTCCTGATTGCGGATTCCGTAGAAGGAAATTCCATTTTCTCGAGCAAAAGTTCGAATGGCATTTCGCACTGCATTGGAGATACCACCTTGCAGGTAGCAGTGCTCGATATCGATGATTTTGTCAAACATCTTGGGAATGTGGAAGCCCAAGGCATTTCGTTCAAACTCTTGTTCGGAATTGACTTCCTCTCGGGTCAACCAGCGGGAATTTGAAAAAGTGAAATCCAGTTTGTTACGGTAGTACTGTGTATTGGCAGAGGCTAGAAGCGGAGCCACTTCCGGAATAGGTACTTTGGCGATCCGTTCAAACTGGTCTACTACTTGTTGCCGTTTGTATTGCTGCTGAAGTTCGTAGGTGATGTGCTGCCACTTGCATCCTCCACAGGTTCCAAAATGAGCACAAAAGGGTTCGATGCGGTCCTTGGAGTAAGAGTGAAACTTCACCACTTCTCCTTCCATAAAAGAGCTTTTGCCTTTGGTGATCCGCACATCCACCACATCTCCAGGAGCAACTTGATTCACAAACACCACCTTCCCTTCGTGGTAGCCCAAGCATTTGCCTTCAGTAGCAATTCGTTCGATGGTCAGGTCGGTGATGACATTATGTTTCATTTTTCTCGACATGGCAGCAAAATTAGGAAAAAAGGGACAGGTTTGGGCCACATTCTTCAGGCTAGGCAAGTCTTGATCTCACAATCCTTTTCCTTGCCACCTTTGTTTCTGTCAATTTTCTATCTTTAGGTTCAAATATCAGGAATGAACTATACGAATAAAGTGGTCCTTATCACAGGAGCCACCTCAGGAATAGGTGAAGCATGTGCGGCAGCCTTTGGTGCAGCAGGGGCCAATCTAGTAATCACAGGAAGGAATCCACATAAGCTCGAGCATTGTGCAGCTCAGTTACGCGCCAAAAACTATCCCGTACTTCCTATCCTAGCTGATGCAGGTTCAGAAGAAGACAATCGCCGAATGGCCGAGGAAACTCTCGCGCACTATGGTCAGCTAGATATTTTGGTCAACAATGCAGGAATCTCCATGCGGGCTCTGTTTCAGGACCTGGACCTGGATGTCTTTCGAAAGGTGATGGATACCAACTTTTGGGGAACCGTCTATGCTACCAAGTTCTGCTTACCCGCCATTTTGGCTTCCAAGGGCTCTATTATTGGGATTTCCTCCATTAATGGGTATCGCGGTACTCCAGCACGCACTGCTTATACGGCGAGTAAGTATGCGATGAATGGATTTTTTGAGTCCTTGCGTACTGAGGTGATGAAAAAAGGGGTACACGTGCTCGTGGTTGCTCCTGGCTTTACCAGTTCCAATATCCGAAATACCGCTTTAACTGCCTCAGGGGCTTCACAAGGGGAGTCCCCACGCGACGAATCCAAGATGATGACTTCCGAAGAAGTAGCAGACCACATTCTTCGGGCCACTTGGAAAAGAAGACGTGACCTGGTGCTTACTACACAAGGAAAACTGGCGGTGTTTTTAAACAAATGGATTCCAGGAATTCTGGATGGCATCGTGTACAA
>SXYU01000100.1 GCA_005788235.1 Cytophagales bacterium
AAAGAGAGCTTAATCGTTACCCTTCAGGCGGATGAGGTGCCAGAATGGATGGACTCAGGCAGGCTTGGGGTGGACTTACTTTTTGATGAGGCCAGCTACCGTGAGATGGAGTCGGCAATGAAAAAACTGCTGGTTACCGAGGAGCCACAGCTCCTGAAATTTAGGGATTTGATCTATGGGGAAGGCCGCCCCGTTTTTGGGGATGAAGCAAAAATTGACCTACCCGAATTGAATTTTTCCCAAGTGCTGGCCTGCCAAAAAATGGAAGCAGCCCAAGACATTGCGGTAGTTCATGGTCCTCCAGGCACGGGCAAAACCACTACCTTGATTGCGGCGATTTCTCGTGCAACACGGTATAATCAGCGGATTCTGGTTTGTGCTCCGAGCAATGCAGCCGTAGACTTGCTCGTAGAAAAGCTGGTTGATCGGGGCATAGCTACCCTTCGATTAGGTCACCCTGCTCGCGTGGAAGAAAAAATCCTCAACCAAACCCTAGATGCCAAGATTGCCTTGCACGACAGCTACCGTGACCTGAAGAAGTTGCGTAAGGAAACCGAATCCTATCTGCAGTTGGCCAAGCAGTACAAACGAAATTTTGGACCCGAAGAGCGGGCGCAGCGCAAGCTGCTCTATCAGGAAGTGAGCCGTATCCGAGAACTTGCGGAGCATCTAGAGGACTACATTCGAGCTGATGTGTACCAGAAGACTCAAGTATTTGCAAGTACCTTGGTGGGTGCAGGCTCGCATCACCTCAAAGGTATGATCTTTGACTTGGTATTTATTGATGAAGCGGCGCAAGGCTTGGAGGCCGCAACCTGGATTCCAATTTTGAAAGCCAAAAAAGTGATTTTTGCGGGCGACCACTGCCAGCTTCCTCCCACCATCAAGTCCATCGATGCGGCTAGGCAGGGGCTGTCCACTACCTTGTTTGAAAAAATGATTCAGCGCCATTCCCAGGCCGCGCAAATGCTTCAGGTACAGTACCGCATGCCTGCCACGATTATGGGTTTTTCGAATCAGCAGTTTTATGAAGGAAAGCTCCAAGCAGCAGCGAATACGGAAACGCATGCTTTTTCTCCGGATGAAACTGTAATGGAGTGGGTAGATACAGCAGGGGCGGGTTACAGTGAGCAGGTAGAATCCGAAAGCCTCAGCACCTTCAACCCTGAAGAGGCACAGTTTGCCTGCCAATACCTCAATGATACCATCTTAAGAATTGGATTTGGACTTTTCAAGGAAAAAGGCTGGACCATTGGCCTGATTGCTCCTTATTCTGCACAGGTACGTCGTCTTCGTTATTTGATTTTTGATACCTATGCCTTTCCCAATTTGAAAGCCTTTGCAGGCATGATTACCATTGACACAGTAGACGGATTTCAGGGGCAGGAGCGGGATTTGATGCTGCTCTCGATGACGCGATCCAACGACCGCGGAGAGATTGGTTTCCTTTCTGATAAGCGTCGCATGAATGTGGCCTTGACCCGAGCGAAGCGTAAATTGGTAGTGGTTGGAGATAGCAGTACCCTAGCACAGCACTCGTTTTTTGATTCCCTACTTCGCTATGTTGAGGAAAATGGAAGCTATAAAAGTGTGTGGGAATTTCTGTAACTGCTTATTCACTGGGAGCTTCTCCTGGCTCCGAACTTTCGTTACCAAAGGCTTCGGCAGGTACCAAAGTCACCCACTTTCCCATTTTCTTTTGAATGACTTTGAAGTGATGCTGCTCCTCTGGGGTGATGAGGCTGATTGCATGACCAGTGGCTCCTGCTCTCCCTGTACGACCGATACGGTGGATATAGTCCTTTGGGGAGCGGGGTAGTTCGTAGTTGATCACTAGGGGCAATCCTTGAATGTCAATGCCTCGAGCTGCCAGGTCGGTAGCGACTAGCACTCTTGTTTTACCAGATTTAAACTTGGCCAATGCTTCTGTGCGTGCTCCTTGGCTTTTGTCCCCGTGAAATGCGACTGCGTTAATTCCATTTTTATTTAGTTTCACAACTATGTTATCCGCAGTGCGGATGGAAGAGGCAAAGACTAAGATTTGTTTCCAATCTCCAGACTGAATGAGTTGTCGAAGAAATGGTCCTTTGGTTTCCGGACTTACGCGGTAGGCTTCCTGATGGATAGCATCTGGGGTGAAGTCTGTGGGAGCAACTTGAATTTTAACGGGGTCTTTGAGGAGTTGCTGGATAAGCGAAGCGAGTTCCTGGTCTTGGGTTGCTGAAAAAAGGAGCGTCTGTTTCTTTTTTGGAGTCAGTTCCAAGAGGTGGTCCATCTCTTCGCGAAAGCCCATTTGCAGGAGTTTATCTGCTTCATCGATTACAAGGGTGTGGATACGGCTAATGCCTACCGAGTTTCGGCCCACCAAGTCAATGAGTCTTCCTGGCGTGGCAATTAGGATTTCGACACCGCCCAATTTCATCATTTGAGGATTGATGGATACCCCTCCAAAAATTGCGAGGGACTTGATGCGTCTGGGAAGAAAGCGACTGAAGTTTTCAGTTACTTCTGCCACCTGTATTGCCAATTCTCGGGTAGGTACGAGTACCAAAACGGGCACCTGTCGATCGCGCGGAATTTCAAAAGATACGAGCTGTTGGAGTAAAGGAAGGATGTAGGCAGCAGTTTTTCCGGAACCTGTTGGAGCAAGCCCAAGGATGTCTTTTTGCTGAAGTATAGCGGGAATAGCCTGAATCTGAATCGGATAGGGGCTTTCGTATTTTGCGCGATCGATTGAGTTGAGCAGATCTTTTGACAGTCCTAAATCGGAAAACTTCATTGTAGGTATTTTGTACAAAGTTAGGAGAAGTATGGAGAAGCCTTCCCTTTTTACTCTCAGGTGGTCCAAACTTTACCCTTGTAAATTGGAATGCTTCCATTTGAGGATTACTACTTGTAATTCAGAAGAATAAAAACCAACTTAGTTTTGTCCTAACTACTTTGGATTCTATCTTCTTCACTTATTTAAATCCAAAATACCTGATTAATGATGTTTCGGAGTTCTCTGTTGATTTGTGTTTTTGGTTTGTTGCTTTGTTTTTCTTGTAAAGAAGCTGGGCCTCTTCCAGAAACACCCGACAGTCCTGCGCGGACTCCGGAAGAGGAGTTAAAAACTTTTCAAATTGAATCCGGATTTGAAGTTCAGCTAGTGGCTTCAGAACCCTTAGTCGAATCTCCTGTAATCATTCATTTTGACGAAGACGGGAGACTTTGGGTGGTAGAAATGCGCGGCTACATGAGTGATATTGAAGGTTCGGAGGAGAAGCAGCCTGTTGGTTCTGTCGCAATTCTAGAGGATACCGATGGCGACGGTCTGATGGACAAGCGGACGGAGTACTTGGATTCTCTGATTATGCCGAGGGCCTTGGGTCTGTTCAAAAATGGAGCCTTGGTCGCAGAGAATAATAAGCTTTGGATCACCCAAGACCTTGATGGAGACTGGAAAGCGGATTCTAAAATTTTACTGGATTCGACCTATGCTGCTAATGGAATTCCCGAGCATTCCGACAATGGTTTTGTGCGGAATTCCGACAATTGGTATTATAGTGCTAAATCACGTCTTCGGTATCGCCTTCAAGAAGGGTCCTGGATTCGTGACAGTACCGAGTTTCGTGGTCAATGGGGAATTTCTCAGGATGATCAGGGTCGTTTGATTTACAATTACAACTGGTCCCAACTTCATGGAGATCTTGTACCTCCTAATTATTTATCTCGAAATAAAAACCACAAACCCTCTACTGGCATAGACCATGGCTTGACGATTGATCGAAAGGTATTTCCTATCAGATCTAATCCTGCTGTAAACAGAGGGTATATTCCTGGTACGCTAGATTCTGCGGGACGTCTTTTTGAATTTAGTTCAGCCTGTGCACCGACAGTCTATCGTAGTCAACTTTTCCCTAAGGAATATCATGGAAATATCTTTGTGCTAGAAAATGCCGGAAACCTCGTTAAGCGGAATGTGGTGACCGAAAAAGGAGTTTTTCTTGAAGCAAATGATCCAAATCCAGGCACTGAATTTTTTGCTTCCACAGATGAGCGATTCCGTCCTGTGTATGCCACGGTTGGGCCAGATGGCGGATTTTACCTTGCCGATATGTATCAAGGAATTGTCCAGTATGGCTCGTACATGACTCCTTATTTGAAAGAACAAACGCTCAAGCGAGGATTGGATTCGCCGGGTCATATGGGGCGAATTTGGAGGGTAGTCCCTAAAGGGTTTGATCCCAAAAAGACTCCAAAGCTTTCACAAGCAAACATACAGGACTTGGTCCAATATCTTTCCCATCAAGATGGCTGGTTTCGGGATATGGCACAGCGGCTTTTGGTAGAAAAGAATGATCCCAGTTCCGTGGGACTTCTTGAAGACCTGGTAAAAAATGGAAAATCTGAATTAGGCCGATTCCATGCTCTTTGGACTTTGGAAGGAATGGGGAAAGTCAATGCTCCTCTTTTGCTTGAAGTATTGAAAAACGGGACTGACCTGCTTAAGACTACAGTACTCCGACAATTAGAAATTTCGGCACTAAAAGATTCTGTAATTTTGGGCCAACTTGAAGCTATTGCAATTGATCTTGCTGACAATGCTTCAGACAAGGTTGCACTACAACTAGCGCTGAGTTCGGAGATTTTTTCACCTGAAGTCAAGATTAATTTTTTAGGCCAAATCATCAACGACTTTGGTCATTTAGCGTTGATAAGAGATGCTACAATGAGTAGTCTAGAGGGTCAAGAGTATCTTTTTTTACAAAAAATACTGGCGGATAAAACCTGGACAGCAACCAATCCTGATCGGGAGGTTTTCCTAGAAATGATCACCTCTGCCATTATTAATAACAGGAAGCCAGCTGAGATTGCTGGACTTTTGACTATTTCGGATTCAAAGAAAATGGGTTGGAAGGAAGCTGTCATCCTTTCAGGTATGGCTATTCAGGCAGGGGACATTGATCAACCTGGTTTGGTGGTACTACC
>SXYU01000101.1 GCA_005788235.1 Cytophagales bacterium
AAACAAGTCTTTTTGTAGAAGGGACTCATAGGAATATCGTCCGCCGCTATGGTGCGTATTTCGGTGATAAATAGGAGCGGAGCCACTTTCTCGTTTAGTTTTTCTACAGCCATAAAAGCCTGATAAGCATCTTTGATAGATACAAAATACTCTGCTTGTAGTTCTTTGCCACTGCTTGGTGTAAAACCCATCTTAAAGTGCGGCATGCGTTCATACCAAGTCCCGTCTATACCCAGTTGATCTGTGCAATTCACCGGGTCGGCAGATTCTATCGGATGGAGGTTTTTGGTAGCCAATTTGGCTCCGTAAAATTCGGGTGCAAACTCCTTTACTTCGTCAGATTTTACTTTTATCCAAACCTCACTCACGTTTTTATTTTTCCAGTCGGTAAACAAGCTGACACTATAGCCACTGGCCATTATTTTTTCAAAATCTTTCTCCAACGCAGCCATTGGCATGTTTTGGTACACTACTTGCTTCATTTTGAAAGTAGGTAGCAGGTTCAAAGTCACCTTGGTAATAATACCCAAGGCACCCAAGCTCACGATGGCCATCAGAAATTCCTCACGATTTTTTTCTTTGGTCAGCGTCACCAATTCTCCTTTTCCGTTTACCATTTCAAGAGCTACCGCTGCCGTAGCTAAGCTGCCATTGTTTATGCCCGAGCCATGCGTGGATGTGGAACAAGCTCCGGCCACAGAAATGTGTGGCAAAGAAGCCAAATTGTGCAGGGCAAAGCCATTTTGATCGAGATATTCACAAAACTCGCCATATTTTATGCCAGACTCCACTGTTAGGGTCTGGTTCTCTTTGTCCAACGAAATTACTTTGTTCAGATTAGCCGTCGAAATCTGGTTAAACTTGCTATCGGCAATGCTATTGAAGCAGTGCGTCGTACCCAGTCCTTTGGCTTTTTTGTATGATTTTATAAATTCTTGAAGCTCTTCCACAGTTTTTGGAGCCACCAAATTGTCGGTGCTGTAGGTATAATTTCCAGCCCAGTTGGTCCTACCCAGCTGTACGGCCTCGGCGGTTTGGGTTGTTTCTGTGGTAGTGTTGCCACAGGACATCAATTGCGGAAATGCTGCTCCAGCAGCCAAAACAGATACAGATTTCAGGAATTCTCTCTTTTTCATTTGTTGGCATTTACCTATTCAAATGGCAAAGGCGTCAGTCCTTTCCCAAGGTTTTGCTATTTAGCTATTTCTGATGAAATACCGCCAAGCCATCTTTCCCCGCTACAGCGATGTCTATTTTTCCATCTCCATTTAAATCTCCCGTGGAAAAGTAAAGTCCGGTTCCCTTGCCTTCGCCAAAAGGTCCATAGCTGATGACATTTTTCACAAAAGATTCTCCGTTCCATTCAAAATAATACAGTCCGATATCATCATTTTCTCCAGGGTCTTTGCCATTGTGCGCTCGGTAGCGCTTGCCTGCGATCAGTTCGTTTTGACCATCACCATCGAGGTCTATCCATTCCAGTACGTGGTATTGAGCATGATTGGGATCGATATCGTGCTTTGTAAAAGTGATTTTATCCTCAGCATTGCGCTGCTGCTCCATCCAAAAAAGTCCATAGCCATGGCCGTTGCCGACAATCAGGTCGTTCATTTTGTCTCCGTTCAAATCTGTGACGATAATCGGAATACTCACGTCACCCAATTCGAATGTTGGGTGGAAAATCCATTTTCCATTGCGCAAACCTGGAGGGGCTTCATACCAGCCAAATGAACTGATCAAGTCGCCCCTGCTGTCGCCATTGATATCTCCAAAGCCAAGCCCATGGCCTTGGGTTTCAAAAACGGCATACTTTTCAAATTGATTTGGAGCTACCCATTTGTAAAATGCCAGTGGTTTACGTGGATTGTTAGGAACTAGCTCTCGTCTGCCGTCTCCATCTATATCCCAAGCTCGGACGGTCTCGATATTTCCTGTCTCAGCGATTACATGGGAAGTCCATTCTTTCCCGTTTCCAGGATTTTCCTTCCAGGTGAGTTTGCCTTCAAACCATCCTCCAGTAATAAAATCTAGGTGCCCATCTTCATTTACATCCATGGGGATAGTGGCAAAATCCTCATAGTATTCCCCATAACGCTTTACCTGTCCGATCAAAAATCGATCGAGAAATTTGGGCCCTTTGTACCAATAGCTTCCTGATACCAAATCCGGGATTCCGTCTTTGTCTACATGCATGATTCCTACCGATTCATAGCTTTCGTAGGCAATTAGCTGCTTTTCAAAGTTGATGTTTTTGGATTGGGAATAGACGAAAAGTGGTAATGCTAAAGCTAGAACTGTAAGGCAGGTTTTCATTTACAATTGGTAAAATTGGTGGAGTATGATTTTCAAATTACGAGACTAAAATTTAGCTATAAGTTAGCTGTTTTGCCAACCAATAACCAGTCTGAATTTTAGGGGTACTTACAATCCCTTTTTCTAGTTTTTAAAAAATTATTGCTTCGAGTTGCTGAGATTTATACAATGTATTGTACGCTGCAAGTGATTTTTTAATTACCTCGAGTTTACTTTTTTCTGCATTCCATTGGGCTTGCAGATCAGCCAACCTGGCTTTTACCCCTTGTGTAATTCTCGGATCAGCAGCATCTGCAAGCCTCTTGATATTGAAGAATTCAACATTCAATCTGCTCGGCCAGTTGATCACGTCTTGCCCGTTTGGATTCTACCCTCCACGATGTTTGCCTCCCAAGCATCTATCTCTGCAATTAGTTTCTTCGCTTCGTCCAACACTTTTTCTGCAGGCTTCACTCCCTTCAGAATGTCACTATGGTGGGTTAGCTGCTTTCTTATTTTTCGTAGTTCATTCACCTGTTGATGCATTTCGCTAATTGAGGCAGTAATGGAAGAAAGAATTTGCTGCTGTTCGGCCCAATCCGCTGCTGTTGCAGAAATAGTGGGATTGGCCAATACCATCATTTCTGTCTCTGAAATGGTCCCATTGAAATTCAATTGTGCCTTGTATTTTCCCGGAGGAACAGCATAGCCATCGTAGCTTCCGTACACAAAAACGTTCTTTACGTCCGGCATAATGTTTTCATTTCTGAGGTTCCATAAGAAACGATTGTGTCCTTTCTTAGCACTCAGCAAGGTAGCTGGCGGTGGACCACCCGGATATTTTAAATAGGACGCATCTTTTTTATTGGAATAGGTTCTAATCAGTTTACCATTGGCATCCGTAATTGTTAAGGTCACCAGTGCGCTGTCTGTCAGCTCAGGAAGGATGTAGTCGAGTATCACCCCTTCTGGTGCGTTTTGTCCAGCCTTGTATTTTGCTTCTGGCAATCCCGTGCCACCCCCAAACTTGTAAGCAGGCTTTGGTGTAAATAAGGTGTCTGCCGAAGCAGTGGTAGCTTGTTGGATGGCTCCCAAATCGTCCAGAATCCAAAAAGCCCTGCCCGCGGTAGCGGCCACAAGATCATTGTCTCGAATCATCAAATCAGTGACAGGAACAATCGGCAGATTTAGTTGGAAAGGCTGCCAGCTGCTGCCTGCATCTGTAGAAAGGTAAAATCCTCGTTCACTACCCGCATACAAAATGCTTTTGTTCTTGGTATCCTCTCGGATTACTTTGATAAAATCATCCGACTTTACGCCCTTGTTTATTTTTGTCCAAGTTTTACCATAGTCAGTGGTCTTGTAGGCATAAGCCCGATAATCATTCAACTTATACCGAGTTGCTGAAATGTAGGCAACCCCTTTGTCAAATGCAGAAATTTCAATGCTATTGATTTGTGCTTCTGGAAGATCAGTGGGAGTTACATTGGTCCATGTTTTTCCACTATCACGGGTCAAATGGACCAGACCACAATCACTGCCTGTCCAGATAATGCCCTTCTCAAGTGTAGATTCAGCAACATAAAAGAT
>SXYU01000102.1 GCA_005788235.1 Cytophagales bacterium
CACTTCGGATTTTACCTCTCCAGCAAGGACCACTTGACCGGTAGTTACGAGTGTTTCGCAGGCTACTTTGGAGCTAGGGTCAAAAGCCAAAAAGTTGTCAATCAATGCGTCGGAAATCTGGTCCGCAATTTTATCTGGGTGGCCCTCAGATACAGATTCTGAGGTAAATAGGTAAGGCATATAGTTTTTTTATTTTTAGTGAAGGGTGTTTCAAAATTACAGGAAGTAGAGGAAATAAAAAACTGGAGATAGGGATTGCTTAATGGGTAGCAGAGATTCCTTTTTTTCTCTCGCCAAGACCTTTAGTTCATAAAACCTTTGCGTCTCTGCGCCCTGCCTGCAGCAGGCAGGCTTTGCGCGAGTACTCTCTTTTTTTCTCGTAAAGTAGGGAAGACGCAAAGATTCTAGTCCATTGAAGCCTTTGAACGAGAATTTTTTTTAAGCTCGCAAAGAAAAATAGACACACAGCCATTGAAAGACTATTTTTAAAAGAAACCTCACTTTTCCAATTCAATTCGATTAAATAAAAAAACCATTAAGATTCCTAAAGTCTCAATGGTTTTTAAAACTAAGACCTTCGGGGTTTTAGAAACCCCAAAGGTCATTAAATCATTTCCACACTGCGCTTCACAAAGGCAGTCAGGTCCTTGCCAGTGAGCAAGCCCTGAGATAGTAAAGCCAAATCAAAGGCCTGCTTGGCAAGCTTCACCTGACTCTCTTCATTTTCTGCCTTGAGAATCTTATCCACCAAGGGATGGTTACCATTGATGGCCACCTTGTAGCTATCGGGCAAGCTACCGTAGAAACTCATCGGTCCACCACCTGTTTGTGCCATCTCCTTCATGCGGCGCATCCACTCTTCCATCGTAATGGTAACCGGCATTTCCTCTGGACTTAGTCCTTCGATATCCACGCTGTAGGTTTTATTCTGAATAGCCTTGTCAAAGATTTCCTTCACCGACTTGCTCTGATCTTCAGTCAGCAGGTTGGCATAGGTGGAATCCTTTTGAATTAACTTTTCTACCACATCTGCATCCACACGCTTGAGTTGGGTTTTTTCCAACTTGGACTCAATGTGCTGAATGAAATGGTTGTCAATTGGGGAATCGAGCACAAGCACATCGTACTCCTTGTTCAAGGCCGAATCGATAAAACTATCCTGCTTTTTGAGGTCGGTAGCATACAAGTAGATCAACTGCTCATTTTTGTCGGTTTGTGTAGCCAATACCTTTTCACGGTATTCGTCTAGCGTAAAGTACTCTTCCTTGGTGTTTTTGAGTAGGGTAAATTCCTTGCCTTTCTCGTAAAACTTCTCTTCGGAGATCATTCCATACTTCACAAAAAGGCCAATATCTCCCCACTTTGCCTCATAGGCTTTGCGATCTTTTTTATAGAGCTCCGAAAGCTTATCGGCGACTTTCTTGGTGATGTAGTTGTTGATCTTCTTCACGTTGCCATCGGCCTGTAAAAAGCTTCTCGACACGTTGAGCGGAATGTCTGGAGAATCAATCACCCCATGGAGCAACATCAAAAACTCAGGCACAATGTCCTTCACCTCATCGGTGATAAATACCTGGCGGCTGAAAAGCTTGATCTTATTGCGCTGCAACTCAAAGTCATTTTTGACTTTCGGAAAATAAAGTACCCCAGTCAAATTGAACGGATAGTCCACATTGAGATGGATCCAAAATAAAGGATCCTCACTCATCGGGTATAAACTCTTGTAAAAGTCGAGGTAATCCTCGTCTTGGAGGTCGCTTGGTGACTTGGTCCAGATCGGAGCAGTGGTGTTGAGGATGTTGTCTACCTCCACAGATTTCCATTTCTTCTCTCCCTTATCGTCTACGCCATCTTCAACGGATTCGGATTTGGTACCAAACTTGATGGGAATGGGCAGAAACTTGCAGTATTTATCCAAGATTCCTTGCAACTTCCACTTGTCCAAAAATTCAATCGAGTCCTCGTTGATGTGGAGAATGATGTCCGTTCCTCGAGTCTTCTTCTTTCCTTTTTTGATTTCAAATTCAGTGCTGCCGTCGCAGGTCCAAATGGCAGGCTCCGCCCCTTCCTGGTAAGAAAGCGAATGAATTTCTACATTCTTGGCCACCATGAAGGCGGAATAAAAACCCAAACCAAACTTGCCGATGATTTCGTTGGCGTCTTTGGAATCTTTAAATTTCTCCACAAACTCGGTAGCTCCAGAAAATGCAATCTGGTTGATGTACTTTTTAATTTCCTCGGCAGTCATGCCAAGACCCTTGTCTGAGATGGTGACGGTTTTCTTTTTTTCGTCAAAAGAAACCTCCACCGTAATGTCTCCAAGATCTCCTGAATACTGACCTAATGTCGCAAGACGCTTGATTTTTTGAGTTGCATCCACTGCATTGGAGACCAGTTCCCTAAGGAATATCTCATGATCAGAATAGAGGAATTTCTTAATGATAGGGAAAATGTTCTCGGTATGTATCGAGATCGTGCCTTTTTCCTGCATGGGATTAAATCGGTTTAGTTAAAGGTAGAATGTGTATATCCATAGGTTAGCAAGGCCCATTCCAAGTCTAAAAAAGTGACAAGATGTCAGCACCATCGAATGGCAATACGGAGCAAAGAGAAGCCTTTAGCTAGTACCAAGGCGGGGGTAGTAGTTAAAGTCCAAGGGATTTGGAAAGTCAAAGCTAAACCCAGTGGTACTTATTTTTTCCGAACTGATCTCCCTTCCTACTATTTCATCGGCGGCCTCCAGATAGCTTGCTGGTGGAGGAATTCCCATGGTAATCGCATTTTTTGCATAGACCTCTCTCCGTAAAGGATGCTCAGGCGATACCCCATTGAAGGTTTGATTCCAATGCCCTTGATTAACCACCCAAGCAATCATCCTTGCCGCATCGTCTTGGTGAATAAAATTGACCCGAGTATGGCCTACCACCTGGTCCTTTCCGGAAAAATAGGCGCCAGGAATTCGATCTGCACCCATCAATCCTCCCATCCGCAGGATAGTCAGCGCATAGCTTGTCGAATCCGCCATCAATTGCTCCGCTCGATACAAAATTGCGTTGCCCACATTATTTTCGGTAAGCTGCTCTTTCTCCGTGTAGGGCACTGCTTTGTTTTCATTGGGGTAGATCCCGGTGCTGGAAATAAAGATCACTTGTTTTACAGCTGAGTATGCAACCAAGGCCCGTAAAGAAGCAAGTTGCTGTAGGTACGCTTCCCCATCCCCAAGCCGACTCCTTGGAGGAAGTGTCACTATCAAAATCTCAGAATCAAAAAGTGGTTGGCAAGCTGTCCCTTTGGGATCGGGATCTAGGGAAAAATGAACGGCATCCAAGCCTTTTTCGCGAAGGCGTTCCACTTTTTCGGAACGAGTGGAAGACCCGAGCACGAGATGCCCCTGCCTTTGCAAAAGCAACCCAGCAGCCTCGCCAAGCCATCCCAAACCGATAATTGAAACTTTCTTCATGCGTTAAGCTTTTGGTACTAGACTGAAAATATGTCCTTCAAAGGATTTTTCAGTCACCAAACCGAATCCAAAGAAAAAACCTCCTTATAGGAAGTTTGTTTATTCCTTTCTGGGGAGGGTTCCCAAAAGGTAATCCCAAAGCGGTGAACTCACCCCAAAAGCAGCATCTGGATTTTTGTAATGATGGATGGCATGGTTGACCCACAAAACCTTGAGAAAATTCTTCGGTGGGTTGTAAACGTGCACGACGTAATGAACTCCCAAATACCCAGCATAGCCCAGCAGAAATCCAGGTAAAAAATAGAGCCCAAAATCACCCATCAACAGCGTAAATAACAAGTAAAGGATCGCTGCATAGGCCGCACTTACAAAGGGAGGCATGGCCAAGCGATCCTTGTCCTTGGGGTAATCGTGGTGTACCCCGTGGACGTTGTACTGCAACTTATCCTTAAGTGCGGT
This sequence comes from Cytophagales bacterium, assembly GCA_005788235.1. Classification (GTDB taxonomy): domain Bacteria; phylum Bacteroidota; class Bacteroidia; order Cytophagales; family Cyclobacteriaceae; genus Algoriphagus. Next base: position 3,920 of record SXYU01000102.1, read on the forward strand.
ATCTGGCTCCATGTGAAAAAAATGCTTGTGCATCATGTACTCCACAAACGTAAACGTCAAAAGGCCAAGAAAGACAAAGGCCAAACCAAATCCGATAGGGATGGAAGTGGATACCAGCCCATAATACATCGAAACGGAGGAGATTGCCAAAAAAAGGAAAATGGGGATGGAAATGTGTGTTCTTGAAATTCGTTCAAGCACAGGATTAGAAAATAGGGTAGCAGAACCAAAATTGTCAGGTCGATCCAATCTCCCAATCTTTTTCATGGTAACTAGTGGTTTTGGTAGTTTTTAAAAATTGTATTGTAATACAGGTATTAACTATCCTACAAAAATAAGGGTTTCCATTTTTTGAAATTTTTTTCACTTTACTGACTTAATTCATCTTCTTTTTTTCCTCTTGAGTTAAAGCAATGGTCTTGTGGTAGTAATTTACATACAGAGGAAGAATCTGAGCTATGTCAAATTCCTTGGCCCGAGCTAAAGCCCGCTTCTTAAATCCTGGCAAATTGGCGGCATTCAAAATAAATAATGCCTTTTTGGTCATGTCCTCCACATCACCTACCTCGCAAGCAAAGCCTGTAATTCCATCCAAATTCAATTCGGGAATTCCCCCTGCATTGGAGGACAATACCGGTACCTCACAGGCCATGGCTTCCAAAGCTGCCAATCCAAAACTTTCTTTTTCCGAAGGTATTAGAAATAGATCTGCCACGGAAAGTACTTCTTCTACTGCCTCAAGCTTGCCCAAAAAACGAATGTCTTCACAGGTACCGAGTGTGCGGCATAGGCGCTCCATACGATCACGCTCCGGCCCATCTCCCACTAGAAGTAACTTGGCAGGGATCTCTTTTCGTACGTTATAAAACACATGAATGACATCCTCTACCCGCTTTACCTTTCGGAAGTTGGAGGTATGGACCAAAAGCATTTCCCCATTGGGGCAGATGGCCATCTTAAAATGCTCCTTGCGTTGCTTCTTAAAGCGCTCCAAATCGATGAAATTCGGAATCACCTCAATGTCTCGCTCGATGTCAAAGTAGTCGTAAGTCTCTTTTTTCAAATCCTCAGAAACAGCTGTCACCCCATCGGATTGGTTGATAGAAAAGGTAACCACTGGCTCGTAGCTCGGATCTTTCCCCACCAAGGTGATGTCTGTGCCGTGAAGGGTCGTCACCACTGGAATAGAAATGCCCTCGGTTTTAAGTATTTGCTTCGCCATGTAGGCGGAGGAAGCATGCGGAATTGCGTAATGTACGTGGAGCAAGTCCAGTTTTTCGTACTTGACCACACTCACCATTTTGCTGGCAAGGGCGAGTTCGTAAGGCGCAAACTCAAACAAGGGGTAACTCTTGATGTCTACCTCGTGGTAGAATAAGTTTTCGCTAAAAAAATCAAGCCTCATGGGCTGCTTGTAGGTAATAAAATGAACCTCATGACCCACTCTAGCAAGTCCTTTGCCCAATTCAGTGGCCACCACTCCACTACCACCGAAGGTAGGGTAACAAACAATTCCTATTTTCATTTACTAAATCAAGGCTCTACTAACTTCCCGATAACACGCTTCAGCTATAGTTTTGTTCAAAATAAAAGATTTTTATGCTTCCTTTTTTCCTCCGAAAAGAACCCAAGAAGAAAAAATCTAGCGCACAACTCCACAAAAATCTGATTAATTTACCAAAGAAATCGGAGACACTTATGAAACATACTTTTCTTTTACTTGGACTCGTTCTTCTCAGTTGGGCCTGTACCAACTCCCCAAACTCAGAATCCGCTCAGGAAAAAATCGATCCCAGCACCTATTGGAGTGAAAACCCCTGGCCAGAAATCCGTCAAAAACGGATCAACCAATTGCTCCCAGAAGCCTTAAAAAATGCCGAGGTCGCCAGCTGGCTCGTGATCTGTAGAGAAAACTACAACGACCCTATTGCCACACATGTGGGCGGAGAAAACGCAAGCGGTACGGCTGCCTTTCTTTTTTATATGGACGAGACGGGCTTCCATTCGCTAGCCTTTTCCCCAGAAGGAGAAGCGAAGGCCCTAGAAGACCTTGCCATCCATGAAAAAGTGGAGCGCATCCCTCGAGGAGAATCTGCGGTAGCCAGAGCGGTGGCCTTTATCAAAGAAAAAGGCTTTCCTAACATTGCAATCAATACCTCCGCAAATAACGAAATGGCAGATGGTTTGACACATAGCCAACACGAGGAATTAATTGCCTTGATGGGTAATGACAAAAACAAGCTTGTTTCCTCCGAGGAGTTGGTCTACGAATGGCTCTCCATCAAACTTCCCGAGGAAGTAGACATTCTGAAGAAAGCCGCTCAGTTGGCGTCTGATTTCCAAGAAGAGGCCTATGCCAGCATCATCCCGGGCAAAACCACAGATGCAGAGGTCGCAAAATTCCTAAAAGCCAAAATGGCGGAATATGGCGTAACCGATGCCTGGCATCCGGATCAAAACCCCAATGTCAACTCAGGTCCTGACCGAGGCCACTCCCATGCCACCGACAAGGTAATTCAGCCAGGGGATGTAATTCAAACCGACTTTGGAGTGAAACTGTACGGGATATGGGTAAGTGATATCCAGCGTTTTGCCTATGTCCTCAAGGAAGGAGAAACCAGTGCACCAAAGGAAATCCAACAGTACTGGGAAAATGGAAAAGCAGGGAGCAGAATTGCACTTGCTGCCATGAAGCCTGGAGTGAAGGGAGAAGATGTAGACCGAGCTCAGCGGGACTTGATGGACGCCAACGGATCCCTCTATGTGCCTTGGAGTACAGGTCACCCCGTGGGCTATGTGGCACACGATGTGGGCCCAAATTTGGGAGGTGCCCGACTGCCGCAACCCCGACCTGCTGCCCAGAAACTCTTGAAGCAGGGAATGGTTTTTGCTTTCGATGGATTCCACTGTTGGAAGCAAGCAGATGGTACGGAAAAAACCATCTCTGTAGAAGAAATGGCCGTGGTTAATGAAAGCGGCGCCACTTACCTGATCCCTCCTCAAGAAGACCTGATTTTGGTTGGAAAAAAATAGATTTCTAAAATTCAATGAATTCAAAAGCCAGGGGAACTTGGCTTTTTTCTTTTTCATCTTTTGGCATTCCGATTCTCAAAATTATGGCGCGGATTGAAGCCTAGGAACCCCTTCAGGAATAGCCACAAATTTTAACTTTTTCAATCATTCAATTTTGCAATTGGTTACCTTTGAACAACCAAAATCTTGATTCTCCATGAACGAGCGCTACCTGCAGCGCGGAGTTTCCGCATCCAAAGAAGACGTACACCAAGCCATCTCTAAGTTGGACAAGGGACTTTTCCCCAAGGCCTTCTGCAAAATTGTTGAAGACACCCTGGGCAATGATCCCGAGTACTGCAACATCATGCATGCGGATGGAGCAGGCACCAAATCCTCCCTTGCCTACCTTTACTGGAAGGAAACGGGAGACCTAAGCGTCTGGAAGGGAATCGCGCAGGATGCGATCATCATGAATACAGATGACCTGCTTTGCGTAGGTGCCACCACCAACATTCTCGTATCCTCCACCATCGGAAGAAATAAAAACTTGATTCCTGGTGAGGTGATTTCTTCCATCATCGAAGGAACGGAAGAAGTACTGCAACTACTACGAGACCATGGCGTCAATGCGGTCCTCACCGGTGGGGAAACTGCTGATGTGGGAGACTTGGTACGCACCATCATTGTGGATAGTACGGTTACTTGCCGCATGCGCAGAGAAGACATCATCTCGAACGACCGCATCCAAGCAGGGGATGTGATTGTCGGTCTTTCCTCCTTTGGGCAGGCCAACTATGAAAGCGAATACAATGGAGGCATGGGTAGCAATGGACTGACCTCGGCACGTCACGATGTATTTCATAAGATTTTAAAATCCCGCTATCCAGAAAGTTTTGATTCTGCTGTGCCAGACCACCTCGTGTATGCAGGAAAATACCAACTCACTGACCCTGCTCCTGGCACTTCGGTGAACATGGGCAAATTGGTGCTTTCCCCTACTCGTACCTACGCACCGATTTTAGCTGATGTGTTGAACTACATGCGCCCTAAAATCCACGGGCTGGTACATTGCTCAGGCGGAGCCCAAACCAAGGTCCTACACTTTGTGGACGATGTGCACATCATCAAGGACAACTTGTTTGAAACCCCACCCTTGTTCCGCATCATTCAAGAAGAAAGCGGTACATATTGGAAAGAAATGTACAAAGTCTTCAACATGGGCCATCGCATGGAGGTCTACCTCGACGAGCGGCATGCGGAAGAGGTCATCGATATCGCCGAGTCTTATGGTGTGGAAGCCCAACTTATCGGACGAGTGGAGCCCCATAAAGGTAAAAAAGTAACCATTCAAGGGCCGCATGGTACCTTTGAATACTAATAAGAGGACGGCTCCCTAATTCAGACTTTTTCTCAATTGCTATGCTTCGGATGCTACGCGTATTTGCTTTGGTAGTGGCAGGACTCCTGCTCCTGGGCGTAGCCACGCTTACCACAGTAGACCGAAGTCCCGTTCAGGATCGTTCTTCCTACCAAAGCACTTTTGCTGTCCTGGATACCAGTACCTGGAGCAGCAGTACCTCATCCCACTGGCTAGGAGGCTGGGCTACCTTGAATATCACCCCAGCCCAACCTGCAGAACTCGTGGGCTACTCCCCTAGAGGCCCCTACACCTTTGTCCAAGACTCCAGCCATGTCAAAGCTTTGACCCTCAGCAATGGAAAATCCAAAATCGCCTGGCTCAATTACGAACTCTTGATTGTGCATCCCCAACTTGCCGACCAAGTACGGGCGGGAGTCCGAAAAGCAGGAATATCTTTAGATCAATTGATTTTTACCGCTACACATACCCATTCCGGGATGGGAGGATACATGCCAGGTATGGTAGGTTCGCTTGCCTTTGGAGGCTATGATGAGCAGGTGGTCGAGCAACTGGTAGCTGGGTCCGTTCGTGCCCTGCAAACTGCCATCGCCAGCCAAGACACAGTCACCATCGCCTACAAAAAAACAAGTGTTTCCGACCTTGTCTCCAATCGCTTCGTCAAAGGAGGCCCTACTGACCCCTTCGTGCGTCAGGTGCTGCTACAGCGAAAGAACGGACAAAAAGCCTCTTTTATCACCTACTCGGCACATGCCACCGCCTTGAGTTCCAAGTTTATGGGGCTATCTGGAGATTACCCCGCCTTTCTTACCGAGCGATTGGAAGAGGATGAAGTGGATTTCGCACTATTTGCTGCAGGCACCGTGGGAAGCCACCGTCCACTCACGCAAGGAAATACCCCAGAGCAAGTCAATGCCTATGCTCTCGCCATTGATACTAGGCTCAGCGCGGATACCAGTGCAGTGGCCTTGCAAGGAGCTGCATTGCTTCGAACTTCAAAGTTACAGATCGACTTGGGGGAACCCCAACTTCGTATTTCCAACGACTTGCGACTACGGCCCTGGCTCTTTCGAACCTTACTTGGAGAGATGCCTGCCTATTTAGACATTAGCCAAGTGGGAAACATCTTGTTTATTTCGAGTAGCGGCGAGCTATCAGGAGTATTTTATGAGGCCTGGGATGCCCTTGCGGAAGAAAAAGGACTGCATCTGGTGGTCACCGTTTTCAATGGGAGCTATGTTGGCTACATCACTCCCGATGAGTTGTACGATGCCAAATTTCATGAAGTACGTGAGATGAACTGGTTTGGACCAGGAAATGGAAAGTATTTTGATCGCCTTATCCAGGAAATTATCCTTAAAGCGGAAAATTAAATCTATAATCCAATGTCTCAACGAAGCGTACTCTCTAGCATCCTTAAACTCCACTGTCCAAAATGCAGAAAGGGACAGCTTTTTAAGCCAGGGAAAATTTCAAAGCCCGGAAGTTTATTTAGCATGTATCCTACTTGTCCGCATTGCAATCAGTCCTTCGAACCCGAACCAGGATTCTATTTCGGAGCTATGTTTGTGAGCTATGGCATCAATACGCTTCTTTTTATTACTTCTTGGATCACGCTTACTCTGTATATCCTAGCTATTCCTTGTTCTTGCTGCTTGGATTGCTCGTCGGTATCGTGATGCTAAGCTTACCCTTAAGCTTCCGCTTGACGTTCCATTTGGCTTGTGCTATTTGTCCGATTTGACCCCCACCAAACCACTAAAAAAGGCACTTAAATCCAAAGCAGCAGCCAAGGAATCCAAAAGGCGAGTTCCATCCGTTGCCTTTTTTGTGTAACCGGAAGTTGGGATTGGAAAAAGGTCAAGTAATGAACCAAAAAAATCATTAGAAGAATGCAAGAAAATGGGCGGTAAAAAGAGGTCAGAAAAATAAAGGAAACCATCGAGACAAAAATTCCAAGAAAGGCAAGTTTGCGAATCCACTGAATCATTTGGATTGGAAGGAGAAGACTTGCAATAGAAATAAATCCATCCTGTTGGTCTTCTTCTCGATCCAAAAAGGAAAGCATCCAGAGATTGAGTAGGGCTAACACAAAAAATAAGGTTGCAAAAATCAGTATTTCCCAGCTCAGGTCAGCTGATTCTGCCCGAAGCAGCGGAAGCCAAAGTGCTCCCACCACATAGAATAAAGCGATGGAAACTTCCTTCAATAGGATAGGTCCAAATTTTTGAATCGCCCAGCGACACCCAAACATGGCCAAAGCCAAAACCAAGGTTAGTTGGAACTCCTTTCCCATTCCCATCCAGAAATAAGCTCCTATAAGTCCTGAAAGCACCGCGATAAGGATTCCTACAGCCAGTAAGATTTGGTTTTTTCGGTGAAAGGCTCTCCGGGGTGAGGAAGTATTTGTGATTTTACGAGCATCCAGCAGATGGTCTAGGCTGTAAATGGTCCATACCGCAAGCCCCAGAAGAACGAAGATGGGCCAATCCAACTGCACATGTAAAAGTTCTTGAAAAAAATACATGCTTGCCATCGCACCAAAGACAACATCCAAGGAAAGCCAAGAAAAAAGTAGTTGGGGCTGGAACAGTTTACTCATTATCTAAATTTAAATCCATCGCAGCACAGTGCCCAATGTATTCTGGATTTTTAGGGAAGTTTTTCTACATTTAAACAATTTGATCCCATAAATTCAATTTCGTTGATACTAAACCTCAGCTTATGAAAACCTACCTCAGTCTTTTCGCACTCCTGCTGCTCCCATTTCTCGGCCTAGCACAAGATCCCATCAAAATAGCCTTTGTAGGCAACAGCATCACCCAAGGGCCCGGAAGGGACAATCCTAGATCCTTTCCCCTGCAAGTTGGCCAAATCCTTGGAAATGCCTACGAGGTAAAGAATTTTGGAGTGAGTGGCCGTACACTCTTGAAAAAAGGGGATTTTCCATACTGGAACGAACCCCAGTTCCAACAAGTAAAGGATTTTCGTCCAGATGTCGTACTCATCAAGTTGGGTACCAACGATTCCAAACCTCAAAACTGGGCGCATAAAGGAGAGTTTGTTCAGGACTACCTGGATTTGATTGCCGAATTTCGTGATCACATGCCCAAGGATGGCAAAGTATACGTGATTCTTCCGGTGCCTGTTACTCGGGTTAATTTTGGCATTACCCCAGACGTGATGAACAACGAGCAGCGCTTGATGCTGTTTGAGATTATCCAAAAGTCAGGTGCTGAGGTCATCGATCTGTACACCCCTTTGATGGATCGTACTGAGTTATTGCCGGATGGCGTGCACCCTAATGAGGAGGGACTAGGAATTATGGCCCAAGTGATCAGTAGAAGGATACGGATGTAATTTTATCTCCACCCTAAAAACAAAAAACCACAGCCTTTCTCAAAGCTGTGGTTTTTTGTTGCATGTAAGATTTACTTTCCAGCAAGTGCATTGGCACCTGCCACAATCTCAAGGATTTCATTGGTGATGGCTGCTTGACGTGTACGGTTGTACATCAACTTCAATTCTTTTAGGAGTTCACCAGCATTTTCAGTTGCCTTATCCATGGCTGTCATTCGTGCGCCATGCTCCGAGGCATTAGATTCCAAAACAGCTTTATAAAATTGTATCCTTAAAGAAATAGGAACCAATTCCTCAATGATGTAGGTACGTGAAGGCTCAAGCAAGTAGTCTATTTCAGCGGAATTTACCTGATCTGAGGCAGAAGCAGCCATAGGTAAAAACTGCTCTACGCGAATCTCCTGAGTTGCCACGTTCTTGAATTCATTGAAAACCAGAAATACTTGGTCGTAGTCTCCTGCTAAAAAACCGTTCATGGCAAACGAAGCTGCTTCCTTCACCGCCTCAAAACTTAGCTGTTGGAATATCCCAAAATAGGCATCTACCAATCGGTAATCTGATTTTTTATAGTATTCGTAGGACTTCTTTCCAATGGGCAGGATGCTGATTTCAGCTCCAGAAAATTGTTGGCTGATGGCGGTGTTGGTCGCCTTGATGATGTTGGTATTGAATGCACCACAAAGTCCTTTGTCTGAAGTTACAGGAACTAAAAGTACCTTCTTCAACTCACGCTTCACTGCAAATACAATGTCTTCATCCCCTTCGGATGCGGAGGATACATTGTTGAGGATTGCAGTCAACTTTTTTGAATAAGGACGCATCTGAACGATTTTTTCTTGCGCTCTTCTCAACTTGGCAGCGGAAACCATTTTCATGGCTTTCGTAATCTGCTGCGTCGACATGACCGAATTTATTCGCTGCTTTACTTCCTTGAGGTTAGCCATCAGAGATTGCTTTGTGCGTATAACAAGCCCTGCCAGCAAGCCAGCAGGGAATTAATAGAATTTACTTCGCGTATTTCGGTGCTAGTTCCGCAGCTGCGGTAGCAAGAATTTTGCCTGCACCATCGATATCACCTTTTAAAATCAATTGAATTGCTTCTGGATAAGAGGCCTCCAACAAGAGGTAAAACTCCTTTTCAAAAGCTCTCGCTTTTTCAACAGGAACCGAATCCATCAGACCTTTGGTAGATGCATAGATGATGGCAACCTGATTTGCGACTGAAACAGGCGCATACTGTGCTTGCTTCAAAATCTCTTGGTTGCGACGTCCGCGCTCAATCGTTCTTTTGGTTGAAGCATCGAGGTCAGAACCAAACTTGGAGAAAGCTTCCAATTCACGGAATTGTGCTTGGTCCAACTTCAAAGTACCTGCCACCTTCTTCATGGACTTGATTTGAGCATTACCTCCTACACGAGATACCGATATACCTACGTTAATCGCCGGACGAATACCGGAATTAAACAAGTTGGTTTCCAAAAAAATCTGGCCATCCGTAATCGAAATAACGTTAGTCGGGATGTAAGCGGACACGTCACTTGCCTGCGTTTCGATGATCGGCAATGCGGTCAAAGATCCTCCACCTTTTACCAAAGGACGGATGGAATCAGGAAGGTCATTCATCTGCTGCGCAATGGCATCAGACTGGTTGATTTTTGCAGCTCTTTCCAAAAGTCTGGAGTGCAAGTAGAATACGTCACCAGGGTATGCTTCACGTCCTGGAGGTCTTCTCAAGAGTAGGGAAACTTCACGGTAAGCTACCGCTTGCTTCGAAAGGTCGTCATAAACCACTAGAGCAGGGCGACCGGTGTCTCTAAAGAATTCACCAATAGCAGCCCCCGTAAATGGCGCGAAGAATTGCATAGGAGCGGGGTCAGAAGCAGGAGCTGCAACTACCACTGTGTAGGGAAGCGCTCCACCTTTTTCAAGGGCAGCCACCACGCCAGCTACTGTAGAAGCTTTTTGTCCGATTGCTACATAGATGCAGAATACAGGCTCACCTTTATCGTAAAATTCACGTTGATTAAGGATAGAGTCAATTACAACAGCAGTTTTACCTGTTTGACGGTCACCAATCACCAATTCACGTTGTCCACGTCCAATTGGAATCATAGCGTCAATGGATTTGATACCTGTTTGAAGTGGCTCTGTTACCGGTTGACGGTAGATTACACCAGGAGCTTTTCTTTCCAATGGCATTTCGTACAAGTTGCCAGTGATTGGCCCCTTGCCATCGATAGGATTACCTAGCGTGTTGACCACTCGCCCCAACATTCCCTCACCTGCTTGGATAGATGCAATCTTTTTGGTTCGCTTGACGGTATCTCCTTCTTTTACTTGTTTGGAATCTCCAAAAAGTACAGCTCCCACATTGTCCTCTTCGAGGTTGAGAACCATAGCCTTTAGGCCATTTTCAAACTCCAACAATTCACCGGCCTGCGCCTTAGAAAGTCCATAGATACGAGCTACACCGTCCCCTACTTGGAGGACTGTTCCCACTTCTTCTAATTCGGCTTCGGTTCTGGCACCAGAGAGTTGTTCTCTCAAAATTGCTGAAACTTCATCAGGTCTTACTTCTGCCATGATTGGATACGGTTGAGTATTTTCGTTAAAACTGTTTTTCGTAATGATTTTGAGCAAACTGGACGCGAAGTGCATTGAGCTTACTGCTTATGGATTCATCGAGCTGTCGGTCATTGACCTTGAGCACAAATCCTCCAATCAGTGAAGGGTTAATCTTTTGTTCAAGTTGGACATCCTTCAATCCGCTGATCTGCTTCACTAAAGCCACCAGCTGATTGCGTTGCCCTTCTGTAAGTGCAGTGGTGGTGGTCACTTCTGCCACTTGAATGGAACGGTACAAATTGTACTGTACCACAAACTCTTTAGCCACATCCATGAGGATGTTTTCTCTGTTTTTCCTTGAAATAATTTGAAAAAAAGAAAGCGTTAAGGGGTTAGCCCCTTTGGCAAAAAGTGCTTTTAGTACATTTAATTTTTTATCCGAGCTCAATATTGGGTTTGAAAGCGCAAGGCCTAGTTCACGTGTACTTTTGCCCATCGCTGCTAAAGACTTGAAATCTTCAAAAACCCCTTCCAGCTGTCCTTTTTCAATGGACAAATCCAATATTGATTTGGCGTACCTGGAGGCAACTCGCTGGTTAGACATGCCGAATTAGTTAAGCTTAAGGTCTTTGATAAACTGGTCTACAAGCTCTACCTGAGCTTTGTCGTCCCCTAATTTCTTGCGGAGTAACTTTTCAGTTACTTCCAAAGTCAATAAAGCAACTTGATTTTTCACTTCTGTCAATGCCGCTTTTTTCTCTGTTTCAATCACCGCCTTGGCAGCTTCTATCAACAAAGCTCCCTGCTTGGATGACTCTTTTTTGGCTTCTTCAATCATTTTAAGTGAAGCTTCATGTGCTTTGCTCAAAATTACATCCCGCTCCAATCTAGCCTCCTGAAGCAGTTTTTCATTTTCTGCCTTCAAGTTGGACATCTCGTTTCTAGCTTGCTCAGCTGACTTCAATGCGCTATCAATGCTTGCTTCACGTTCGGCCAAGGAGGCCAAAATAGGTTTCCAAGCAAATTTGATTAGAATAAACAAAAGGGCTAAAAAGCCAATGAGTTGCCAGAAAATCAGGCCGGCACTAGGTATGATTAGATCCATAATAAGAAGGATTAATTTCGTTTTTATTCAAAAGAAAGGGATTGGCCTAGCGCCAATCCCAATTCATTTTGTCTTAGAAGAAGGCGATGCCACCTGCGTTCAATGCAATAAGTAAACAAATTACTGCTGCAAACAGGGCTACCACCTCAATCAAAGCTGCAATGATAAGCATGGCAGTTTGGATCTTGCCAGCAGCCTCAGGCTGACGAGCAATAGCCTCCATAGCCTGGCCACCAATACGACCAACACCAATACCTGCGCCAATCGCAGCAAGTCCAGCACCGATACCAGCACCCATAAGTGCAAATCCAGCAGTCAATAAGATAGAAGTTAACATAATCATTGTTTTTATAAATTGAAGAAAGAAATTACATTTCAATGGTGATCGTCATGGTGGTGTTCAGCTACAGCGCTACCTATATACATTGCAGAAAATAAGGTGAACACATAGGCTTGAATAGTTGCCACAAGCAACTCAATCACATTGATTAAGGTTACCATGATCGTAGACAATATTCCAATAGAGTAGGATTCAAAGATGAATACCAAGGCGATAAAGGAAAGGATTACAATATGACCTGCCGTGATTGCCACAAACAATCGGACCATCAATGCAAAAGGCTTGGTGAAAAGCCCGATAAACTCCACTAAAACCATGATTGGCAATAGGGCTCCAGGTACGCCAGGAGTAGCAAATACGTGCTTCCAGTAGTCCTTGTTTCCATTGACATTGACAATCACAAAAGTGAGTATCGCTAGTGTAAAGGTCACTGCGATATTTCCAGTGAGATTCGCTGCGCCAGGAAGTAGTCCCAACAAATTACCGGACCAAATAAAGAAAAACAAGGTCAAGAGGTAGGGAACAAATTTCTTATACTTAGGTCCTATGGATTTGTGAGCAATTTCATCACGCACAAAAATGACAATAGGTTCTACAAATGATGCAACACCTTCAGGGGACACAGCACCATTTTTTTGGTAATGTCTTGCTGCAGAAAGCGTGATGTAAAGTACAAATGCAATTACCAAAAATAGCATGACTACGTTTTTGGTAATCGAAAAATCAAGGATGGATCCGCCGTCTACCCTTCCCAAATGATCGTGATCATCAATATATATCCCGTTATGGGCATAATCCTTGCCAAATTTGTGGGTCTCGTGATTTTGAAAATCGCTGGATTTGTAAAATTCAAGTCCTCTATCAGACGAATAGGTGATCACGGGTAATGCCAAAGTAATGTGGGTATGGCCTATTGTCACAAGATGCCACTCGTGTGAATCTTTGATGTGATGCATAATAAACCCTGTAGGGTCTTCTTTACCCTCTTCAGATTCAGACACAGCAGCAAAAGCACCCGCAGAGAAACTCAGTAAAACCACTGAAAATAAAAGACTTAATAACAAAAATTTGGGCGTCATTTACTCGTTTTTAGGAAGCCTACTTCGAAATCGGACGCAAATTAGAAATAAAGATGCAGATATCAAAAATCATGTAGAACAAAAAAATAATAAAGAAATTGGCTATAAACAAAATAATATTTTCCAAATCAAGCACTGCATAGGTGGCAATAAAGCCCAAAGAACTCAATATTCGGATGACCATTCCGAGTAATTTCAATGAGAGCAAATTTTCTGGAGATTTAATGTAAAGCCATCGGGTGATGAAACCTAGGAGATAGGATAGTCCGGCTACAAACCCAAGGATAAACCAGATGCTTTCATGGATGATTTGAGGGAGCATAGAGCTAAAAAGGAGAATCAACCCTGCGAACACAATCGTAATGATTGCATAGTTAAAATGAATTGATGACGAGAATTTCATACTTATCTGCCAATTTAAGAATCAAAATTACGTGGTTTTTGACAAATTGCCTACTTGTCTTGTTGCATCGACTTCCACAAGGAATAAAAAGCAATTGCTACAGAAGTAAAGGAACAAAGTAGCAGCCACAAGGGGATTTTCATCCCTGATTGCTGATGAAGCCACCAGCCAAGAGCAGTACCTCCACCAATAATCACAAAGAGCTGGAAGGACAAGCCCATATATTTGGCCCAAATGGGTGGCCCCTGAGGCCTATTTGAATTGGGGTTGGACTGATTCGACGTCATTTTTCAAAGTTAATAGATTCCATCAGCAAGAATACGAGCGGCTAATGAGAATAATACCTATTTCCCTTCGTTCGGTATTGCAGTAAAAGCCCTAATTTAGTCCTTTGATTTGTAGTAGCTCAACATGCGCAAACCAGTACGGTATACTTTTGGATTGATGTTATTTTTCTTGGGAGCCTGCTCTTCCCAACGGGACACCTTTCCCAATCGCACTTTCCACAACCTTACTTCCCATTACAACGCCTACTTTCTAGCAAACACCAAAATCAAGGAAACAGAAAATCAGGTCCTTGAAAATTACAAGGAAGACTACACCCAAATTCTCCCCGTATTCATTCCCATTGATTCAGCTACCATCCAAAAAAACAAAGTTGCCCTAGATTCTGCGAGGGAGCTCTCCTCCAAAGCCATCGATTGGCACCGAATATCCAAGTGGGTGGATGACAGCTACTACTTAATTGGTAAGATTGACTACCTCCAAGCACGTGTTGATGATGCCAAAAACACCTTCCGCTTTGTCAATAGCCAAAGCAAGGACAAAGACCTACGGCACAAAGCGCTAATCAGCTTACTGCACCTCTACATCGACCAGAATGCAATAGAAGAAGCCAACTTTACCATCGATTACCTGTCCAAGGAAACCGAAATCAACAGCGACAATACATTCGACTTGTACAAAACGCTCGCCTATTATTACGAAAAAAGGGGAGACCCGAATGGGGTAATTGGCGCCCTAGACAGAGCTTTAAACTATACTTCAGCTAAAAAAGAGCGCTCCAGACTCTACTTTATTCTAGCGCAACGGTACCAGCGCGAAGGTTTGGATGCGCTTGCATTTGATTTTTTCAAAAAATCCTTGGAAGGAAACCCAGTCTACGAACGCTTCTTTTTTGCCACCCTTTTTGCACAACAAGTGGCCGAACTCAATGCTACCAAAGACCTCAAAAAGGTTCGGAACTATTACGAAGACCTGTATAAAGACCCAAAAAATAAAGACCTCAAAGATGTCGTAATTTTTGAAAGGGCCTTATTTGAAGAAAAACAAAATGACATTCCCTTAACCCTTGAACTGTTGCATCAAGCAGCAAAGGAACCCGGTTCTATTCCACGAGTAAAGGGATACATCTACCAAAAGCTTGCAGAAATCAAGCTTGATCAATTTAAAGACTATCGAGCCACCAAATACTACCTAGACAGCGCACTGAAATTCATCCAAGCCGAAGATCCTGTGGCCGAACAACTTAAGGAAAAAAAGACAAGTTTGGACACCTATGTCTTCCATTTCGAGCGCATCGAAAAAAATGACAGCTTGATCCAACTAGCATCCTTGTCTGAAGGAGAGCAAGTTCAAAAAGTACAAGAATTTATTACCAGCGAAAAACAGCGTCTAGCAGATTTAAAAAAAGAGGCTAATCCACCTAGGTCCTCCTCAATTTTCGATAATTTACTAGCCTTTGGAGATACAGGAAACGAATCTACCTTCTACTTTGGGAATGGAGCCGCCTTACAACAAGGAGCTATTGATTTCGTACGTAACTGGGGCAATCGTCCCCTAGAAGATAATTGGAGACGAAAGTCTGCCCTCTTCCAAACCAATGCGGAAGCTGCTACACTCCTCTCATCTGACGAAGACTTGTCGAAAACAGATGCTGCTCAAGATTCCACAGGCCTCCCATCTCTAGAATCCTTGCTTGCTTCAATTCCAAGAAGCCCTGAGCAGTTAGAACTAGCAAATAATGAGTTGGAAGAATCGTACTTTGAATTGGGTAAGGGGCTGTTTTTTGAACTAAAGGAACCCAAACGAAGTGAAGAATACCTCACGAAACTTATTCAAACTTACCCAAGGACCGTAAAAAAACCAGAAGCCTACTACCTGCTCTATTTGGGACAAAAAGAGTTGATGGGCAACACCGACACCTATATCCAACTTCTGAACATTGAATTTCCCGAATCCCCTTACACCTTCTCGGTGAACAATCCGAAGGCTGGAGCCGGAAATTTAGGTTCTTTGGAGTCTGCAAAAGGGTATGATCAGGCCTACGATGCCTACTATTCTGGGAATTATTCCCAAGCGAGGGAGTTAATTTTTGCCACCTTAGAAAAATATCCTTTGACCCGAAACACGGAAAAACTCCTACTTCTCAATGCCATGGTCACTGGGAAACAGGAGAGTAAGGAACAATTCAAATCCAAACTTGAAGAGTTTATCCAAAATGCAAAAGAGAAAGAGTTGATCACTTTGGCCAAGGCCATGCTGCAGCCACTCCTGAGCTCTGAAGAACTTGCCTCCAAATCAAGTTTAGCAGCAGTAAAGGAAAGTCAAGCAGCATTAAATGAAGAACCCAAAGAAAAAGTTTCAGAATCATTGGTAAAGGAAAGCCCTTACAAGGCAACTGATGACCAAACCCATATATTTGTACTGGCCTTGACGCAAGCAGATGTGGAAACGGCCAAGAATTTGCTAGGAGATCTAGAGACATTCCATACACAGTCCTTCGGAAATGCTAGGTTGCGAACAGGAAATATGAATTTGAGTGAAGACCTATCCATTTACATCATCAGCCCGTTCTCTGATGCAGAGAAGGCCATGAACTATTTGAAAACCTTTCAGGAAAAATTCACCTCGAATGGGCTTAGGGAGGAGATAAAAACCAAGTCTTTCTTTATTTCAATTGAAAACTTCCAAGTTTTAAATAAAAACAAAGACCTAGAAGAATACCTCCAATTCTTTACCGCTACCTACCGATAAGTTATGTTTAAACCTGGGCCATTTACCCAAGAAAATTGGGCATCGAAAACAATAAATTATTTGTGGAAAGCCTTTTTTGGGGGCCTAGTCTTCTTTATCCTTTTTGTCTGGTTGGTCAGCATTAATTTTTTAGGTCTTTTCGGGACGCTGCCTGATTTTAAGGCCCTAGAAAACCCAGATAGCCAGCTCGCCTCGGAGTTGTTTTCTGCAGATGGGGTGTTATTAGGAACCTTTGCACGAGAAAATCGAAGTCCTGTAACCTTTGAAGAACTTTCTCCCAATTTGGTACAAGCCTTAATTGCTACAGAGGACGAGCGATTTGAAGAACATTCTGGGATTGACTTAAAAGCCATGCTTCGGGTATTTGTTAAATCCATCCTCTTGGGTCAAGAATCCGGAGGAGGATC
>SXYU01000103.1 GCA_005788235.1 Cytophagales bacterium
CGAAACAAGATTCATCTGTTATTCCAGCCTTCGAATTAAATTCGACTTCAGCAAATTCTGGCACATCAATTGCAACTACTCCAAAAGTCAATAGAGTTGAGCAAAAAGAGGGGATAACTAGGTATTATTTGGTGGTAGGTAGCTTTGCGAGTGAGCAGGAAACTACCAGATATATTCAAAACTTAGGGGATAAATTCTCTGAATACTTTCTAGTGTATCCTTTTAAAAACAATCAAAACTATAGGTTAGCAATTGGATCCTATGGCACTTGGAAAGAAGCTTCGGCCAAACTAAAAGAAATGAATGTGCAGGATTCAACAGGTTATTGGATATTGAATTATTGATGATGGTGTTATTACAGGCATTTGCTATTGATTCCGTTGCGACTGTTCCAGCCGCAGCTGAAGCTACGACTCAATCCATTGGATTAGTAGACCTATTGATAAAGGGAGGATACATGATGATTCCACTCTATGGATTGTTCATTTTGGCTATTTTCATTTTTATTCAGAAACTTTTAGTGATACAAAAGGCCTCTAAAACCTCAGGAAGCTTGATGGATCAGGTAAAAATATTGGTGCAAAATGGTCAAATAGAAAAAGCAAAAATGCTTTGCGCAGGAGAAAAGACCCCCGTGGCGGTCATGATTTCCAAAGGTATAGATCGAATTGGTTCTCCTCTGAAAAATATTGAAGTGGCCATTGAAAATGTCGGTAAACTGGAAATTTACAAGTTAGAGAAGAATTTAGGAGTCTTAGCGACCGTTTCTGGTGCGGCGCCTATGATTGGATTTTTGGGAACCGTTACCGGTATGATTCAGGCATTTATTTCAATTGCCCAAGAAGATGGAATGGTGTCTCCCAAGTTACTTTCTTCGGGTATCTATGAAGCCATGATTACTACCGCTGCAGGATTGGTTGTCGGAATCATTGCCTACTTGGGCTACAACTATTTGGTTACGCAAGTTTCCAAATTGGTTCACCACATGGAATACACCTCTATTGAATTTATCGATCTACTTCAAGACAAATAAAAATGGGATTGCAGCAGAAAAATAAAGTCGATGCTTCTTTCAGCATGTCCTCCATGACGGACATTATTTTTCTTTTGCTGATATTTTTTATGCTCACCTCTTCATTTATTACTCCTTCAGGGCTTTCTGTTAATTTACCTTCAAGCGAAACCTCTGATATTGTGATGCAGGAAGTCACGGTATCCGTTACAAAAGACCTTCAGTTTACTGTCAATGATCAATTAGTGGCAAGGGATCAACTCAAATCAGTGCTAACTCCATTATTGGGAGGAAAAAAAGGACAGGTAGTTTTGCATTTAGATAAGGAGGTGCCTGTAGAATATTTAGTAGAAATTGGAGGCATTGCTGCAGGACTAGGTGCCAATGTATCTGTAGCGACCAAACCCTACAATTAATGCTTGATGTGAATTCCAATTCACTCGAACAAAAAAGCCGAATTCAATCGGCTCTAATCACCTTACTGGTGCAAGTATTGCTATTTCTCGCGATGTACTTTATTGTGGTTTGGGAGCAGCCTAACCCTTCTAAGCCTACCTATGGAATGGAGTTGAATTTGGGATTTTCTGATTTAGGCTCAGGAGACCAGTCTCAAGTGCTTTCCAATACCTTAAAAAATTCCGCTACTCAAGATGCAGCTCCAGGGAAGGCCACGCCTGCTCAGCAAGAAGCAGTTCCTACAAATCCTTCCAAGGCTGTTTCAACTAAACCAACTACCAATCACGCAGTAAGTACTCAACCTACACCACTTAAAGGAGAAACCACAGTGAATGCTGAATCGGCAAAGGAAGCAAAGAAAGAACTGAGCCCTAATCCAAAAGTAGTCGAGCAACCCAAGGTGGACCAGCGGGCAATTTTTGGGGCTGGAGGAAAATCTGGAAAGGCCTCCACTTCTGGAGGATCCACCGGACAGGGAAATTCCGATTCCAAAGGGGATCAGGGAAGGCCTACAGGTACGGATAAGGGTGCCGCAGGAGGTGCCGGGTATAGCCTGGATTTGGTAGGATGGGATTTTGCCTCCCGACCAGCCATCAACGACAGGGTGTCCACCAGAAATGGGCGAATGGTCTTTAAAATAACGGTGGATGGATCCGGGAAAGTCGTTCAAGCGATTCCCTTGGAATACAACGTATCCAATGCTGTATTGGCTTATTACCGCCAGGTAGTCAATCAACTCGATTTCAAAAAATCTGGGGCTACGACGGCTGATTTTTCAACAGGAAAAATCACTTTTGTGGTCAAGGTAGAGTAAGATGACTTACGCAGAAACTTTGGATTACCTTTTCAATGCATTACCCATGTTTCAGCGGGTGGGTGCATCAGCCTACAAAGCAGATTTGACCAATACCTTAACCTTATGTGAGCATCTGGGTAATCCGCAGGAAACTTTTAAATCGATTCATGTAGCTGGGACCAATGGAAAGGGGAGCACCTCCCATGCCTTGGCTTCTGTTTTCCAAGCAGCAGGCTATAAAACTGGTCTTTATACTTCGCCTCACCTCAAATCCTTCACAGAGCGAATTCGGATTGATGGGAAAGAAATTACCGAAGAAGATGTGGTTGATTTTGTAGCTACCAATCAAGCATTTTTGGATCAGCTTCAACCCAGTTTCTTTGAGATGACTGTGGGAATGGCATTTTGGTATTTTGCAAAAGAGGAAGTCGATATCGCAGTAATTGAAGTGGGGATGGGAGGGAGGTTGGATAGTACCAATGTAATTTATCCCGAACTCTGTGTAATTACTACTATCGGTTACGACCACACCCAATTTTTAGGGAATACCCTTTCGCAGATTGCGGGAGAAAAGGCAGGGATCATCAAGCAGGGTGTTCCCGTGGTGATTAGCCAAACCCAAAAGGATACGCAGTCCGTTTTTTCTCAACAGGCAGCTGCAAAGCAGGCAGCAATCGTTTTTGCCGATCAGCTTTGGGAAGTAACTAAACTACCAGAATTAGAAGACCCTAGCATCCAACAGCTGGCCAATTTTAAGATACGAACGAAGAATGAGGAGTTTAATTTGAAGTTTGGCTTGAATGGGGACTACCAACGCTTCAACCTTCCCGGAATTTTGGAGGCTCTCATGCAGCTACGCAGTCAGGGTTGGAATCTTTCGGATACGGCACTTAAAGTAGGATTGGAAAATATCTCTGAGCTTACGGGGCTGAAGGGCCGATGGCAGTTGTTGCAAGTAAATCCGATTATTCTTGCCGATACAGGTCACAACGAGGCTGGGATTGTAGAGGTAGTGAACCAGCTTAAAAAGTATTCCTATACAAAACTTTGGATGGTGATTGGCATGGTGAATGACAAGGATATCTCTAAAGTTCTAGACCTATTACCAAAAGCAGCCACCTATATTTTTTGCCAAGCAAGCATCCCACGCGCAATGGATGCCCATGAATTAGCAAGCAAAGGGAAAGAAAAGGGTTTGATTGGACAGGTTATTCCTAAGGTTACTGAAGCCCTTGAATTTGCAAGAAAAAATGCCTCCCCAGATAACCTGATATTTATTGGAGGAAGTACTTTTGTAGTTGCAGAAATTGAAAATCTTTAATGAGTAGAAAAAAGCTGGTTCGCTTTGCTCAAAACGAAGTCAACCCCAATGTGGTGCAGGAAGGCAAGCCTATTTTTGAGCAGGTGAGAGGGCGGTGGAATGCACTGCAGTTTGCTGTTGACCAACCCATAGTAGTCGAATTGGCCTGTGGAAGAGGAGAATTTACCTTGGGTCTAGGTCGGCACTACCCGAACCAAAATTTTATTGGAGTCGACATTAAAGGAAGCAGAATTTGGAAGGGGAGTTCTACTGCTACAGCAGAAGGGATAGCTAATGTGGCATTTTTGCGCACCCAAATTCAGCAGCTAGAAAACTTTTTTGGGCCTAGCGAGATTTCGGAACTCTGGATAACTTTCCCAGATCCTTTTCCAAGAGATGGGGATGAAAAGCGAAGATTAACTTCCCCTAAATTTCTGGAGATGTACAAGCAGCTGGTCAAGGCTGGAGGGATTATCCACTTTAAAACCGACAATACAGGTCTTTACGAGTATACTGAGTCCATTTTAAGTGCTCGACATGACTGCCAGATACTTAATAATACCTCAGATTTTTACGAAAGTGAACTCCGCGATGCACATTACGGCATCAAGACGCGCTATGAGAAGATTTTTTCGGATAAAGGCGAGAAAATCAAGTACATCCAATTTTCATTTATAGAATAAAATCGGCTTCTCGGTAGCGTGGATTGGGGTAGGAATAAAATCCTTCGCCAGTTTTCTCTCCTAGTTTTCCTTGATCAATGTAGGTTTTTAAATGGGCAGCAAAAGCTTGCGATGCAGAATCAGGCATTTTGTGGGTGACATGCCAAGCAGTATCCAATCCAATGGAATCTAAAATTCCAAATGGACCCATAGGCATGTGGAAATTGACCATCCAGGACTTATCTACATCTTCAATACTGCCCACTTCTCGGGTAATTAATTTTCCGGCAGCTCCCAATAGCGCCATCAACATCGTATTGAACAAATATCCTGGATTTTCTTTGCGTACGATGACAGGTACCTGATTTAATTGCTTTCCGAGCACTTCCAATACCTCAATAAGGTCAGGATCGGTACCTGGATGAGGCATAATATCTACCACTCTAGAATAAAAGACATCGTGAAAATGGAAGGCACAAAACTGCTTGGGTCGACCCGTTTCTTCTGCAAATTGGGAGGGGAGAAGGTAGGAGGTATTCGTGGTCAACCAAGTATTTGGGTCTGCTAGCTGCCCAACTTGTGTCCACAAGGCTTTTTTGATGGCGACATCTTCTGTAACACTTTCATTCACAAGATCAGCCCCCTTCAAAGCCTCAGCAAGATCTAAGGTAGGCTGTACCCGTTGGAGAATTGCTGGGACTTGAGATTCAGAAAGGTTTCCTGCGCGAACAAGTTGGCGAAGGATTTTTTGCATGGTCCACAAGGCAGAATCTAAAGAGGCTTGTTTCACATCAAAGAGCGATACAGAAAACCCTGAAATTGCAGATTGAAGGGCTACACGCGAGCCTAGTGTTCCGGCACCTAGGATGCAAATTTTTTGAAGTGTCATGTGAATTAGAATTGATTTTTTTGAAGGGTATGGATTGCTTTTATGCCAGCAGCTTCTACTACATGGATTAATTGTGCAAATCTAGCATCGCTAGAATGGCCTTGGGAATATCTTTTAAAAATTTGTTGAGCGATGACCGCCACCTTTACTAGTCCAAAAACATAATAAAAGATCATTTCTTCCTTAGATCCTGCAGCTTTCAAAAAATAGTAATCCATCAGTTCTTCTCGACTTAAGTTGCCGGGTAGGTGACTCAAATTAAATAGCTTGAGGATTTCTGGATCCTTTTCTTCTGCCCAATAGGCAAGGCTAGTTCCTAAATCCATCAGTGGATTTCCAATTGTGGCCATCTCCCAGTCCAAGACACTTTGGATCCTGCAGGGGTCATCTGGATTTAAAACCAAATTATCGTATTTGAAATCATTGTGAATAAATGCTATGTATTCTACTGGAGGAATGTTTTCTTGGAGCCAGGAGGCTGCAACTTCCAGCTCAGGCAATTCGTTTGTTTTGGCTCGAAAATACCTTTCCACCCATCCGGTCACTTGACGTTGCGTAAAACCTTCTGGCTTTCCTAACTGAATCAATCCTGATTTATGAAGTTCCAATTGATGTAGCTCAACCAAACAGTCCACAGCACTTTGCGAAAGCTTTTCAAACTCCCTTGCACCAAAAACCAATCCTTTTGGCACCCTATTTCTTAAAATAGTTCCTTCCACAAATTCCATTAAAAAAAATGGGGCCCCAAAAATAGACTCTTCCTCACAAAAAAGAATTGGGCTGGGACTTTTGGTATATCCTGCCTCTTTTAAGCCTTGGAGAATTTTAAACTCTCGTCCCATGTCATGTGCTTTGGCTATTTTTTCACCAAAAGGAGGGCGCCTTAAGATGAATTTTTCAGTTGGACTATACACCAAAAAGCTCAGGTTGGAATAGCCTCCTGGAAGTTGATCCACCTGGATTTGCTCAGTGGAACAGTTTAGGTTGGTGGCCAAAAAGTCTTTCAGCAAATCAAAACTCAAATTACTGCTCATTTGCTGCTGTAATTTTTAAGAATGCTTCTTGCTAAGGATGATTTATGCACCTCATCTGGCCCATCGTAGATTCGTGCACCGCGCTCGTGTCGATACCAAAAGGAGAGTAGCGTATCATCGGTGATTCCCAGTGCTCCATGCACTTGGATGGCTCGGTCAATGACCTTCATCAGTACATCTGCCACAAAAAATTTGATGGTTGAAATATCTTCTTTTACAGCTTTTGCTCCCAATTCCTGCATTTTTTGAGCCGTATCCAAGACCATCAGGCGGCTGGCCTTGATTTCGGCTCGACTTTCAGCAATCCAATTTTGGATGGTCTGTTTATCGGCTAGGGCTTTGCCTACTTCGAGTTCTCGCGAAAGGGCTCGCTTGCACATCATGTCAAATACGCGTTCACAAATTCCAATCCAACGCATGCAGTGATGGATTCGCCCTGGTCCTAGGCGTTCTTGTGCCAGAGCAAAACCTTGGCCTTCCAAGCCAATTCGATTAGTCACAGGTACTCGGCACTGTTCAAACCTGATTTCAGCATGGGAGAGGTAATCTTCCCCAGCTTCACCCATAATGGAAATGTTACGCACCAAGGTATAGCCTGGCGTATCCAGAGGAAGTAAAATCATGCTGGCCTTCTGGTAAGGAGAGGGGGCATCTGGATTGGTGACGGCCATGACGATGGTGAATTGTGCTCCATCAGCTGCAGTGGTAAACCATTTGTGGCCTTGAATGAGGTAGTTTTCCCCATCTAAGATGGCAGTGGTTGCTAAATGGACTGGATTACTACCTGGGAGTTGGGGTTCAGTCATCGCAAAGCAAGAGCGGATTTCCCCACGTTGCAGGGGTCCAAGCCACTTTTCTTTCTGTTCTTCAGAACCAAACTGGTGGAGCAATTCCATGTTGCCGATATCTGGAGCATTGCAGTTAAACACGTAATGTCCCATTGGACTTTGTCCTAAAATTTCTGACACCTGAGCAAATTGCACTAGATTTAATCCCAAGCCTCCTTCATTTTTAGGGAGATGTGGCACAAAAAGGCCCTGGGATTTTGCTTTTTCACGAAGTGCTTGTAGCTGGGGTAAATAAGATTTGAATGGCCCTTTAACCACATCCAGGTCTATCGGAAATAGTTCTTGCGCTACAAAATGCCTATAGGCTTCTAAAAGTTTCTGCAGTTGTACTGCTGAGATTTCTTGGGTTGAGTTCATGTAAGCTTAAATGGTAAAGCCTCCGTCGGCGGTTAAAATCGCTCCCGTGGTATAGGTGGAAGCAGAAGAGGCTAGAAATAAGGCCATTGCCCCAATCTCCTCCGATGTCCCTGCACGTTTGATCGCCAATTGTTTGATAATCATGGACATGATTTTTTCATTAGACCAAAGTGCCTCAGAAAATTTAGTTTGGATGAGGCCAGGACAAATGGCATTTACACGAATCTTTGAATCGCCCCATTCTTTGGCAAAAACTTTAGTCAACGAGATTAATGCTGCTTTAGAAACCGAGTAAATCCCCAGTCCCTGTTCAGGCGACAATCCTCCAATACTCGAAATGTTGATTACGGATGCACCAGAAGATTTTCTCAAGTGGGGGTAACAAAGTCGACTCAGTTCAAATGCTGCTTTGACATTGACATTCATGATTTTATCGAAGGCTTCAAGAGTAGTTTCGTGTACAGGTCCAAAAACAGGGTTGCTTGCCGCATTGTTCACTAAGATATCTATTGCTCCATATTTTTCCACGGTCCTATCTACAAGTATTGGAAGTTCCTCCATATTACCCACATTGCAAGCAATTCCGCTGACTTCATAGCCTTTTGCATTGAGTAGCATGGATTGTTCATTCAGGACCTCTTGCTTTCTACTGCTGATGACTACTTTTGCTCCTGCAGCTGCAAGGATCTCTGCGATGCTAAAGCCTATTCCTTTACTGGCTCCAGTAATCAGAGCTACTTTACCATCCAATGAAAAAACTGAAGATAAATCCATGTGTTTTGGGGTTATTTTTCTTCCAAAAGATAGGAAAAATATGACCATGCTGTAACTTGTGGCTCAAGCAATTTGTAATTATATCCCTCATTTATCACATGAAAGAATTAATTTTTGATCACACGGGTATCCCTCAGGAAGTCTTGTATCTCAAAGAAAGTGAAATGCCTCAAGCTAAGGCACATGAGGTATTGATCCGGGTAACAGCTAGAAACATCAATCCATCCGATATCATGTTTGTGCGCGGCATGTATGGCATAACGCCCAAGCTACCAAGTAGTGCAGGTTTTGAGGCTTGTGGAGTTGTAGAAAAAGGGGATGAAGCTAAAAAAGTACCTGCAGGTACTCGTGTGATGTTTACTGCCATTGGCACTTGGAAAGAGTATGCCTGTGTGCCAGCTGCTTTGGTGATTCCCGTTCCTGCTCAAATGCCGGATGAGGTAGCCTGCCAGGCCTTTGTTAATCCGATGACCGCCTACGGTATGATTGAAGATTCTGGCCTAGTAGCGGGTCAGTGGTTATTGCTCACTGCGGGTGCTTCAGCATTTGGAAAATTTGCTATCCA
>SXYU01000104.1 GCA_005788235.1 Cytophagales bacterium
ACAGATTGGTTTTAAAAATTACTTCGCTAAATCGAGTAGTCCTTTAGACTTCCAAGAGCTGGGTGGAATATCCCTCTCCAACCAAAAAATCTAAGTAATCAGGTAATGCCTTCTTTAGCTGCGCCTTGGTCTTCTGCTGATCGTGAAAGACAACTATCGTCCCAGGAGC
This sequence comes from Cytophagales bacterium, assembly GCA_005788235.1. Lineage (GTDB taxonomy): Bacteria > Bacteroidota > Bacteroidia > Cytophagales > Cyclobacteriaceae > Algoriphagus. Next base: position 170 of record SXYU01000104.1, read on the forward strand.
TGTTCTCGAAGTACATTCCCGAATCAAGATCTCCGAAGACAAATCCGGGTCAAAATCATAACTCAATAAATTCCACATTACAATTTTCTTGGCAGGAACCAGCCCCTTGGCTTGCCCAGGACTGATCCAACCATAAGGAGGGCGAAAAAACCGAGGCGCCTCCCCAACGGTATCGGCAAGGATTGCATCGCAGCTTGCCACATCATCCAAATACGTCTGTGTGGATGATTTCCAGCCAGAAAGGTGGTGGTAGGTATGGTTCCCGATTTGATGTCCTGCTGCCATGACGGATTGGGCTAAGGCAGGATGCTTGCGCACATTATCCCCCACCATAAAAAATGTGGCTTTCAGGCCCCGCTTTTCTAATTCCTCGAGTACCCAATCCGTAATGCCTAGTACAGGTCCATCGTCAAAGGTGAGGGAAATTTTTCGCTCGGATGCTGGCCCAGACCAAAGCCGATTGGAATAGATAAAGGGGAGAAAAAAGGGGATTTGGTAAGCTCTCATGGACTCGAAAATCGAAGGCTCAACAGCGTTAAATCGTCATGAAAAGGTACTTTCTTAGAAAATTTATCCATCACTGATCGAAACTCAAGATGAAATTGAGCAGGATCTCGGTCCTTGTTTTTTCCAATAAATTCGCTCAATCGCTCCTCGCCAAACTCTTCTTCCTCTGGATTCATCGCTTCCGTCAGGCCATCCGTGTAGAGGTGGAGGGTAAATTCCTTCAATCCATTTCGTTTGCCCACTTCCAAAAAAGGCAAGGATTCAAAAGCACCCAAGATGGTAGTTCCCGCTTCCAAAAATTCTATTTTCTCAGCATCCAAACTGCATAACACTGGGGGGTTGTGCCCAGCATTGACATAACGCAGGTTGCCGCTTGCCATCTCGTATTCCCCTAGAAAAAAAGTAAGGAATCGCTCTCCTTTGGTCAGGTCAAAGAGCGTAAAATTGAGTTGATGAATTAAGGTCTCAAGCTCCGCATTGCTTCGTAACAAAGTACGCAGGGATGCTTGAAAATTGGACATCAACAAGGCTGCAGCCATTCCTTTACCTGACACATCTGCAATACAAAAGAATATTTTCTCTTCCCCACTCGCGATCAAATCATAATAATCTCCTCCCACTTTACTGTGCGGAATATAGGTTACTTCCGCTTTCAAAAATTCTGTATTCGGTAATACTGCAGGAAATAAAAGTTGCTGCACTTGCGAGGCAATCTCCATCTCCCTTTTGACGACTTCCTGTTCCAGTTGACGTCTCGCAAAACGTTTGTTCTCCAAAGCAACGACCAGAATATTGGCAAGGGCCTGGGTAAAGTCCAAGTCCAATTCAAGCTCCTTATTTTTTCGTTTCAAAAACAAAATCGCCAGCAGCTTCTCCTTATGGTATACAGGCAAGTAAATTTCCAGCTCCCCAAAAGAATAACCATCTTCAAGACGGATGGACAAGCTGCCAGTTTTTTTATTTTCTTCTACAGCATTGACTGAGAGGAGGATAGGAGTTTTTGACTTTATGCCATGAGCGATGCGCTGCTCAAAGTCCCCTTCTTTTGCTACATACAAAATCAAAGAACGAATATCTAGGTGTACCAAACAGGTAAACTTGAAGATGTTGATCAGGACCTCTTCCGATTGGTTATCATTGATGGCCTGCGTAATTTCAAGCAAGGCCTTCAGCTCCAATTCTTTCCGTTGGTATTTGTAATTATTTGATTGCACGTCAGAGAGTATTGTGAGCCATTAAGCCCTTTTTTGTGGCCAGATACAGGAGCGCCTTCCCTACTGCATGCAGGTCAATGTCGTCAAAGCATTCTTGGTCTGGTGCTGAAAAGCATTTGATCCAACCTTTGTCTAAAAGCAAAGTAAGGGTATCTAGGAGCTGGGAATCCTCCCAACCTAAGGCCTCTTGCAAGACTGCATAGGGTTGGACAAAATACAATTCATCTAATAAGTCAAATTCTTCGTCACTCATAAGTACTCGGCTAATTCCTAAAAATAAGGAATCTAATTGGAAACTAGGCTAGCAGGTAATGGTCTAAACTACCTCACAAGTGAAGGTCTCCAGTCAAATATAGCTCACGCATGATTTTCAGGGTATTTCCCTTAACTTGGTTTCGTGAAAGCCCCTGACAAAAAACTACCTGAAGAAAAGATCATTTTAGGAATTGACCCTGGAACTAATGTGATGGGTTATGGCTTGATTTTGACCGAAGGAAAGAAATACAAGGTCCTCCAATATGGGGTCATTCACCTTAAAAAATACGAGACCCATGAACTGAAGCTCAAGAAAATCTTTGAGCGAATTTCAGGAATTTTAGATGAGTTTGCACCTGATTCTGTAGCCCTAGAGGCTCCGTTCTTTGGAGTCAACGTGCAATCCATGCTGAAGCTTGGCCGTGCACAGGGAGTAGCCATGGCAGCTGCTCTCTCCAAAGAGATTCCCATTACCGAATACTCTCCCAAAAAAGTAAAGCAGTCGGTTACTGGCAATGGAAATGCCTCCAAAGAGCAGGTGGCTGCGATGCTTCAAACCTTACTAGGCATTGAAGAGCTCCCAAAACTGTTGGATGCAACCGATGCGCTGGCAGTAGCGCTATGCCACCACTTTCACGAAGGACGAATGCAAACGCGTGGAAGAAATGAGGGATGGAAATCCTTTATACAAGACAATCCAGATCGATTGAAAAAATAAACAGGAGCTATTGTTGCTCCTGCTCTGTTTTTTCTTTTCCCATTTTAGAAGGAAGCGTATATCCTACTGAGAGCTTAAACACCGTATTATTTACGTCTGCTTGAAAGTATTTGAAAGGTATAATCCCAAAATCATAGCTTGCTTGAAGGTTGATTCCAGAGGTCCACTTATAGGCCACACCAAAAATACCCCCAATTTCATAGCCTCCAACAGGTGCGGTGTCGGTAAGTTTAACACTTCCTTCGGTATAAGTTCTTGCAATTAGAAATCCTGCCTGAGGGCCTGCAAAGACATTGAAGTATTCATTCACCGCATAGCGTACCAAAACAGGAATATCCAAGTAACTCAAACTTTCTTTGAACTCTTTGTTTGTAAAATTACTTGTGGTGGTAATCCCTTTCCCTGAAAAAAACATACCCGGCTCCACGGTTAACTTTTCGGTTACCTCCAACCCATAGTAGGCGCCAAGGTGAGGTCTGATCAAGGAGGTAAAACCACGTTGGACATCCCCAATGGAAAAGTTGGAGGAACCAAGACCTGCACGCAGTCCTAGCTGAGCTTGGGCAGTGGCGGCGAAAATTAAAAATGCGATTAGCAAAAGACCTTTTTTCATAACAGGGGTGATTATTGTTTATTAAAACTAAAACAAGAAATGTGAAATTCTAGCTGGAGACGGATTTTTATTCTATAAAACTTAATGCAATATCACTTTGAATTTATTTCCCGAAAATTCACATGAATATATACCATTTGGATTCCCTCCTAATTTTCTCGAAATTCCCCGTTCAATTCTACCAAACCCAAACAACCCAAGATTGCTTCAAATTCCTTGCCCGATTGAACTCAAAATCGAATTGAAAAGCAAGAATTAAAGGGCATTCTAAAGTGCAAATCGTACGCAGCATGATTCGATTCCTTCTCTTTATTTCTTTGATGCTCATTATTTTGAGCTGTGGTTCAGAATCGAACGAACAAACTTTCGATAGTTCCAAGTTGCGCCGCGCCACCGTGGAAGAAGTAGAGGCTTTGGTGGAAGCCTTTATTCTCGCAGAAGACTCGAGCACCATCCGTATCCCCGCTGGCTTTTACGAACTCAAGACGCAACTCATCCTAGACAACAAAACTTCAATCCGCATCCAAGGAGATGGAATGGATCAAACCGTCCTCTCCTTCCGAAACCTGAAATCTGGAGGAGAAGGGGTGAAAATCGTGGGAAAGGACATTACTATTGAAAACTTAAGCATAGAAGATGCTCCTGGAGATGGCATCAAAGCACAGCATACAGACGGCATCACCTTTCGCAAGATCAATGTTACCTGGACCAACGGAGATAAATCTAAAAATGGCACCTATGCCATCTATCCTGTGCAATGTAAAAATGTACTAATTGAGGAATGCATCGCCTCGCACTCCAAAGACGCAGGGATTTACGTAGGGCAATCCGAAGATATTGTAGTCAAAAACTCCCTAGCCTTCGGCAATGTAGCAGGCATTGAAATTGAAAACTGCGACCGTGCAGAAGTCTATGGAAATACGGCTAGAGACAATGCAGGAGGAATCCTGGTATTCAACCTACCCGGTCTTCCCAAGGGAGACGGAAGAAAAACTCGCATTTACAACAACGATATCCTTGACAACAACCACGAGAATTTTGCCACTCCCATCGGCGATGGGCCCAACGGCAATACCGTAACCATGATTCCCCCAGGATCAGGTATCGTGCTCTTGGCTGCCAAGGAGGTAGAAATTTTCAACAACCGAATCCTTCGTAACAAAACCTATGGCGTGGCTATTGCTAGCTATCAAGTCACTGGCTTTCCTGCTGAGGCTCCCAACTGGTCACCCTACACCACTGACATCTCCCTGCACGACAACGAGTTCGATCGGGGATCCTGGATGAGCCTACCTGATCTCACACGGGAACTGGGACAGTTGGTCAGTCTGTACAATGCCCATGGCTGGCTGAAAACCCAAGACATCATCTACGATGGAATTTGGGACGAGTCCCTCGCTAACTCTATTGAATCCAATCCCATGCGCATTTGCATCCAAGAGCCTAGTATCAAGGAACTACGTTTTACCCGCTTTTACCTGATGGAGGGCGAGGACAATATCGATGCATTTGAAGACTATGCTCCCTTTCAGAATTGCAAGCCTTCCCCTGCTGTGCTAGGGCTAAGCTACTCGTCTATTCTTCATTCAGCTACGCGGTGATCATGGCAGTAACTTCCCCCAATTTATCAAAATGGGCAATTGCAAGCCTTTTACTATCCCTGCTCTGGTCCTGCCAGCCCGCCGTGAAGGAGGAAAAGCAAGCAACCATAGCGGAAGAAATTTTGGCTCCTGAAGAAGCTTCAGGGAAGTTTCCTTACCGAAGACTCTCCACCTATGGTTTTTTTGAAGGAGAACTCGCAAGCTTATCTCCCAACGAATCGGTAATTCCCTACCAACCTGCCTCCTCCTTGTTTACAGACTATGCCCTTAAAAGTCGCTTTGCTTACCTCCCCGCAGGAGAGAAAGCGATTCTAGCCGGTGAAGAACTGAATTTGCCGCAAGGGACAATCCTGATCAAGAATTTCTACTATCCTGCTGATTTCCGAAAGCCGGAGGGAGAGCGCAGGATCATCGAAACCCGTCTCATGATCCACGAGGCAAGCGGCTGGCAAGCCTATCCCTACGTCTGGAATGACTCCCAAACAGATGCGGTCCTAAAAGTAGTGGGCGCTGAAAAGGAAGTTCGCTTCATCAACCAAGCAGGCGAGGAACAGGTCATCAACTACCTCGTTCCCAACAAAAACCAGTGTAAAAGCTGCCACAACAAAAATGAATCCTTGGCTCCCTTGGGAGTGCAAACCAGGCACCTCAACCACGAAATCGCCTTTGAAGAAGGACCTGAAAATCAATTGGCACATTGGATGAAGCTTGGAAAGCTAGAAGGTTTCTTTGGCTCCGCAGCCCATCCTTCCCTAGTCAACTACGAGGATCAAAGCCAAGCACTCAACGATAGGGCCATGGCCTACCTAGACATCAACTGCTCCCATTGCCATCGCGCAGAGGGACCTGCCAGCACTTCGGGACTCTTTCTTACTTATGGTCAGAAAGACCCCTTGAAGCTTGGAGTATTCAAAACACCAGTTGCAGCAGGCAAGGGATCTGGCAAACACACCTACGATATCGTGCCTGGTCAGGCAGATGCATCTATTCTGCTGCATCGTATGAATTCTACAGAAATGGGAGTAGCGATGCCAGAGATTGGGCGAACCAGCATCCATGCAGAAGGGGTAGCCTTGATTCGAGAATGGATCAACCAGATGAATCAATAATCAGCCTTAATCAAAAAAGGGCCAGTTAATGCTGGCCCTTTTTGGTTTAGGAAAGAATCTCCTCCTTACATGTTGTCGCTACTGACCACAGCAGAAAAATACTCTCGATTCATCCGCGCAATATTGGTAATGGAGATGCCTTTTGGACATTCTGCTTCACAAGCGCCGGTATTGGTACAAGCCCCAAAGCCTTCGGAATCCATCTGAGCAACCATTTTTTCTGCTCTAGTTTTGCGTTCCACCTGTCCTTGAGGCAACAAGGCCAGCTGAGACACTTTAGCCGAGGTGAATAGCATAGCAGATGCATTTTTACAAGCTGCGACGCAAGCTCCACACCCGATGCATTGGGCAGCATCCATGGCCAAATCGGCCACTATCTTTGGAATTGGAATTTCGTTGGCATCAGGCACCCCTCCAGTATTGACAGACACATAGCCTCCTGCTTGGATGATTCGATCAAATGCCGAGCGATTGACTACCAAGTCTTTTACCACGGGGAAAGCTTTGGCTCTCCAAGGCTCAATCGTGATGGTCTCCCCGTCAGAGAAGGAACGCATGTGCAGCTGGCAGGTGGTAGTCTGCAAGGGTCCATGAGGTTTGCCATTGATGTACAAGGAACACATTCCACAAATACCTTCTCTACAGTCGTGATCAAAGTGTACTGGATCCTCACCCTTTTCAGTAAGTTGATCGTTCAATACATCCAACATCTCTAAGAAAGACATGTCTTTGGAAACATGGTCTGCTACATAGGTAACAAATCCACCCTTATCCGCTGCATTTTTCTGTCTCCAGATTTTTAAAGTCAATTTCATCTGTCTACGCTTGTTTTATTTTGGGTCGAGGGCTTTGGCTTTCCTTAGATTAGTTAAAAGAAAAGCCAGAGGGAACTCAACTTGAAGTGATTGTCTACAACTTATTTATAGGAACGCTGAGTAAGTTTGACATTTTCAAAGACCAACTCCTCTTTGACAAGTTCCTCCTCTTGGCCTTCTCCTAGGTATTTCCAGGCGGCTACATAGGCATAATTTTCGTCGTCACGAAGGGCTTCCCCATCTGGAGTTTGGTATTCTTCTCTGAAGTGTCCGCCACAGGATTCGTTTCTGCTGAGAGCATCGTCCACCATTAATTCTCCAAGTTCCAAGAAATCCGCTACGCGGTTGGCCTTCTCCAAGGATTGATTTAGTTCTTCATTCGTTCCCATTACCTTGACATTGGACCAAAACTCCTTTTTCAAGGCTTGGATTTCTGCCTTAGCACCTTTTAGTCCTTCCTCCGTTCTTGCCATGCCACATTCATTCCACATGATTTTACCCAATCGTTTGTGGAAATAATCTACGGGCTTCGTTCCATTAATTTTTAGAAGGGTGTTGATTCGATTTTGAACTTCCTCCTTTACTCTTGCGAATTCAGGATGGGTGTCATCTACCGGCTTGGGGGCAAGTTGCGCTAAATAGTCACCCACGGTGTAAGGAACCACAAAGTATCCATCTGCTAGGCCCTGCATCAGCGCAGAAGCCCCAAGTCGGTTGGCACCATGCTCCGAGAAATTGGCCTCTCCAAGTGCATACAAACCGGGTACAGTGGTCATCAAATTGTAATCTACCCAAAGACCACCCATCGTGTAATGAACCGCAGGATAGATCATCATCGGCATTTCGTAAGGATCCTCTCCAGTGATCTGCTTATACATATCAAAAAGGTTGCCGTACTTCTGCTCGATGATTTTTCGTGTATCGCGTTTGATGGCATCTCGGAAGTCCAAGAATACTGCTTCACCTGTTTCGTTGACGCCACGACCTTCGTCACAAACATATTTGGCGTTTCGAGAAGCTACATCTCGAGGAACCAAGTTTCCGAATGAAGGGTATTTTCTTTCCAAGAAGTAATCACGATCCTCCTCTTTGATGTCGTTTGCTTTAATTTGACCTTTTCTAAGTCTCTCTGCAATCTCTTGCGTAGCTGGAACCCACACTCTCCCGTCATTTCGGAGGGATTCTGACATCAAGGTCAACTTGGACTGGTGGTCTCCTGATACTGGAATACAGGTAGGGTGAATCTGTGTAAAACAAGGATTAGCAAAAAACGCCCCACGCTTGTGTGCTCTCCATGCTGCGGTAACATTAGACCCCATCGCATTGGTAGAAAGGAAAAATACGTTTCCGTATCCGCCGGTGCAGAGTAGAACGGCATGTGCTGCATGCGTTTCTACAGTTCCAGTGATCAAATTACGCGTCACAATTCCTTTGGCCTGGCCATCGATCACCACCAAATCCATCATTTCGGTCCGTGGAAATAATTTTACCTTGCCATTGGCCACCTGACGGCTCAAAGCCGAATAGGCACCCAAAAGTAATTGCTGGCCTGTTTGACCACGAGCATAAAAGGTACGAGACACTTGAGCGCCACCAAAGGAACGGTTAGCCAAAAGCCCTCCATATTCCCTAGCAAAAGGAACCCCTTGCGCCACGCATTGGTCAATGATTTTTACCGAAACTTCCGCTAGACGATACACGTTGCCTTCACGAGCACGGTAATCTCCACCCTTGATGGTGTCGTAGAATAGTCTAAAGATTGAGTCCCCATCATTCTGGTAGTTTTTGGCAGCGTTGATACCCCCTTGCGCCGCAATGGAGTGCGCTCTTCTAGGGCTATCTTGGAAGCAAAAAGCCTTCACATTGTATCCGAGCTCCGCGAGGGAAGCTGCTGCGGATGCACCTGCCAAACCAGTTCCTACGACAATCACATCGTATTTACGCTTGTTGGCCGGATTGACGAGTTTACTTGTAAACTTGTGCTTAGTCCATTTTTCTGCCAAAGGACCAGCGGGTATTTTGGAATCTAGTATCATACGGGACTATTTAGTAGCTAGAGAAATGAATATACAAAGGCATTGAAGCAAATAATGCAGGTACCAAAATAGAATAAGCAGTACCAACGACTTTGATCGCAGGAGAATATTTTTTGTGATTAAGCCCCAAAGTCTGGAAAGCAGAAGAAAAACCATGAGAAAGGTGAAAGCCTAAAAAGATCATGGCCAAAACATACAAAGCGACAAGCCAGCCTTGCTTGAAGGCTTCACTAACGATAAGGAAAAGATCTTTGTACACTTCTCCATCGTAGGTAACGGAGGGCATTTCACCCCAGTGCATTTTGGCCCAAAAGCCTTGTAGGTGGACCACCAAGAAAATAAGGATGATGGTTCCCAATACTCCCATGTTACGGGAGGACCAAGCGCTGTTTGAACTGCCTTTGGAGGTAGAGTAAGCGACAGGTCGAGCAGACTTGTTGTAAAGTGATAGCGTGATAGAGTAGATGATG
>SXYU01000105.1 GCA_005788235.1 Cytophagales bacterium
AAAAGATCGCCTCTTTTCTTCCCTAACGAGCCGAAAAGCCTCTTCAATCGAAAAACAATAAAACTAAACCAAGTATACACAAACAGCAGAACCCATGAAAAAATTAGTGTTTTTACTCGCTTTTTTAGGATTTGCCTTCCTAGCCGAGGCCAAGACCTATCCTGAAACTACCCTGAAAACGATGATTCCTACGCCCAAGGACTCTGTAGTCATTGAATTTGGCAAGGCTGGAAGAATAGTAATCATGGTCGAATCCCTAGCCGATTTCGAGAAACTGAAGGGAATGAATATCAACCAAATCATCGCTGAACTCGGCATCCAAGAAAATAAGGCTACCGGAGAAGTAACCCTCGTGGAACTACATAAAAAGGACGGCTCCGTCAAGGAGATTGTTTGGGTAAATGAAAATGGACCTGAAACTGAGGTTCGCGTGGGAAGAATGCGCATCTTCGTGGATGAATCTGGTGCTGACACCAAGGTCAAAATTGAATCCGATCCGAAGGATGAGAATCCCTCCTTCAAAACCGATTTCGGTGTCGATTTAGGAATTAACAATTTCCTTCAAGAGGGCGGCCTACCCACTTCAGATCAGCCTTATGCGGCCAAAGGTTGGGGTAGCTGGAATGTGGGGTTAAATTTGTTGGGTTCACAGCGCTTAAGTGACAGCTGGAAATGGAATTTCGGATTGGGCTTTCAATGGTACACTTTCAAGTTTGAAAACCGGGATTTTCAAGCCGTCCGAGGCCAAGATCAAATTTCCTTTGTGGAGCGCACCGATGTGACCGGTGTAAAGAGCAAGCTATCCGCTTCCTATTTAACTGCGATGACCTTACTTGAAATAAACCTTGGGAAAAACAAGGATAAGGGACTTACCCTAGCAGCAGGCCCATACATCGGCTATCGTCTGGGTGGTAGATCCAAGTTTGTCTATCAGGATACTGATGCAGAAGAGTTAAAAGAAAAAATCAACACAGGACTTTACTTGGAAAACCTTCGCTATGGACTCCGAGCAGAAATAGGTTTCGGCAAGGCCATTACCTTCTTCGGTACCTACGATATGAATGAACTTTTCCAAGAAGGAAAAGGGCCTGCTTTGAATCCGATCACTTTTGGTATCAAACTAATAAACTTAGACTAATTACAAGATTATGAAAAATTACACACGTTTAGGTCTAGTTGCCTTGCTCCTACTGGCCTCCTCGACCTGGGTTGCCGCACAAAATGTGTTGGTCAACACCACCAAAAAATATAACAACATCAAGCAAATTGAGGTTGAAAGCGGCTGGCTAGATGTAAGTTATCAGGGTGGAGAAGGAACGGAAGTATCCGTGGAGGCCTATTTGGAATCCAATATCACGGACCAAGACATCGTCTTTGTGACGCTGGGAGATGTACTCAAAGTGAGTTACAAAAGAAGTGGTGAAAAGTACAACTGGAATAGCAAAAACAAGGGTTACCTCAAAATTACTGGTCCTAAATCCATGCAAGTCAGCATAAGAGGGACCTCGGGGGAAATCAACTTGACCAATCTAGTGAGTGAGAATACGGCTTTGCAACTCACCTCAGGTACCGTGGGAGCGGCTCAGATCAAAGGAAACCTAAAGGTGACTTCTACCTCTGGAACCCTGAAAGCTTCTGGTATTGAAGGCCATGTGGAAGCCAGGCTCACTTCAGGAAATGCCTACTTGGAGAATATTGGCGGATCGGTCAATTACGAATCCACCAGCGGCTTTTTGGATGCCAAGGACATTGATGGAGTACTCAACGTACGTCTGACTTCAGGCAATGCCGAAATCGAAAATGCAAAACAACTAGGGCAACTGTCCTTTACTTCCGGCAACATGCGTGCTGTTAATTCAGGACTAGGTGCAAATACTCAATTTTTTGGCACCTCAGGGAACTTTAAGATTCAAACAAATTCAACGCTCAATTCCTTCAATTATTCTTTACGAGCTGCTTCAGGAAACCTTCGGGTAGGAAGCTCTTCGGGTAGTAAATCCTTGGAATTGAACAATAACGCCTCCACCTGGATCAAAGGCACGATCACTTCAGGACATATCACCATTGAAAATTAAAAGGTGTTTTAAAGAATCCTAAACCAACTAAGAAGGCCGGGCAATTTCGACAAGAAGTTCCCGGTCTTGTTTTTTCAACTTCAACAAGCGCATCATTCGATCCGGAGAGGGCTTCCCCAAAGAAAAGAATACAAGCGTCACCGTAAATAGAAATACAAAACCTGGACTTCCACTCCAGAAGAGCCCTGCTGTACTGATAATCGAAACAACCAAGAGGAGCTTAAAACGCTGTCGTGTGGCAGAAGCATACAAACCCACCTTTTCCAAAAGTGATTCCTGCTGAAAGGAGAGCTTGATTTTCTGATGAAAAAGCAGGTATTGAGCTACCAACACAAGAAACCCGCCACCAAGGAGGAGGTATTGAACCCAATCCGGAAGGATGGGAAGGGTCTTGGAAAAACTACCCGATTGCTGGTAGAGGTACACCATTCCGAATGCAGGAAGTGCAAGGAGTAAAACCACCACGGTAAGACGCTCGGTACGGTGGTAAATCGTGCGTAATTCTTCTTTTTCCATTATTCGATGCGTATGTAAATATCTTCAGACTGAGGTCTAGAAACGCAGCACAAGACATAGCCATCAGCTACTTCCTTTTCGCTCAACCCCGCATCTTCGTCCATTTTAACTTGACCTGATATCAATCGGCCGCGGCAAGCAGTGCATAATCCACTTTGACAGCTGTAAGGCATAGTAAGACCTGCAGCTAAGCCTGCTTCCAGAATCGTTTTTCCTGAATCTACTGTCACCAAATGCTCGACTCCTTCCACAAAGATGCTGACATCTCGAGCAAGTAGTCCAGACTTGATGCCCGCTATAGCCTCCTCCTTTGCTTGCTCAGCAGCAGCTGAGAAGAAGCTCTCGCTGTGGATTCGGTCACTAGGCACAGACAGCTCCTCCAAAACCTTCTGAGTAGTTTGCATAAGCCCTTCTGGACCACAAATGAAATATTCCTCTTGGTAACGTGGCTCGTATTCTGCTTGTGCAAATAGCTCCTTCAATCCCGAAGCAGAAAGCCTACCTCTCAGCCCTGACCAGGATTCGTCCGCCTGACTTAGATTATGGATGACTGTCAAGCGATCCACATTCGCCTTTTCTAGAAGTTGCAACTGTGCACCAAAGATAATTTCTCCTTCCTTACGGCTGGAGTAGATCAAGGTAATGCGCGATTCAGGCTCATTTACCAATACGGACTTCAGCAATCCCATCATCGGCGTGATGCCGCTGCCCCCTGCAATCATAAAAAAATGCCTCCGATTTTTAGAATGAAAGGGGGTGGTAAAATTACCTATTGGCTTGAGGACATTGAGAGTTTTTCCAGGAAAGATTTTGTCATTTAAGTAATTGGAAAACAAGCCTTTGGGAACTCGCTTTACGGAAATACCTGGGAAGGGATCTACAAACGGTGAAGTACACAAGGAGTAAGACCTGCGTTGTTCCTTGCCTTCCAACTCCAAA
>SXYU01000106.1 GCA_005788235.1 Cytophagales bacterium
GCTGCACCTTCGTGCACTTCTCCGATTTTGTGTGACTTTCCGGAATAGTAAAGAATACGCTCTGTGGTTGTTGTTTTGCCCGCATCAATGTGGGCCGCGATACCAATGTTTCTGGTAAATTTTAAATCTCTCGCCATTTCAATTAAAATCTAAAGTGGGAGAATGCCTTGTTCGCTTCAGCCATTCTGTGCGTATCGTCCTTCTTCTTGACAGCGGCTCCTTCGCCTTTTGCTGCCGCGATGATCTCTCCCGCCAGTCGGTCCATCATGGTCTTTTCTCCTCTTTTCCTAGAGTAAAGAATCATCCACTTGATACCAAGGGCCATTTTTCTTTCAGGTCTGACTTCCATAGGAACCTGGAACGTAGCACCACCAACTCTACGACTCTTCACTTCTACAGTGGGAGCAATATTGTTAAGCGCTTTTTTCCAAACTTCAAGACCATTCTCACCTACTTTACTTTCTACTTTAGCTACTGCATCATAGAAAATATTGTAAGCAATACTCTTCTTCCCGTCATACATCAGACAGTTTACAAACTTGGTGACCAAAGTATCATTGAACTTTGGATCAGGAAGAATATATCTCTTCTTTGGTTTCGCTTTTCTCATTTCTTTTTTAGGTCTTAATTATTTCTTATTGCCTGGCGCAGCCGCAGAAGCTCCCTTGCTGGCCTTAGGTCTTTTAGCACCGTACTTGGAGCGACCTTGCTTACGGTCTTTTACTCCAGCAGTATCCAATGCACCGCGGATGATGTGGTATCTCACCCCTGGAAGATCCTTCACACGACCACCTCTGATCAATACAATAGAGTGTTCTTGCAAATTGTGACCCTCTCCTGGAATGTAAGCATTCACTTCTTTTCCATTTGTCAATCGTACCCTAGCTACCTTCCTCATCGCTGAGTTAGGCTTCTTGGGAGTCGTAGTGTACACGCGAGTACAAACCCCTCTACGCTGTGGACAAGCATCCAAAGCCCGAGATTTTGATTTGAATTCCAGTGTATTTCTACCTTTTCTTACTAGTTGTTGAATAGTAGGCATTAACTGATTAAAATTTAGATAGTCTGTAAACTGTTATTTTTTGGAACGCAAAGGTACAAGAAGTAATAAGAGTAACAAAATTAAGGACTTATATTTTTGTTAAGCTTCTCCCGGGGTTCCGAAAGAAATCGGAAAGGTAGGAGCTCCGCCCCCTTGGTTAATTTTCCCATAGGCAGCCTCGTATTTTTCAATGTTTTCTTTCAAAGCTGAAAGCAAGCGCCTGGCATGATCTGGAGTCACAATAATCCGTGATTTAACCTTTGCCTTGGGTACTCCGGGCATTAATCGAATAAAATCAATCACAAACTCCGAATTGGAATGTGCAATCATCGCCAAATTGGAGTATATGCCTTCCGCAATCTCCTCTGGGAGCTCTACATTAATTTGCTGGTTTGATAAATCGGTATCTTCCATGATTTTTTAAGATTAAAAAAGGCCTGTATAGTGAGTACAGGCCTTTTATAGGATTACAAATACAATTTATAGAATCGCTTCGCTAGTTGATTTTGCAGACTTCTTTTCCATATTTTCTGAGAGCGTGTCATATTCTGACTTTGATCCCACAATCATGCCCAAAATACTTCGCTGACCGGTTCCGGCAGGAATCAAGTGGCCCACAATTACGTTTTCCTTCAACCCTTTCAACTCATCGCGCTTGCCTCGGATAGCCGCTTCGGAAAGCACTTTGGTCGTTTCCTGGAAGGAAGCAGCAGAGATAAAGCTCTCAGTGCCCAAAGAAGCAGCGGTAATTCCCTGCAAAGTAGGTGCGGAAACAGCCGTTTCGGCATCCATTACCTGCACCAATTTAAGATCCTTACGCTTCAAGCTTGAATTTTCGTCACGGAGTCTTCGCGCTGAAATAATCATTCCTGGCTTCAATGAAGAAGAGTCTCCTGCATCCAAGACAATTTTCTTGTCCAAAATGCTATCGTTCTCCTCACGGAATGCCCACTTGTCAACTACCTGATTTTGTAAGAAGCTAGTATTGCCAGCGTCAAGAATCTCAACCTTCTGCATCATCTGAGATACAATCACCTCGATGTGTTTGTCATTTATTTTTACACCCTGAAGTCTATATACTTCTTGAATTTCATTCACCAAGTATTCCTGCACCGCAGTTGGTCCTTTGATTGATAGGATATCACTTGGAGTGATGGCTCCATCAGAAAGTGGCTCACCCGCACGGATAAAGTCGTTCTCTTGTACCAAAATGTGCTTAGACAAGGATACCATGTACTTTTTAATTACACCATCCTTAGATTCAATGATGATTTCACGATTACCTCGTTTCACACCACCGTAAGTCACTACGCCATCAATCTCAGACACTACAGCTGGGTTGGATGGGTTTCTGGCTTCGAACAATTCCGTTACTCGAGGAAGACCTCCAGTAATGTCTCTGGTTTTTCCTACTGATCGTGGGATTTTAACCAAGATTTGACCTGCCTTCACTTTCTCTCCTGACTCTACCGCTAAGTGAGCCCCTACAGGGATGTTGTAAGTTCTTGAGTCACCTTTATAATTCACGATAATCGCAGGGTTCTTTGCTCTATCCTTGGTTTCAATGATTACTTTCTCACGGAATCCAGTTTGATCATCGGCTACCTCCTTGTAAGTAATACCCTCAACAACGGCTTCAAATTCTACAGTACCATCAAACTCGGAGAGAATGACCGCGTTGTATGGATCCCAGGTACATAGTGATTCCCCTTTGGTAATTTTTTGACCGTTTTTCACGTTCAAAATAGCTCCATAAGGTACGTGATTGGACACCAAGGTTTTTCCTGTCTTGGCTTCGTTAATTTTGATTTCACCAGAACGACCCATAACCATGGTAACAGATTGTCCTTCTCTATCGGTAGTATCCAAATACCTCAACTCTTCTTCAAACTCGACCACCCCATCAAATTTGGCATTAATGCTCGCATCAACAGCCATATTGGAAGCCGTACCACCTACGTGGAATGTTCGAAGTGTCAACTGAGTTCCTGGTTCACCGATAGACTGCGCTGCGATTACGCCTACTGCCTCACCCGCCTGTACCATGTTGCCAGTGGCCAAGTTTCTGCCGTAGCATTTACCACATACTCCTCTACGAGTTTCGCAAGTCAATACGGATCTGATTTCAACTTCTTCGATGGAAGACTCATCTACTCGTTTTGCGATTTCATCAGAAATTTCCACACCAGCAGGCACAATCAATTCATCCGTAGCTAAGTCAAACACATCGTGTACGGATACTCGACCCAAAATACGCTCAGAAAGTGGTTCAACGATTTCGTCATTGTCTTTCAAGGCTTGTACTACCAATCCTCTCAAGGTGCCACAATCTTCCTCTGTAATAATCATGTCCTGAGCTACGTCGACAAGACGACGAGTCAAGTAACCCGCGTCCGCAGTTTTCAATGCAGTATCAGCAAGACCCTTACGAGCACCGTGGGTAGAGATGAAGTACTCCAATACATCAAGACCTTCTTTGAAGTTCGATAAAATTGGGTTTTCGATGATTTCGCCTACTGAACCTTGAAGGTTTTTCTGCGGCTTAGCCATCAATCCTCTCATTCCTCCCAACTGACGAATCTGCTCTCTAGAACCTCTGGCGCCAGAGTGCATCATCATGTAGATGGCGTTGAATCCTTGCTTGTCCTCCTCCATCTTCTTCATCAGATTATTCGTCAAATGAGAGTTGGTTCGAGTCCAAATATCAATCACTTGGTTATAGCGTTCATTATCCGTGATTAGACCCATTAGGTAGTTGTTCCATACCTGGTCCACTTCCTCCTTAGCCTTAGCAATCATCGGCACTTTTTCGTCCGGAATAATAACATCATTCAAGCCCATAGAAAGTCCACCTTGGTAGGCCATCTGGAAACCTAGATTCTTGATATCATCCAAGAACTGTGCTGTTCGAGCAATACCACAGACCTTAACTACCTGAGCAATAATTTGCTGCAGTTTCTTTTTCGTTAAAAGTTCATTTACATACCCGACTTCCTCAGGTACAAACTGATTGAATATCAATCGACCAGCAACCGTCTCAATAATTTGGTCCTGAATCTCACCAGAAGCAGTGCGTACTTTTACCTTACACTTGATGTTGGCATGCTTTGAAAGCTTTCCTTCGTTCAATGCAATGATCACTTCTTCCTGGCTATAGAACGTCATTCCCTGTCCGAGAATTACTTCCTCAGGGGAAGACATTTTGCCTTTGGTCACATAATACAGACCCAAAACCATGTCTTGAGAAGGTACAGTAATTGGGGCGCCATTGGCAGGGTTCAAAATATTGTGTGCCGAAAGCATCAAAGTAGAAGCTTCCAAGATAGCCTCATGACCTAGGGGCACGTGTACCGCCATCTGGTCACCGTCAAAGTCAGCGTTGAATGCAGTACACACCAGTGGGTGTAGCTGAATCGCTTTTCCTTCGATTAATTTCGGCTGGAAGGCTTGGATACCCAATCTATGAAGGGTTGGAGCACGGTTGAGGAGCACTGGGTGTCCTTTCAACACATTTTCCAAAATATCCCAAACTACTGGGTCCTTACGGTCAACTATTTTCTTGGCTGATTTTACAGTCTTTACAATTCCTCTTTCAATCAACTTACGGATGATAAAAGGCTTGAAAAGCTCAGCAGCCATATTTTTAGGAAGACCACACTCGTGAAGCTTCAATTCGGGACCTACGACGATTACAGATCGGCCGGAGTAATCCACACGCTTTCCGAGCAAGTTTTGACGGAAACGACCCTGCTTTCCTTTCAACATGTCTGAAAGTGACTTCAAGGCACGGTTACCATCTGATCTTACCGCATTTACTTTTCTAGAGTTATCGAACAAGGAATCTACAGCTTCCTGCAACATTCGCTTCTCGTTTCTCAAAATCACCTCAGGCGCTTTGATGTCTATCAATCGCTTGAGACGGTTGTTACGAATGATCACTCTTCGGTACAAGTCATTCAAATCCGAAGTAGCAAAACGACCTCCATCCAAAGGAACCAAGGGTCTTAATTCTGGTGGAATCACAGGAACCATGCGAACGACCATCCACTCTGGACGGTTTTCGATTCGCGTTCTTGCGTCACGGAAAGCTTCCACTACCTTCAATCTTTTGAGGGCTTCTGCTTTACGCTGCTGTGAGGTATCCGTAGCTGCTTGGTGACGAAGAGAGTAGGAAAGATCATCTAGATCCAAGCGTGCAAGCAACATTTCGAGTGCCTCAGCACCCATTCTTGCAATGAATTTATTAGGATCCATGTCATCCAGAAGGTGGTTTTCCTTCGGAAGCTTGTCCATAATATCCAAATACTCATCTTCAGTTAAGAAGTCTAGGTATTGAGTTCCTTCTTCGGCCTTCACACCCGCTTGCACGACTACATAACGCTCGTAATATACAATCTGGTCCAATTTCTTGGTTGGCAGGCCAAGAAGGTAACCGATTTTGTTTGGTAAAGATTTAAAGTACCAGATATGTGCTACAGGCACCACCAATTCAATATGGCCCATGCGCTCACGGCGTACTTTTTTCTCTGTTACTTCCACTCCACATCGATCGCAAATGATGCCTTTATATCGGATGCGCTTGTATTTTCCGCAATGACATTCCCAATCCTTTACTGGACCAAAGATTCGCTCGCAGAATAGACCGCCCATTTCAGGCTTGTAGGTTCTGTAATTGATGGTCTCTGGCTGGGTTACCTCACCATTTGAACTATCCAAAATAGATTCTGGAGAAGCCAAGCTGATGGTAACTCGGGAGAAATCGTTGTTCAGTTTTTTATTTTTTCTAAACGACATAGTTTTTTGAGATATGTTAAGGACGGTTGCCCGCCCCATGAGCCAAATTAATCCAAGGTAATTTCAAGGGCCAAGCCTCTCAACTCGTGAACCAACACATTGAAGGATTCAGGAATGTTGGGCTTAGGAAGGTTTTCACCCTTCACAATCGCTTCGTAAGCTTTTGCTCTACCGATTACGTCATCCGACTTCACGGTCAAGATTTCTTGAAGAACATGAGATGCACCGAATGCCTCCAGTGCCCATACTTCCATTTCTCCAAATCGCTGTCCACCAAACTGTGCCTTACCACCCAGCGGTTGCTGTGTGATGAGGGAGTATGGTCCGATGGAACGGGCGTGCATCTTGTCATCCACCAAGTGACCCAACTTCAACATGTAGGTAACCCCTACAGTTACAGGCTGGTCAAAACGGTTGCCGCTCAATCCGTCATACAGGTAGGTTCTGCCAAAAGCAGGAAGCCCAGCTGCCGAAAGTTCTGCAGATACCTCATCCAAGGTCGCTCCATCAAATATTGGCGTAGCATATTTCTTTCCAAGCTTCTGACCTGCCCATGCTAAAACAGTTTCGAAAATCTGGCCTATGTTCATTCGAGAAGGTACACCGAGTGGGTTCAATACGATATCCATCGGAGTGCCATCTTCCAAGAAAGGCATGTCTTCGTCTCGTACGATTCGAGCTACAATACCCTTGTTTCCGTGACGACCTGCCATCTTATCTCCCACCTTAAGCTTGCGCTTTTTGGCGATGTATACTTTGGCTAGCTGTACGATACCTGCAGGCAATTCATCTCCTACTTCCAAGGTAAAGCGATCACGCTTGAATCTTCCAGAAATTTCGTTTCTAGAGTTGGTGTAGTTCTTCACCAACTTGACGATCAGGCTGTTGGTGTAGGTATCTTCAGTCCACTCATCTAGGATGATATCCGAAACGAGGTTTGCTTCTTCCGGTACATTGTAGTTAGACTCGTCACGATACGGGTTTTTGGCAGGGAAAAGGTTGCTTTCAATGTTTTTCGCATTGAACTTGGTTCCTTTAGTGATGATCTCATCACCAAACTTATGCTTCACCCCTTGGGAAGTTTTACCTTCAAGCAAAGTCACCAATTTGTTGATCATGCGTGCACGGATGCCCAACAAATCTTTGGCATACTTGCTCTTTAGCTTTTCTACCTCAGCCTTAGACTTGGCACGGTTGTCCTTATCTTTCTTAGGTCGAGAGAACAATTTGGTTTCAATGACCACACCGTTCAAGGAAGGAGATGCCTTCAAGGAAGCATCTTTCACGTCCCCAGCCTTATCGCCGAAGATTGCTCTAAGAAGCTTCTCTTCTGGAGTTGGGTCCGTCTCTCCTTTTGGTGTGATCTTACCGATAATGATGTCACCTTCTTTTACTTCGGCACCCACTCGGATAATTCCATTCTCGTCCAAATGCTTTACAGCCTCTTCGGATACGTTTGGAATTTCAGAGGTAAGTTCCTCTTCTCCTCTTTTGGTGTCACGAACTTCAAGTTGGAATTCTTCCACATGGATCGAAGTGAAAATATCTTCTCTCACCACGCGCTCAGAAATCACGATCGCATCTTCGAAGTTGTATCCTTGCCAAGGCATGTAAGCTACTTTTAGGTTTTTACCTAATGCCAATTCACCTTGGTTGGTAGAATAACCTTCTACTAGCACCTGACCTTTTTTCACTTTTTCTCCCTTCAATACCAAAGGAGTCAAGTTAATGGTGGTGTCTTGGTTGGTTCTTCTAAATTTGATCAGATCATAGGTTCTGTATTCGTCAGAGAAATTCACCAAAAGTTCGTCTGAAGTCAGATCATACTTAATGGTGATATTCTTAGCATCTACATACTCCACTACCCCATCTGCTTCCGCAATAAGTAGTGCTCTTGAATCGATGGCCGCCTTACTTTCCAAGCCAGTACCTACAATCGGTGCTTCTGGCTTCAAAAGAGGAACTGCCTGACGCTGCATGTTGGATCCCATTAAGGCTCTGTTCGCATCATCATGCTCCAAGAAAGGAATTAAGGAAGCTGCTACCGAAACAATCTGGTTTGGAGCAACGTCGATGTAGGTAATTTCACTTGGCTCCAGCACAGGGAAGTCTCCTTCAAATCTTGCTTTTACTTTTTCACTCAAGAATCGTCCTTTTTCATCGAGAGAGGCGTTAGCCTGCGCGATGTTGTGGTTATCCTCTTCTTCAGCAGTCAAGAAAACAATATCTTCCGCTTTCATGCTCACTTTTCCATTGTCTACCTTACGGTAAGGGGTTTCTAGGAAGCCCATGGAATTAACTTTAGCATGCACGCAGAGGGAGGAGATCAAACCAATGTTTGGACCTTCTGGAGTTTCGATAGTACACAAACGACCGTAATGGGTATAGTGAACGTCTCGAACTTCAAATCCAGCTCTTTCTCTAGAAAGACCTCCTGGACCTAAAGCAGACAACCTTCTTTTGTGAGTCAATTCGGCCAGAGGGTTGGTCTGGTCCATAAATTGAGAAAGTTGGTTGGTACCAAAGAAGGAGTTGATAACGGAAGAAAGGGTACGTGCGTTGATCAAGTCTACTGGCTTGAAATCTTCGTTGTCACGTACGTTCATTCGCTCTCTTATGGTTCTGGCCATACGAGCTAAACCTACTCCAAACTGGCTATACAACTGTTCGCCTACCGTTCTTACGCGACGGTTGGACAAGTGGTCAATATCATCAACTACAGCTTTGGAGTTGATCAAACCAATGAGGTACTTCACAATAGAGATGATATCTTCTTTTGTCAATACAATTTTCTCTGGCTCGATGCTCAAGCCCAACTTCTTGTTGATTCGGTATCTTCCTACCTCACCCAAGTCGTAACGCTTGTCGGAGAAGAATAAACTTTGAATTACTTCTCTGGCTGTTGCTTCGTCTGGAGCTTCGGTATTTCGAAGTTGGCGGTAGATTACTTCTACTGCCTCTTTCTCAGAGTTGGAGTTATCTTTTTGTAGTGTGTTGTAGATGATAGAGAAATCAGCCACGTTTACATCCTCGCGGTGAAGGATGATGGATTTGGATCCTGAGTCAAGAACCAACTCAATATCCGCATCAGATAGGATAGAGTCTCTCTCCAACAAGACTTCATTTCGGGGAATGGATACCACTTCACCGGTATCTTCATCTACGAAATCTTCTACCCAAGTTCTCAAAACACGTGCAGCGAGTTTTCTGCCAGTTGCTTTTTTGAGCGCTGTCTTGGTAGCGGAAACTTCCTCGGAAAGTCCGAAGAGGTCCAGTATATCTTTATCAGAACCATAACCTATGGCTCTGAGTAGGGTCGTAACTGGAAATTTTTTCTTACGATCGATGTAGGCATACATGACATTGTTGATGTCCGTTGCAAATTCAATCCAAGATCCTTTGAAAGGAATAATACGAGCTGAATACAGCTTGGTGCCATTGGTATGCTTGCTTTGGGCAAAGAAAACCCCTGGCGAGCGGTGCAGCTGGGAAACAATTACACGCTCAGCTCCATTGATGACGAAGGAACCCTTCTCAGTCATGTAAGGCAAATTGCCTAGGAATACTTCCTGCTCGATTGTTTCAAAATCCTCGTTGTCCTCATCGTGGCAAAGCAATCTCAGTTTTGCCTTAAGTGGAACAGAGTAGGTCAATCCACGGTCGATGCATTCTTCCACACTGTACTTTGGTGGATCTACGGCATAGTCGATAAATTCCAAAGTGAAATTTTCTCTGGAATCACTGATCGGGAAATTTTCAGCAAAAACTTTAAATAACCCATCAGCCCGACGTTTTTCTGCAGGAGTATCCAACTGGAAGAAGTCTTTGAATGACTGTAGCTGAATATCTAGAAAATCGGGATAGTCTTTGACCACCTTAATGGAGGAGAAACTTTTCCTTGCGGTTTGATTCTTGATAGCCAAGGTAGTGTATAGTTTAATAGTGAAATTAAATGTTAGAAAGCTACTATTTTGGCTTAAAATAATGCAATTTTAAACCCATGCACAAACAGGAAAAGACCTGACTAAATTAGTCAGGTCTTCGAGCTAATCTCTATCCTTTGTAGACAGAGATGAGCAAATTACTTGATCTCTACTTCAGCACCAGCCTCTTCAAGAGACTTCTTAAGCGCTTCAGCTTCGTCCTTAGCAACGCCTTCTTTGATTGGCTTAGGAGCAGCATCAACTAAGTCTTTTGCTTCTTTCAAGCCAAGTCCAGTTAGGTCCTTCACCAATTTAACGACAGCAAGTTTCTGAGGACCAGCTGATTTCAAGATTACGTCAAATGAAGTCTTTTCTTCTTCAGTAGCAGCCTCAGATCCACCAGCACCACCAGCACTTGCTACCACTACAGCACCAGCTGCAGCAGGCGCAATACCGTACTGATCCTTAAGGATGTCTGTCAATTCCTTTACTTCTTTTACAGTCAAGTTTACCAACTGTTCTGCAAGTTGTGTAAGATTTGCCATTGTATTAATTAGTTAATTGTTTTTGATTGATTTTGATAAGATTAGTTTCCGTTTCGCTCGCCAAGGGTCTTCAAAACACCAGTGATGTTATTTTGACCTGATTGCAACGCAGAAACGAGGTTCTTCGCAGGCGACTGAAGCAAGCCAATGAGCTCTCCAATCAATTCCTCCTTAGACTTGAGTGAAGCGAGTACTTCCAAGTTAGCCTCGCCCAGAAATACATCTGAATCGATACCAGCACCTTTAAATACAGGTCTTAACTCTTTTTTTCCTTGTTTTTTTCTAAAGTCCAGCAGTACTTTTGCTGGCAGGTTGCTCGTCTCTTTTGAAAACAAAATTCCCGAGAACCCTTTTAAAGCTCCATCTGCAAGCTTAGAATAGTCTGCATTCAAATTTTCAAATGCCTTAGCGATCAAGGTATTTTTGTACACTTTGTACTCTACACCTTTTTCAAAGCAAGTTCTTCTGAATGCATTAATTTCTGCTACAGTGAATCCAGACGCGTCTGTGATATAGAAGAAAGGTTTTTCTTTCAATTTCTCAGTCAGACTGTCGATAATCAGTTTTTTCTCGTCTCTAGTCATGATTAAATTCCTTGAATGCTACCCTTATCTACTGTAATACCAGGAGACATTGTGCTGGATAAGTGAATACTTTTGAAATAAGTACCTTTTGAAGAAGAGGGCTTTAATTTCGAAATAGTGAGGATTAGTTCTTTTACGTTGTCCTGAATTTGCTGCGGAGTAAAAGATACTTTACCAACACCTGCGTGAATGATGCCAAACTTATCAACTTTGAAGTCGATCTTTCCAGCTTTCACTTCTCGAACTGCTTTTCCTACATCTAGGGTCACCGTTCCGGACTTAGGGTTCGGCATCAAGCCTCTAGGGCCCAATACTCTACCTAGCCTACCTACTTTTGCCATGACGTTGGGCATTGTGATGATCACATCAATATCTGTCCAACCGCCTTCAATCTTGGCAATATAATCGTCCAAACCAACGTAGTCTGCACCTGCTTCGGTGGCTTCTGCATTTTTGTCAGGAGTGCAAAGCACCAATACTTTGATGTCTTTACCAGTACCATGAGGAAGGGCAACCACCCCTCTTACCATTTGATCTGCTTTCCTAGGATCCACGCCCAAACGAACGTCAACATCTACGGAAGCGTCAAACTTCGTCATCGTAATTTCCTTTACCAGTGAAGAAGCAGCCTCCAGGGAGTACACTTGGCTTGGGTCGTACTTAGAAAGAGCTTCTTTTTGCTTTTTTGTTAACTTAGCCATTGTTATTTATTTATACTTCCCAAGGGGCTTTACCAGAAACTGTGATACCCATGCTGCGCGCGGTACCCGCAACCATTTTCATGGCTGATTCTACTTTGAAAGCATTAAGGTCAGGCATTTTCGTCTCAGCAATGACCCGAACCTGATCCCAGGTTACAGATCCTACTTTAATTCTGTTTGGTTCCGCAGAACCGCCCTTTACTTTTGCAGCTTCCAACAGCAAATTCGCAGCTGGTGGAGTTTTTACTACAAAGTCGAAAGTCTTGTCAGAATATACTGTAATCAATACAGGCAATACCGTTCCCATTTTATCTTGGGTACGCGCATTGAACTGCTTACAGAACTCCATGATGTTCAAACCCTTGGAACCAAGAGCTGGACCTACTGGAGGTGACGGATTAGCCTGGCCACCTTTCACTTGTAGTTTTACATAACCAGTGATTTCCTTAGCCATTGCTTAGTCTTGTTTTTCTACTTGTATAAAGTTTAATTCAACAGGAGTATTGCGGCCGAAAATCTTAACCATAACGTTAAGCTTTTTCTTTTCCTCAAAAATCTCCTCAATTGTCCCAGTAAACCCACTGAAAGGCCCATCCATTACCTTAACGGCCTCTCCAACTATAAATGGGGTTTCTTGCTTCTCGGCAAACTCATCAATCTCCTCAACCTTACCTAAAATACGGTTGACTTCTGACTGACGTAATGGTTCAGGGGTTTTGGAAGCTCCCCCCTGGTTTGATCCAAGAAAACCAATTACTCCTGGGATACTCGTAATTACGTGATTGGCTTCACCATTCGATAAGTCCGCATTGACCAATACGTAACCAGGAAAGAAATTCTTTTCCCGAACACGCTTCTTGCCATTGCGCATCTCATATACCTTCTCGGAGGGAATCAACACCTCAGGAATAAACTCAGCTATCTTCTGTCTGAAAATTTCATTCTCCAGATAGTTCTTCGCTTTCTTCTCCTGTCCTGCGACTACTCTGAGTACGTACCACTTATGTTCAGCCATCCTGTAATGCTATTAGAATAAATCATAAAACCATGTCATGATATTCTCGAATCCTAAATCTACCGCACCAATAAATAGC
The DNA here is from genome assembly GCA_005788235.1 of Cytophagales bacterium. Lineage (GTDB taxonomy): Bacteria > Bacteroidota > Bacteroidia > Cytophagales > Cyclobacteriaceae > Algoriphagus. The sequence continues at coordinate 12,684 of SXYU01000106.1, forward strand.
GCAAAGATTAACGATGCTACCAATACCAAAATGGCACTGTTTTGAAGGAATGAAAACTTAGGCCATGTCACCATGTTTTTCATTTCGTCATACGACTCGAGGACAAAGTTTTTAAGATTCATAGTCTATATTCTTAGTGCACGGGCAGAGAGATTCGAACTCCCATCAATGGTTTTGGAGACCACTATTCTGCCGTTGAACTATGCCCGTGTAAAACGAACGTTCCAAAACGGAACGCAAAATTAGGAAAAATGTCTTTAGAAACAAATGCGATCCCAAAATATTCTTTGGGATCGCATCTTATGTTCTAGTTAAAGGTAATTAGTCGAGAATTTCAGTTACCTGACCGGCACCTACTGTACGACCACCTTCGCGAATCGCAAATCTCAAACCTTTTTCCAATGCTACTGAAGACAACAAGTTCACCTCGATGGTTACGTTATCACCAGGCATTACCATTTCTACGTTTGCTGGAAGCGTTATCTCACCAGTTACGTCCGTAGTTCTAAGGTAGAACTGTGGTCTATATCTGTTGAAGAATGGAGTGTGACGTCCACCTTCTTCCTTAGAAAGAACGTAAACTTCAGCCTTAAAGTGAGAGTGAGGCTTCACAGTACCAGGCTTGCAAATAATCATGCCTCGCTTGATTTGTACTTTTTCAATACCTCTCAACAATAAACCTACGTTATCACCTGCCTCACCTCTGTCCAAAATCTTACGGAACATTTCAACACCAGTTACAGTCGACTTCAAGCCTTCTGCACCCATACCGATGATTTCTACTGGCTCACCAGAGTTGATTACACCTCTCTCGATACGACCTGTGGCAACAGTACCACGACCGGTGATAGAGAATACATCTTCAACCGGCATCAAGAAATCTTTATCGATCAAACGCTCTGGAAGAGGAATGTAGTTATCAACCGCATCCATCAATTCCATTACTGCATTTACCCACTTTTCTTCACCATTCAATGCACCTAGTGCAGAACCTGCGATTACAGGAATATTGTCCCCATCAAAGTTGTAGAAAGAAAGCAATTCTCTGATTTCCATCTCTACTAACTCCAACAATTCAGGATCGTCCACCATATCCACTTTATTCATGAATACCACTAGTTGAGGTACACCTACCTGGCGAGCCAATAGGATGTGCTCTCTAGTTTGTGGCATTGGTCCGTCTGTCGCTGCTACCACAAGGATAGCACCGTCCATTTGAGCAGCACCTGTTACCATGTTTTTCACGTAATCCGCGTGACCAGGACAATCTACGTGTGCGTAGTGTCTCTTTTCAGTTTGGTATTCTACGTGAGAAGTATTGATTGTAATACCTCTTTCTTTCTCTTCTGGCGCGTTGTCAATAGAAGAGAAATCTCGTAATTCAGAAAGACCCTTCTTTGCCAATACCGTGGTGATGGCTGCAGTCAAGGTGGTCTTACCATGGTCTACGTGTCCAATGGTTCCGACATTGACGTGCGGTTTGGAACGGTCGAAATTAGCTTTTGCCATGCTTGAAAATCCTCAGTTTAAGTTTTAAAATATGTTTAGATAATAAATTCTGTATTGAGCCAACGACGGGAATTGAACCCGTGACCCCTTCCTTACCAAGGAAGTACTCTACCCCTGAGCTACGTCGGCTTTCACTACGCAGTGTACTCCGAAAAGTACAGAGCGGGAGACGAGGCTCGAACCCGCGACCTGCAGCTTGGAAGGCTGCCGCTCTACCAACTGAGCTACTCCCGCTTGTGCCCGATTGCTCGGTTACTTTTTGGCCCTGCAAAACTACAAAATAAATTTGTTTTTATGCAAGTCGTGGGGGAAACAGGATTCGAACCTGTGAAGACATAAGTCAACGGATTTACAGTCCGTCCCAGTTGGCCGCTTTGGTATTCCCCCAACTGCGCTAAAATTGTAGGCATTTTACCCTTAGGAACTTTAACGGACTGCAAAATTATAGCCTTTTATCAAAGTATCAAAGTGAGTTCCTGAAAATTGGAAAAAAATTCTCCTACCACCCCTCAATCTTTTAGAAATCAAGGGATTAATTTTCCTCTTTCAGTAATTCTAAATAATACGAATAATAGGATTGCAAGTCCTTAGACTGTTCCTTCTCCACTATCTTCACCATTTTATCCAACAGACCCTGCTCCATCACAAAACCCATCAACGTTTGAAAGGCCCCTAACCGCAAGTATTCCTTCGGATTGTACTCCAAAATAGCAAGTAACCGGCGTTGTGCCTTTTCCTTTTCGGAAACCTCCACATCCATGTAATAACTCCCGTAATAGCCCATAAAATAATACAGACCCTCTCCACTCAACTTGGAAAAGGCCTGCTCAAACCAAATTCCCTTGCCAAGGACCTTATTCGAAATGTAATATTCTGCTAGCCCAACAGACATCCTGAAATTGGACTCCCGCTCAAAGGTCTCCATCCAAGAAAGCGCTACCACAGGATCTGAAACACGCGCCAGTCCCATCAATGCCGCCCCCGCAACTAAATAGGAAGGGTCACGCGCCAAACGAGTAAATACCCCACGATACCCAGAAGGATTCCATTCAGCAAGCACCTCCAAGGCACTCGCACGAACCTTATTACTCGGGTCTTCCTCTGCTAATCGATATATTTTTGCCTCCAACCCCGCAAGGATCTCCTTCCATTGATCCCCTCCCTGCAACAACGAAAGCCCACGCTCCCGAATCGCAGCAAAGGAATCTTCTAGAGCCAAAGGCAGTACAAGACCCAGTTCTTCAGCAGCGTCACGAGAAACCAAACTATCCAATGCTTCATACCGCGCCACTCCAAGTTGCGATTCCTTAAACTGCCGCAAGTACTGCGCATTATTCATTTCTTGATTTCCTTTCATCAAAATCTCCTGCCCCTCATTCACATAAACCAAAGAGATTGGATAACCATTTTCAAGAACAAGCTCTTGCTGCGCTTTTGTTACTTGTACTATTTTGGTTTTCCGTACCACTCCCTCGTACCAGCTGACAGTGATTGGTAATTGAAAAACTGGGATTTCATTCAAGTCCTGTAATTGTGAAATCCGAAGTCGAAGGTTTTCAGGCTGGGAATAGTCAACTTCAACCCTCAACTCTGGGTGCCCCTCTGCAAAAAACCATTGATTAAAAAACCAATTCAAATCCTGCCCACTGACCTGCTCCATGGCTAGTCGCAAGTCATGTGCCTCCACCGCCTGAAAGGCATGCTGGGTTAAATACAAATTCAACCCCTTAAAAAACGCAGCATCCCCCAGTTGACGTCGCAACATGTGTAATACCAAGCCTCCTTTATTGTAACTGTGGGCATCAAAAAGATCCTCCGCATCTGCATAGTTAAACCGAATTAATTCTTTCGAATCCGTCTCTGCCTCTGCAAAATAGCCTTCCTTCTCCACCACCAACTTCAAGTCCGCCTGATCTTGCCCGTAACGCTTTTCATTCCACAGGTACTCGCTGTAATTCGCAAAGGCCTCATTCAACGTAAGATTGGACCAGGATTCGGCAGTAACCAAGTCCCCAAACCACTGATGAAAAAGCTCATGCGCAATGATGTAATCCCATTCTGAATCCAAAGCCTCCCGCTCATCCAAGAGCAATTCTTCCATAAAAATAGATGCCGTGGTATTTTCCATGGCGCCAGACACAAAGTCGCGAACCACAATCTGATCGTATTTTTGCCAAGGAAAAGGCACTCCCAGACTCTTTTCAAAATAGTTGATCATTTCTGGAGTGGAAGCAAAAACCTTGGATGCACCTTTTTCAAATCCTTTTTCTACATAGTACCCCAAAGGAATATTCCCGTGGGAAGAAGTCACCTTTGCAAAATCTCCCACGGCAATGGCAACCAAATAAGGTGCATGAGGAAGGTTCATTTTCCAATGATCTTTTCGCATGCCATTTTCCAAGGACTCCTGCTTGAGCAGAAGCCCATTGCTGATGGACACCATGCTATCAGGAATAGTCAGCCAAATGTCATGGGTCAAGCGCTCGTTGGGCCGGTCAATCGTTGGAAACCACTTGCTCGAGTGCTGGGTCTCCCCCTGTGTCCAAAGCATCGTTGACTTGCCTGGGATCGTATCCATGGGATCGATAAAGTAAAGTCCTTTCGTATCGCTTATTGCAGCCGAACCTCCTCCAGAATTTCGATCTGGAAATGCCACATAATTGAGCTCTAATTCAACGGTATCCCCAACTGACGCTTCCTCAGGCAAGTAAATATGGATTTCCTGATTATCATAGCGGTAAGAAAGTGTTTCTAGCTCTCCGTCATGCATTCGAGCCACTTTGCCAAACTCAAAATCTTGGGCATCAAGAACAACTATTTTTTGCGGATAGAAATAAGGCGTTAAACGAAGCTTGGCCTTGCCAATTACCTGCTGGTTTTTCCAGTCAAATCGCAGATCCAAATCCATGTGAAGCAGATCCATCCAGCGCGTAGCAGAAGCCTGATAGGGTAATTCATCTGCTAGGCCCCAACTAATCTCCTCTTCTGCAAGCAGCGTATCTACCACCTCCGACTCATCTACTGACAACACCGCATTTGATTTACATCCCTCCAAACCCACTAAAAAGAAAAATAGCACAAGTACAGAGATTGAGGTTTTTATATTAATTTTTGGACAAACAGGTTTTTGAATCATATTTGAAGAAATTCTAGGTAGCCAAGAGATGGCTATTTTAGTTGTAAAAGCAAATTAGCAAGAATGTTTTCAGTTATCCTTCAAGACAATACCTATTCGGTTGAAAAAAATGTAGGCGAAACGCGCGTCAACAAGCAATCCATCACCTGGGATCTCAAATGGATGGGTGACCGTAAAATTCACCTCATCCAGGGTGCTCGTTCCCTGGAAGCAGAACTGCTAGCAATAGACCTAGAGGCCAAATCACTTCAAATTAGATTGGGCCACAAAACAACTACCCTCCAATTGAAGGATCGATTTGACCTGCTGCTGGAGAAAATGGGAATGAATTCCACAGGTTTGGGTAGTCTCAAAGAAATCAAAGCGCCTATGCCAGGACTAATTTTAGATCTGAAGGTAGGACCAGGAGATGTGGTCAAAAAAGGAGATGTGGTGCTAATTCTAGAAGCCATGAAAATGGAAAATTGCATCAAGTCCCCTGGTGATGGAATTGTAAAAGCAGTGAAGGTTTCACTCAAACAATCTGTAGAAAAAAATCAGATACTTCTACAGTTCTAATTACTTTGCGCTTTTTTCAAAATTAATGGGAGAATCTATTCTCAATTTTACTTGAGGCTCAAATTTCTAAATGGAAGAAAGTATATTTGCTAGGTTGAATCACAAATTCAGCCAACAGCACTTTCGGAAAATTGATGTCCTAGCCAGCATTCCAGTTTAGTGAAAATAAGTAAATCCAAGTTATAACCTCCAATAAATGAAATACAAACGCATTCTGCTCAAGCTTAGTGGAGAATCTCTAATGGGCGAAAAAAAATACGGCATTGATCCAGCGATCTTACAGCAATACGCGGAAGAAATTAAAAAAGTAAAGGACATGGGCGTAGAAATCGCCATCGTCATTGGAGGGGGTAATATTTTTAGAGGCGTACAAGCTGAAAAATCCGGTATCGATCGGGTTCAAGGCGACTACATGGGCATGCTAGCAACACTAATCAACGCAATGGCGCTTCAAAGTGCTTTGGAACAAATTGGACTCTTTACCCGATTGATGTCTGGAATCAAAATTGAAAGTGTATGTGAGCCATTTATCCGTAGAAGAGCAATTCGTCACCTTGAAAAAGGTCGAATTGTGATTTTCGGCGCGGGAATCGGCAACCCTTATTTCACTACGGACTCCACCGCTGCTCTGCGAGCCATTGAAATTGAATCCGATGTGGTGCTGAAAGGCACACGCGTGGACGGAGTCTATACCGCAGATCCAGAAAAGGATGCCAGCGCCACCAAATACCAAAACATCACCTTCACGGAGGTTTACAAGAAAAACCTCAATGTCATGGACATGACTGCCTTCACTCTTTGCCAAGAAAATAACCTCCCCATCATCGTATTTGACATGAATAAGTCTGAGAACCTTGCCAAACTAGTACAGGGAGAACATATAGGAACGCTGATTACTGTATAAACCGAATCGTACTCATGGAAGAAATCGAATTGTATTTGGACGAAGCCAAGGAATTGATGCAAAAAGCTGTAGACCACACAGCTTCAGAATTAGTAAAAATCAGGGCCGGTAAGGCCATGCCTAACTTATTGGATGGGGTTTTTGTGATGTATTATGGCTCTCCTACACCCTTATCTCAGGTATCTTCGATCACTACACCGGATGCAAGAACCCTTGCCATCAAACCTTTTGAGCGAAATCTTATCTCCGAAATTGAAAAGGCCATCATCAACTCTGACCTTGGACTTGCTCCGCAAAACAATGGAGAACTCATTATCCTGACTATTCCAGCTCTTACAGAAGAACGAAGACTTCAATTAGTCAAAAATGCAAAGGCAGAATGTGAGACTGGAAAAATATCCATTCGGTCAGTGAGAAAAGATACGAACGAATCCTTACGTAAACTTCAAAAAGAAGGAGCATCTGAAGACGCCATCAAAAGAGCAGAAGAACAAGTTCAAAAGTTTACGGACAGCTACTCTGCAAAAATAGATGAGCAACTCTCTAAAAAAGAAGTAGACATCATGAAGGTTTAACTTCTACCAAAGTCCCGATTGATTCGGGACTTTTTTTTGCCTTTCTTAAGGTACTAACCAGTTTCCTTGCCAACCAGAAGTCAGCTCGAACAATATCCGTAAATGGCCTTTCTTTCCCAATTGAAGTACTTCTATCGAAATAGGGCTAAATTTCAATACGGAAAAGTGTGCATTATCCGCCTGTATCTCCCATCCAAGCTCAGGCTTTTCAATCCTAGTTCCTGGAACAAGTTCATTTTTGTACTCCGATTGCCTTTTCTCGGAAACGCGCTTCCAGTGTTCCTGAGCGAGTTCATCCGCTACATGAAGCGTAGCAAGAGCTTTGACCCGTACTTGCACCTGCTTTTTTGGATGGTAGAACAGCAAACTTACTCGAGGTATTTTCAGCAAATCCTGAACTTTGGCAGATCGAAAGTCTGTATATACTAAAAATTCTACGCTTGAACTGAGCTCCCGCAACACCACCGTCCGTACCTGTGGAAAATTGGTGCCAGCAGTCGCTAGAGTGAGAAAACGAAAAGGGTGCTTGGAATCCAAGGCGCCACGGCGCAACTCGTGGAGTACAGTCTGCCAAATTTGACCAGGAGCAGCCGAAGAAGTAAGGAGCATTGATATGGATTTTTAGTAGAAACAGAACTAAGGAAATAGAGTTCAAAAAAGAGTGGACTGATGGAATTTAGCTAAATTCCATCAGTTACAAGAGAAATCTTTACCAAAAAGAGAGCTAAATAAAATACCTTGGGTTGAGTAGCGCAAAATAGATTTCAAATTATCTGGGCAATGCAAAAAAAGACCTAATTGCAGGCCCTCTTTTTTTATCCATTCAAGAATTTAATACAGGCTCACTTCAGTGCCTAGGTTCTTGAAATACACCTGCTTTTCTGCATCCAAATCCACAAGTACTGTCGCATCATTTTTGATGTAACCAGCCAGTATTTGCTTGGACAACTCGTTTAAAATTAGCCTTTGCATGGTTCGCTTGAGTGGCCTTGCTCCAAAATTGGCATCAAAACCCACCTCTCCCAAGTAATCCAGCACCTCTGTCGTGGCCTCAATTTCAATAGTTGATTCCGACAATCGCTTTTGAATCTCTCTCCACTGGATATCTACAATCTTGCGGATCACCTGCTTGTTGAGTGGCTCAAAGAGGATCGTTTCGTCGATCCGGTTGAGAAACTCTGGGCGAACAGTCTTCTTAAGCAATTCGAAAACTTCTGCTTTGGTAGTTTCAAGGACTTCTTCTCGATTCCAGTCCTCTATTTCCGCAAAGCGCTCCTGAATCAAGTGCGAACCAATGTTTGTGGTCAATATGATGATCGTATTCTTAAAGTTGGCCAAACGACCCTTGTTGTCGGTAAGCCGTCCATCATCGAGCACCTGAAGGAGAATATTGAACACATCAGGGTGGGCTTTTTCGATTTCATCCAGAAGGATAACGGAATAGGGTTTTCTTCGCACTGCTTCAGTAAGCTGTCCACCTTCCTCGTAGCCCACATAGCCTGGAGGAGCTCCCACGAGCCTACTTACAGCATGTCGTTCCTGGTATTCCGACATGTCAATCCGAACCATGGCATGCTCATCATTGAATAGGTATTCGGCTAATGCTTTAGCAAGCTCAGTCTTACCTACCCCGGTAGTGCCCATGAAAATAAAACTTCCTATTGGTCGTCTTGGGTCCTGTAATCCTGCCCTACTTCTACGCACGGCATCGGCAAGTGCTACAATCGCTTCCTGCTGTCCTGCCACCCGGCGACCCAACTCATCTTCCAGGTGGAGCAATTTTTCCCGTTCGGATTGAATCATTTTGCTCAAAGGGATGCCCGTCCACTTGGATACCACTGAAGCAATATCTTCTTGATCTACTTCCTCTTTGAGTAGCGGGGAGCCTGCCTGCATCTCGGCCAACTGAGTTTTGAAGCCTTCCAGTAACTTCTCTGCCTCCACAATCTTACCGTATCGGATCTCGGCTACCTTACCAAAATCTCCCGCCCGCTCTGCTTGTTCGGCTTCGACTTTTAACTTTTCAATGGCCTCTTTCTCCTGCCGAATACCGAGAATAACAGCTTTTTCACTCTCCCACTTTGCTTTTACCGATTGTCGCTTCTCTCCAAGATCCGCAATCTCTTTACTCAGGACCACTTCCTTATCCTTGTTATTTTCACGACGGATCGCCTCCCGCTCAATCTCAAGCTGCATGATCCGACGATTGAGCTCATCCAATTCCTGAGGAAGGGAGTCAATTTCCATACGCAGCTTGGCCGCCGCCTCATCCATCAAGTCGATGGCCTTGTCAGGCAAAAAACGATCTGAAATGTAGCGCTGTGAGAGTTCCACCGCAGCGATGACCGCATCATCTTTGATACGCACACCGTGGTGCAACTCGTACTTATCCTTGATTCCTCTCAGGATGGAGATGGCATCTGCCGCATCGGGCTCATCCACTAGCACAGCTTGGAAGCGTCGCTCCAAGGCCTTATCCTTTTCGATGTACTTTTGGTATTCCTTTAGCGTAGTAGCTCCGATCGCATGAAGCTCTCCACGAGCCAGTGCCGGCTTGAGCAAGTTGGCTGCATCCATGGCTCCCTCTCCACCACCTCCAGCTCCAATCAAGGTATGGATTTCGTCAATGAACAGGATAATTTCGCCTTCCGCATCGGTCACTTCTTTGATCACCGCCTTAAGTCGCTCTTCAAATTCGCCCTTGTACTTGGCACCTGCTACAAGCAAACCCATGTCTAGAGAGATTAAGGTTTTGGATTTTAAGTTTTCCGGTACATCTCCAGAGACAATCCGCTGGGCCAATCCTTCCACAATGTCCGTCTTCACTACACCAGGTTCACCGAGCAGGATGGGATTGTTTTTGGTGCGTCGAGCAAGAATCTGCAGGACGCGTCTAATTTCTTCATCTCGACCAATGACAGGATCTATTTTCCCCTTCTTGGCCATCTCATTTAGGTTTTTGGAATATTTTTCCAAAGCCCTATAGGTACTTTCTGCGTTTGGATCAGTCACCTTATTTCCTTTTCTAAGTTCCTTAATCGCTTCTAGGAGCGCTTTTTCTGTAATTCCCTGATTCTTCAACAGCTGAGTCACGTCATCGTTCCCAGCCAATAATGCCAAGAGCAAATGCTCGATGGCCACATAGGCATCTCCAAAAGTCTTCAAGTAATCCTTTGCCTTGATCAGCACTTGATTGGCAGATGAAGACAAATAAGGCTGTGCGTTACCCCCAGTCACCTTGGGAAGTTTTTGAAGATCTTCGTCTAGTTTTTGGTTGAGCAGTTGCTGGCTAGCACCCAACTTTTGTAGCAGAAATTGAGAGACGTTTTCGTCCTCCAAAAAAATCCCTTTCAGCAAATGGGAAGTTTCAATGGCTGGACTCCCAGAAGCCGAAGCAAGTTCAGCAGCTTTCTGTATTGCCTCCTGGGATTTGGTAGTAAACTGCTTAAAATCCATGGATTTTGTTCTGGTTAAGTAGATTAAACTGCTTTTCTTTCCGAGAAGCATCAAATTGACTTCCAAACTAGAATTTACGTCATTCTGTCTGAAAAAGATTAAAAATTGACTTTTATCATGAATTTTTGTCAGAAAAACTAGAAAGAGGGCTGCCTTTTACGCACTGAAAACTACCTAGGAATGGATCTCTTGCAAACTACCAAGATCCCTTCCTACCAAAAAGCAGAAGGCCTCTGGCTAAAAAAAACACAAAAGCTTTTGGGTAAATTAGCCTGGCTGCTAGGCAGGATGTGAAGTTTTCATTCTTCAAATAGTTCTCTTTGCGGCCTCCCTTCTTTGCGAGAAAAAAAGATAATATGATTATCCGCAATCATGCCAGTAGCTCAGCTCGCCTATTTAAAACTGCGGATAATCGTTCTCAGACCACAGTCAACGGTCCACAGCTCACCTAATTGAACATCAAACCTTTTTTTCTCTGGTTAGTGGTGAAAAAGCGAATAATCAGAAAAGATAATACTCACGCAAAACCCACCTACCAAACAGGACGCGAAATTTTCTTTCTACAAATAGTCCTCTTTGCGACTTCTCTTCTTTGCGAGAAAAAAAAAGAGTACAAGAGCATTGAAGCTAGACCTAATTAGACACCCTATTTTTGGCTTGTGGCAAAATCCTCTACGGCTTGCCAAACGCGAAATATATTTTTGTAGCTGATTTTTTCTAAGTCTTCTTTAGAATATCCCCTACGGAGCAACTCCGAAAAGAGGTTGGGAAACATAGAAACGTCTTTCAAGCCTGTTGGCAAGGAATCTCCCACCCCATCGTAATCGGAACCTAAGCCTACGTAATCAATACCGACCAACTGGACAACATGGTCAAAATGATCTGCTACACGCTCCACAGTAGGAAAGGGAGTATGCTTATCCGTATACTCCTGAATGTATTGTTGTGCCCGAGGGTCTGATCGAGAAAGGTTATTTTCCGCCAACCAATTGACCACATGTTCTCTCACCTGGGCTGTGCCTTTTGTATAGGCAGAATCCAGAAAAGCTCCACCAAAATTAATCATCATCACCCCTCCATTCTTAGCGAGACCTAAGATCAATTCATCGCTCATGTTGCGCTCAAAGCCTGGAGTAAACTTTCTCACCGAAGAATGGGAAGCGATGACCGGCACCTTAGTGACTGCAAGCGCGTCTCGAAAGGTGTTGTCCGAGACATGACTCAAATCAACCATTATTCCTAAGCGATTCATCTCAGCAACCACCTTTACTCCGAAGTCACTCAAACCTCCATGCGTAGAAGTAGTATCGTAGCTCGCATCCCCGATTAAGTTGTCTTTGCCATGTGTAAGCGTGATGTAACGAATCCCTCTGCGATGAAAATAAGCAACATTGGCTAAGTCATCCTCTATACCTGCGCCATTTTCCATACCCATGGGAAGCGAAATAAGCCCTTTTGCAAAATTTGCACGAACATCCGATGGACTGTAGGCCATGGCAAACTTATCTGGAAAAGTAGTCGTAATCCGCTCGGTCATCGCAATCAAGGTGTCGGCAAGTGCTTTTGAAGCACCCGGAAGGGCTTGATTGGCCGCAGGAATATAAATAGACATAAATGGCGCATCTAGCCCTCCAGCCTTGGCACGAGGGTAATCGAAATTACCATCCGGAGTACGTACCGATACATCCAACACTTCTCGCTTCAGGCTAAATCCCCCCACCTTCATGCGGTAAGGAAGGTCCACATGCCCATCCACCATAATCGTAGATTGGGCAATTTGAGTAGCTGCTTGCAATCGTTCTTCAGCCGTAAGTTTGGTGTAGTCGGGAGCAAGCTTTACAGAAGCACAAGAACCAAGCGAAGTACAAAGAGCAAAAGATAAAAAGAATCTATTCATGATTATTCGAAATATAGATAGGGAAGATAGCCCCTTTTACGACTCCAAGCAATTAAATTATCCCCAAATGCTTGTCAAAAAAGGAGGCTAAAACTCCCAACTACAGCCTGGAAAAATGAGTTGCTAATCTTTAATCCTGCTCAAAAAACTGGGGCCTCAAAATTAGCCAGCCCACCAATTGGCAACAAACCTGCTTACTCCAGGTAGGCTACTTGATTCTTTTTCTATTGCCAAACGCCAGATGCCAATTGAAGAATAAGGAAGTGGGGGACTGAAAAATACGCAAAGGATAGGAAGCATTTTTTTTGACAGGATGACAATTGTATTTTTAAACTTTTAAAGCTCTTTTCCTCTTATGCATATCCGGATAAGCTATTTTCCAAAAGAGGAGGCAAAAGACCCTAATTTGCGTAGGTCATGAAGAATTCATATTTCTTAATTTACCTTCAACAAACCGCTCATGTAGATAGCTGACCACCATGGATTATTTTTGAAAAGAATTGCAACCTAACTTGTATCTTTAGTTTGCCTGAATAGGCTTATTTATGTAATCGGAAACTATGAACTCGAAAGAAATCAACTACGAACTGGAAAAAAATATGGAGGTCATCTCCCAACTAGATGACTTCGTTGGCCATGCCGTAGATACCGTCCTTGTGGATCCGGAAGACTGCTGGCAGCCGTCAGACTTTTTGCCCGACTTTGCCAATCCTGAGGCGATGGAAGATGTCAAGCTTCTCCAGCAACGAGCTGCAGGCATACCAGATACTGTATTAACTTCTCTGGTGGGTAACCTAGTTACGGAAGAAGCCTTACCTTCTTACCAAACTTACTTCAACTTACTTGAAGGAATTAATGTGGAGCGAAGTCTGCTCTCCCCTTCAGGATGGGTTCGTTGGTCCAAGGCATGGACTGCTGAAGAAA
>SXYU01000107.1 GCA_005788235.1 Cytophagales bacterium
CCAATCCCGAGTGGACGAGTTTCCAAAAAAGGTGCGATTGCAATGGCGTCGCTTCTACTTTTAGCGGGGATAGTTTGTGCTTTTCAAGTCAACCATACTGCCGGAATACTTGCCATTGCAGTAGCGGGATGTGCCTTATTGTATGATTATTGGGGTAAGCACCAGAAGGCATTTGGGCCGATCAATATGGGATTGTGCCGCAGCGGAAATCTCCTTTTGGGGATCTCGGTAGTTCCTGCATTCCTGGATACTATCTGGTACTTGGGCTTGCTTCCACTTGTCTATGTAGCCGCGATTACCATTATTAGTAGAGGAGAAGTTCATGGGAAAAACCGCAATGCGCTGTTCCTCGGGGGAGCCATGTATGCGTCTATTTTCGTAGTCCTTTTTCTGCTCGCCTACCAAAAGAGTCCAGGATATCTCCAAATCTTGCCTTTTTTAGCCTTCCTAGGCTATCGCCTTTTTCCACCCCTCTTGCAAGCGATCCGAACACAGGAGCCAAAGTACATCGGGAAGTCTGTCAAAGCGGCTGTGCTTTCCCTGATTTTGGTAAATGCTACGGTAGCTACTGCCTTCTCGGGTTGGCCTATCGGCCTGGTAATTTTGCTTTTGCTTCCCATCTCTTTGGGCTTGGCCAAAAAATTTGAAGTGACCTAAGTACTAAATAATTCAAATTCTTTCACATCTTGCCTCTCTAGACGAGTAATTTCTACCCATTATGCCTACGATTCTCCAACAATCTTTCTCGGTACCCTTTCGCTACCCGGTTGTATTTACGGAGAACTTGTTTGCGGAAAGCAAAACCCTTTTTGTAGATCAATTTCCAAAAGGTCAACTTGCTCAAGTATTTTTTGTAGTCGACTCTGGGGTAGCGGCATGCCATCCTGAGTTGATCTCTCAAATCAAAACCTATGTCGCTGCCTACTCCTCGCGGCTAGCCTTGGTGGCTGAGCCGATGGTGGTAGCTGGGGGAGAAGCCTGTAAAAACGACTTAGATGCCTACCAGCAGGTGGCGGAGGCTACGCACCTGCATGGCATCGACCGTCATTCTTACATTGCTGCGGTAGGCGGTGGAGCCCTGCTCGACATGGTGGGCTTTGCTGCAGCGATCTCCCATCGAGGGATTCGCCTTATTCGCATTCCCACGACGGTATTATCCCAAAATGATTCTGCAGTAGGGGTCAAAAATAGCATCAATGCCTTTGGTAAAAAAAATTACCTGGGCACCTTCACCCCTCCTTATGCGGTGCTCAATGATTTCAATTTTTTGGAAAGCTTGGAAGATCGAGATTGGAGATCCGGGATTTCGGAGGCAGTCAAAGTAGCACTGATCAAAGATTTTGAGTTTTTTGAGTGGCTAGAGAAAAAAGCTGCAGCACTGGCTCGCCGAGAGCTAGATCCCATGAAGGAACACATTATACGTAGTGCCCAGCATCACATGGCACACATTGCAGGTGCAGATCCTTTTGAGTTTGGTTCGAGTAGACCCCTGGATTTTGGGCACTGGGCGGCACACAAACTAGAAAAATTGAGTGACTTTCGAATTCGCCATGGAGAGGCAGTTGCCATAGGCATAGCGCTGGATTCGGCCTATTCCTTTTTGCAAGGGCGCATTGGAGAAGAGGACTTGATTCGTATTTTCAGTTTGTTTCAAGCATTGGGGCTGTCCCTTTATGCCCCGGAACTTCAAGAAGGTGCTTTGCTTCAAGGCTTGAAAGAATTTCAAGAGCATCTAGGAGGCAAGCTGACAATCATGTTGCTGGATGCCTTGGGTAGAGGCGTTGAGGTACATGAGATGGATTCCAATTTGATTGTGAAAGCCTTACATCTCCTTCAGAACTGGGAAGACCGGCATGCACTCCGGTGATACGCTAATTTTTGCCTATGAAAATTAAGGACATACACCTGAGCTATTGCAGCAACATCCATGCTGGTGAAAGTTGGGACGCCACCTTTCGAAACTTAAAAATTTATATTCCAGAAGTGAAAAATCGCTTGGGGTATAAAGGCAAATTTGGGATTGGTCTTCGTCTCTCTCATGAAGCCTCATTGGTATTGGAACGGCCTGAGCCCCTTCAAGAATTTCGTGACTGGTTGAAGCAGACCAACTCCTATGTGTTTACACTCAATTGTTTTCCATACGGAGGGTTTCACCGTACCAAGGTGAAGGAACAGGTACATGCTCCAGATTGGACCACGGAAGCAAGGCTGGCCTATACCCTCCGGTGTTTCAGAATTTTGGCCCAGCTGATTCCCGAAGAGGTAGATGGCGGAATCTCTACTTCTCCGCTATCGTATAGACATTGGTTTGTCTCCGATTTGGAGAAGAATGAAGCCTTTGAACAAGCAACTTTTAACTTGGTATCTGTTGTAATGGAGCTGGTAAAACTGCAGCAGGAGACGGGAAAATTTCTTCATCTGGATATTGAGCCCGAGCCGGATGGATTACTGGAGAATTCCGGACAACTTATCCGCTATTTCAAAGAATGGCTAGTCCCAAGGGGAAAAACTAGCTTGGCAAAGCAGCTAGGGATTACAGCAAAAGAGGCAGAAAAATTGATCAAGTCACACCTTCAGGTTTGTTATGATGTATGTCATTTTGCCATTGGATACGAAAAGCCAAAGGAGGCCTTTAAAAAGTTGAAGCAGGCGGGTATTGGCATTGGAAAGATTCAACTTTCTGCAGCACTCAAACTTTTAATCCCGGAATCTCCTTTTGAGCGTTTTAGCATTGGAAAAAGGCTTGGCGAGTTTGCAGATACCACCTACCTCCACCAAGTAGTGGCAAGAACAAAAGATGAAGTTTTGAATTCCTATGCTGATTTGCCGCAAGCCCTCGCCCAACTTGGTGATACCCAGGATTTGGAGTGGCGCGTGCATTTTCATGTTCCTATTTTTTTAGCAAATTATGGAACCTTTCAGGCTACTCAGGAGGATATTGTGGAAGTATTGAAATTGGTCAACTCAAATCCAAACATTTCCAAGCACCTGGAAGTGGAAACCTACACCTGGGAAGTTCTTCCAGAGGATACACATCTTACCTTGGGAGAAGCGATCTCACGAGAGTTGGCCTGGGTGAAGGAGCACCTTCAGTGATTGAACGAGGTATTATCCATTTTTACCTATGAAAAAAACCGTTGTCCTCGATATTGTTGCCCTATCGCCAAGAGTGATTGGAGAGCATACCCCATTTTTGAAACAATGGATAGCATCCAAGCACCAAGCAGTGGTCGAGCCTGTACTTCCTGCGGTGACCTGCTCTGCTCAATCCACTTTTTTAACTGGCAAGTGGCCTACTGAAAATGGAATCGTAGGCAACGGCTGGTACTTCAAGGAGGAGTGTGAAATCAAGTTTTGGCGGCAGTCCAACAAGCTCGTACAAGGAGACAAGGTCTGGGACTTGCTACGCAGAGAAGATCCGAGTTTTACTGTGGCCAATCTTTTCTGGTGGTACAACATGTATTCTACGGCAGATTTTGCGGTGACCCCAAGGCCACTCTATCCAGCTGATGGACGGAAGTTGCCCGATTGCCATAGCCAACCCATGGAACTGCGGGACCGCCTGCAAGCAGACTTGGGACCCTTCCCTCTCTTTAGTTTTTGGGGACCCGCGACGACGATTGCTTCGAGCCGCTGGATAGCGGAGGCAGCCAAAAAGGTAGACCAATGGCACTCTCCTACGCTCAACTTGATTTACCTGCCCCACTTAGACTATGCTTTGCAGAAATATGGCATTGACTTCAATAAGATTAGCAAAGATCTAAGGGAAGTGGATGACCTAGCCAAGGACCTGATTACCTACTTTGAAAATCAAGGAACGCAGGTGCTGCTGCTTTCTGAATACGGCATTACTTCCGTGTCCCAGCCGATCCACCTCAACCGTATTTTTAGAGAGAAGGGTTGGATCCAAGTGAAAAATGAATTGGGGCTAGAAACCCTCGACGCAGGGACATCAACCGTTTTTGCAGTAGCAGATCATCAGGTGGCTCATGTGCACGTGCAGGATCAGTCTTTACTTGCCGAGGTGAAAGCCCTCCTCGAAGCGCTTCCAGGAGTGGAAAAGGTGCTGGATGCCCAAGGGAAAAAGGAAGCGCACTTGGATCATGTGCGTTCAGGAGATTTGGTGGTGGTGGCAGATGCCGATTCCTGGTTTACCTACTACTTCTGGCTAGACGATGCCAAAGCCCCTGACTATGCCCGCTGTGTGGACATCCACCGCAAACCGGGTTACGATCCTGTCGAACTGATTATGGATCCTACCATCCCCATTCCAATGCTGAAGGTGGGCACTAAACTCATCAAGAAAAAGCTCGGCTTTCGCTACTTGATGGATGTGATTCCCTTGGATGCCACCTTGGTTAAGGGAGCCCATGGACGTATCCCAGAATCGGACTTGGACAAGCCCCTGATGGTTTGTGA
>SXYU01000108.1 GCA_005788235.1 Cytophagales bacterium
TGAAAATCCGGGGCTAGAATATGCGCCTCAGATGTATCACGCTGTTGGTTACGAACCATTATCTCAAATTAAAGATGAAGCGCAGGGATCTTGGCTTTCCACTCGTGAAGATGGAAAAGGTGAGTATTTCAATTCCAACGTGAACAATCCTCATGGCATGAACATGAGAGAACCTGTTGCAAATACAGTTCCTAGAAACAAGCTAGGCTATCTTCCACATCGACTGCAACAGTTTGAATTGGATAAGGCTGCGCTTATTCTTAACCCTGTAACTGCCTCTGAACAGGTACTAAAAGAGGGTGAGAAGTTGTACCTCAGCTATTGTAACACTTGTCACGGTAAGGGAGGTGAAGGAGATGGATTGGCAGGCCAAGTAATTGGAGGTGTTGCCAACCTGAAAGGGGGTGCTTACGTGAACCTTCCAGAAGGCCATATTTTCCATGTAATTACCAAAGGAAAAGGAAGAATGGGAGCTCATGGCTCTCAAATCCCTGCTGAAAGCAGATGGAAAATTGTCCACTATGTTAAACAAGTTATCCAAGGTCAGGCAGTAGCTGCAGGAGCAGCTCCTACAGCAGATTCTACCGCGGTAGCACCAGTTAATCCAGCTAAGTAATCATGGCTCATCACGGCGAACATCACTATAATTTGGATCAGCGATTTGATTTTGCTGCTTCCATCAAAAAATCAATTTTGACAATACTGGCCATTGGAACAGTACTTTTGGGTATTGGCATTGTTATGGCGATGACTGGGGGGAATCATGAAGAAGGTGCTGAGGCTGGAGCGCATGCCTTCCACTGGTATGAAAGATTATATGCAAGCATTTGGGTCAATAATGTATTCTTTTCGGGGATAGCGATTATTGGGGTTTTCTTCTTTGCGATCCAATTTGCTGCTCAGGCAGGATGGTCTGCACCTATTCTAAGAGTAATGCTTTCTTTAGGTAGTTGGTTGCCTGTAGCGGGCGTATTGATGCTTGCCATTTTCTTTGTGGCCAATCATGATTTGTTTCACTGGACGCATTCCTACCTTTTTGACAAAAACGATCCTCAATACGATAAAATTATTGACGGCAAAGGAGCATTTTTCTTTTGGCCCATGGATAAGGGAACCTTTCCAGTATTCTACATCGCCAGAATGGTGATCTTCTTTGGGTTTTGGGTGTTTTTCTTCAACAAGTTTAAGCAGATTTCAGCACAAGAAGATCAGTTGGGCGGTTCAAGCCACTGGATCAAGATGAGGAGTTGGTCTGCTTTCTTCCTTATATTTTTCGCAGTGTCTTCTTCCATTTCCGCTTGGGACTGGGTGATGTCCATTGATACCCACTGGTTTTCGACGCTATTTGGCTGGTATGTTTTCGCTTCATGGTTTGTATCTGGTCTTTCTGTAATTACATTAATTGTACTCTTCTTAAAAGGCAAGGGGTATCTTGAGATGGTGAATGAAAACCACGTGCATGACCTAGGTAAATTTGTATTTGGTTTTTCTATTTTCTGGACCTACCTCTGGTTTTCTCAGTTTTTGTTGATCTACTATGCAAACATTCCTGAGGAGTCCGTGTATTTCGTTGAGCGTTTAGAAAGTGATATTTATGGTCCTTTTGTTTTTGTTAATTTAGGTTTGAACTTCTTCCTTCCATTTTTAGTTCTGATGACTAGAGATGCAAAAAGGCATGGTGTATTCCTTAAATTAGTTTGTTCGATTCTTTTGGTAGGTCATTGGATTGATTTCACATTGATGGTTCAGCCAGGTACATTAGGTCACAATGGTGGTATTGGTTTTATGGAGTTAGGAATGTTATTGGTGTATGGTTCTTCTTTTACTTTCGTCGTGCTAGGAGCTTTAGCAAAGCGGAATTTAATCGCGAAGAATCACCCAATGCTAGAAGAGAGTTACAATCATCATATTTAATTATTTATCAAAAAAAATAGGTTATGTACGGGTTTCTTATTGGAGTAGGGGTTCTTTTATTACTATCTGTCATTTGGATGGTATATCGGATACAAACCCTAGTATCGGTTGTTAAAGGGTCGGATAGAAAACTTGAAACCACCAGCAACAAGGTAAATGCTTTCTTATTCATTGTTTTCTTAGTAGGAACTGGGGCCTTGATGACCTGGTATTCTATCAAAGAATTTGATAATTACCAATTGCCAGTAGCTTCTGAGCATGGGGTTATCACGGACGAGTTGTTTTGGATTACAATGGCAGTTACTGGGGTAGTATTTATAATCACCCATATATTGTTGTTTATTTTTCCTTATAAGTATCAATACAAAGAAGGTAGAAAAGCTGCTTTTTATCCTGATAACCATAGGTTGGAAATCATTTGGACCACGTTACCGGGAGTGGTATTGGCTGGTTTGGTAATTTCAGGCTGGATGGCTTGGTCAGACATCACAGCTCCAGCACCTGAAAAAGCGCATGTGGTAGAAATCATGGGTTATCAGTTTGCTTGGGAAGTTCGGTATCCAGGAAAAGATAATGTCCTCGGTGATTACGATTACCGATTGATCAGTGCTTCCAATTCCCATGGAGTTGATTTTACTGATAAGAATGCTACCGATGATTTTCCTTCCTCAAAAGTTGTTATTCCTAAAGGGGAACCAGTTTTATTTAAAATCAGAGCGCGTGATGTCTTGCACTCTGTATTTGCTCCTCACATGCGTTTGAAAATGGATGCCGTACCGGGTATGCCTACGCGTTTTTGGTTTATTCCAACAAAAACAACTGCAGAGATGCGGGAAGAATTGAAAAATCCCGAGTTTGAGTATGAAATCGCTTGTACAGAAATTTGTGGGCGTGGGCACTTTTCAATGCGAAAAGTGATTGAAGTGGTAGAACCTGCTGACTACCAAAAGTGGTTGGCAGAGCAAAAGACTTTTATCCAGCAAAATCCTGCCATCGCAGCCGGTCAAAAAGCTGAAGTAAAGGAAATTGCTGAAATTGTAAAAAGCGTTAGTAATAAATAAAAAAATATAGTTATGGCTACAGCAACAGTTGCACATCAGGACACTGCAGTTCATGAGCATCATGAACACGAGCATCATGATCACGAGCATCATGACAATTTTATAACCAAATACATCTTTACCACCGATCACAAAATGATTGCAAAGCAATTCCTAGTAACAGGAATTTTCTGGGCGATCATCGGAGGTTTTCTTTCCACCTTATTCAGGTTGCAATTGGGTTTCCCGGATATGAATTTGGAATTTCTTCGGCCTTTATTGGGTGGTTGGATAGACGAAGCAGGAAAGCTTGATCCTACCTTCTACTTGGCTTTGGTGACGATGCACGGAACCATCATGGTCTTCTTTGTATTGACTGCCGGCTTGAGTGGTACCTTCTCCAACTTCCTGATTCCACTTCAGATTGGTGCGCGAGATATGGCCTCAGGCTTTATGAACTTGCTTTCCTATTGGTTTTTCTTCTTGTCGGGTGTGATTATGTTTATCTCCCTATTCCTGAAGACTGGGCCTGCTGGTGGTGGCTGGGTAGTATATCCACCTTTGTCTGCATTGGAGCAAGCCATACCCGGATCTGGCATGGGAATGACCCTTTGGTTGATTTCCATGACTTTATTTATTGCCTCATCCTTGTTGGGAGGTATCAACTATGTGACTACAGTAATTAACCTTCGAACCAAGGGGATGTCTTTCTCAAGGCTTCCTTTGACGATTTGGGCTTTCTTTTTGACAGCTGTAATCGGTATTCTTTCGTTCCCTGTATTATTTGCCGCAGCCTTATTGCTCGTTTTTGACCGAAGCTTTGGAACGTCCTTCTATCTTTCTGACATTTATGTAGCGGGAGAAGCACTACCTAACACAGGAGGTAGCCCAGTACTCTACCAACACTTATTCTGGTTCCTCGGACACCCTGAAGTGTATATTGTATTGTTGCCTGCCTTGGGTATTACTTCAGAAGTTATCGCGACCAACTCTCGTAAGCCGATTTTTGGATACAAGGCCATGGTTGTTTCTTTATTAGGCATTACTGTCCTATCCTTTATTGTTTGGGCTCATCACATGTTTGTATCGGGAATGAACCCATTCCTTGGTTCGATCTTCATGTTCTTAACCTTGATCATTGCGGTTCCTTCAGCAGTTAAAGTATTTAACTACCTCGCCACACTTTGGAGAGGTAACTTAATCTTTACTCCAGGGATGTTATTTTCCATCGGTCTAGTATCCTTCTTTATTTCTGGAGGTTTGACGGGGGTATTCTTGGGCAACTCTGCGATTGACATTCAATTACACGACACCTATTTTGTGGTCGCTCACTTCCACCTGGTAATGGGCTCCGCCTCTTTCTTTGGTTTGATGGCAGGGGTGTACCATTGGTTCCCTAAAATGTTCGGTCGAATGATGGATGCCAAGTTGGGATACATACACTTCTGGTTGACCTTTGTGGGAGTTTACATGATCTTCTTCCCAATGCACTACATTGGTATCGCTGGCTTCCCAAGAAGGTATTACTCTTGGACCAATTATGAATTTGCAAATATGTACTCTGATTTGAATATGTTTGTGTCAGTTGCTGCAATCATCACATTTGCTGCACAGGCAATCTTCTTGTTCAACTTCTTCTACAGCATGTATAGAGGTAGAAAAGCGACGCTCAACCCTTGGAGCTCTAACACCTTGGAGTGGACTACTCCTTTACATCCTAAACATGGTAACTGGCCTGGCGAGATTCCAACTGTTTACCGTTGGCCATATGACTATTCCAAGCCTGGAGCTGCGGAAGATTTTATTCCTCAAACCGTCCCCTTGTCGCAAACTCCTGAATCTAACCTCCCACATGAGCAAGAGCTTGTGAAATTAGAGTTGGAAATCATGAGGGAAGAGGCAGAGCTCTTAACAGCGAATGGCTCAAAACACTAAAAATCAAGTAAACAGCTACCGCCGCCTCTCAGGCATCACTGTGGTAGCTGTTTATTTTCTTATACTGGTAGGAGGCATTGTGAGAAGTACGGGTTCTGGTATGGGTTGTCCCGACTGGCCGAAGTGCTTTGGCGCAGTTATTCCTCCAACATCTGTGAATCAACTTCCAGAAAATTATCAGGAGATTTACCTCGAAAAAAGGCTTGTTAAAAATGAACGATTTGTAGCCACTTTATCCAAGCTGGGCTTTAAAGAGACTGCCAATCAAATAGCCAATGATAAATCTATTCAGGTCGAAGAAGAATTCAATGCCACCAAAACCTGGATTGAATACATCAACCGGCTTATTGGAGTGGTAATTGGTCTTTTAATTCTAGCGACTTTAGTAAAATCATTGTCCCTTTGGTCTCAGGATAAATGGATTACAATCACGGCGTCTCTATCCTTTGTCCTAGTTGCATTTACAGGTTGGATTGGATCCATCGTGGTTTCTACTAATTTATTGGCTTGGATGATTACGGTGCACATGCTTCTTGCTTTAGCTTTGGTTGCCGTGCTTTTGTATAGTCATCGAAGAGCTGCTCGCTTGCTCGCAACGAATCAAATTACGAGTCCAATGCCGAAAAAGATCTTAGGTTTGCTATTTGCCGCGAGTATATTGATGTTGATTCAGGTAGTACTGGGCACACAAGTTAGAGAAGGAATAGATCGCGTTTCATTTGCAATGGGAAATATGCTTCGTGAAGAATGGGTTGGAAAGGTTGGATTGGTATTCCTAGTTCATCGCTCTTTCTCTTTAGTGCTGTTGGCTGTGCATGTGCTGTATTTTGTGTGGGCATTTAAATTTTTACCTCGGCATTCCTCTTTAACCTATTGGAATCAGGGGCTTTTGTTACTGCTACTACTTGAGATCATTTCCGGGATGGGAATGGCCTATTTTGGTGTGCCGGCCTACTTGCAGCCTGTCCATTTGCTTTTCGGTTCCTTGATTTTGGGAGTCCAATTTATTTTAATGGTTCAAATAAAGGAACATACCAACCCTAAACTTATTCAGCAGCTATGAGTGCAGTTGATTTGACATCAAGCAGCTTGCTAGTTGTAATCCGAGGTAGGCTTGCGGCCTATTCCGATTTAATCAAGTTTAGGCTTTCTGCTTTGGTAACATTTTCTGCTGTTTTCGGATATATACTTGGAGACCGTGGTGTTTTCGGGTGGCCTGGTTTTATTGGTTTGATTTTAGGGGGCTTCTTTATTTCAGGAGCTTCTGGTGCTGCTAATGAGATCATGGAGCGCGATTTGGATAAGTTGATGAAGCGGACCCAGAATCGACCGCTTCCCTTGCAACTCATTTCTTTGCAGGAGGCCTATTGGTTTACTGGTTTTATAGCACTATTAGGAATTAGTTTGCTCTGGATTTTCACTAATCCATTGACAACAGGCTTGGGGGTTTTGAGCATGCTACTTTATGTATTTGCCTACACTCCACTCAAGCGTGTGGGCCCGATTGCTGTTTTTGTTGGCGCTATTCCTGGTGCGATGCCTCCTTTGCTGGGATGGACCGCTGCTACTGAATCGATCACCTATGAGGCATTGATTATTTTTGGGATTCAATTTGTATGGCAGTTTCCTCATTTCTGGGCGATTGCTTGGGTGAGTGATGAAGATTACAAGCGTGCTGGATTTAAGTTGCTTCCAAGTGGGGGAGGGCAGGATTTGAATACTGCAATTCAGATTATGATCTACACCCTTTTCTTGTTGCCATTGGGATTATTGCCTAGCTATTTTGGTTTGGTGGGGTTGAATTCAGGAATTGTAGCTACGGTATGTGGCGTTCTATTTTTGGCTCAAACCTTTTCACTGATGCGGGATTGTTCTCGAAAGTCAGCTTTAAAAATTATGTTTGGATCCTTTATTTATCTGCCTGTAGTGCAGATTGCTTATTTGTTGGATAAAATGCCTTAAGTCATGGAGAGTGAATTAAAATACATAGATATTGTCGAGCAGCCCATCAGCATGCATCCAAAGAAATTTGCACTTTGGCTTTTTTTGGTAACTGTATTGATGGTGTTTGCAGCGCTTACAAGTGCGTATATCGTCCGTCAGGCAGAGGGCAATTGGCTGGAGTACGAGTTGCCAGAGATCTTTTGGATTACCTCTGGAATTGTTTTGCTCAGTTCAGTATGTGTTCAAGCAGCTTATTTTGCGGCTAAAAAAAATAATTTTCTTGGTTTACGGATTTGGATGGTATTGACGGTGTTTTTGGGCTTTGCTTTTCTAGTAGGCCAATGGTATAGTTGGGTAGCATTGGTAGATCGGGAAGTGTTTTTTGTTGGGAATCCAGCAGGATCCTTTTTGTATGTTTTCACCGGATTGCATGCGGTTCATCTGATCAGTGGTGTGATTTTTCTGATTATTGTATTAATTTCAACCTTTAGATATAAGGTGCATTCACAAGCGCTGAATACCCTAGAAATGGCTACTACCTATTGGCATTTTTTAGGAGGTTTGTGGTTGTATTTATTTCTATTTTTGCTTTTGAATCATTAAAGTTAACCCAGTACAAAAAATTACCTATGTCTGCGCATTCTACTGCTATTGAAGTAAGTTCGAAAAGAGGCGTTTGGGGAGGAGGAAATGAACCCCTGAAGGCTAGTTATGGAAAACTCATGATGTGGTTTTTCCTACTCTCTGACATCTTCACCTTTGCTGCTTTTCTAATCACCTACCTAGCTATTCGTGTTAGCTATCCTGCCTATGCAGGTGCTGCGGAAACCTTTACAGGTTCCAACGAGTACTGGCCTGTCCCTGAATTGGTATTTGAGGCGCTTCCATTCCTACATGGAGTACATGCTCCACTAATATTTGTGGGGATCATGACCTTTATCCTGATTGCTAGTTCCGTAACTATGGTATTGGCTGTAGAAGCAGGACACCGAAACGACCGAAATGATGTGGTAAAATGGATGCTGTGGACACTGCTTGGAGGAATTACCTTCTTAAGTTGCCAAGCTTGGGAGTGGTCTCACTTTATTCATGGTACTGATGGAGGTTCCTTGCTCACTTATGTGAATGGCTTAGGACAGAATGTTACAGAAACTGTTTTTGGCGCTAACTTGATGGTCAACGAATATGGTCCTGCGTCTTTTGCTCAGCTATTTTTCTTCATCACTGGATTTCATGGTTTTCACGTTACGATTGGGGTTTTCTTGTTGTTCCTTTGTTTTTACCAAGCTGCAGTAGGAATTTATGACAAAAGAGGCCATTACGAGATGGTAGAGAAAATTGGACTCTACTGGCACTTCGTGGATTTGGTTTGGGTATTTGTATTTACCTTGTTTTATTTGATTTAAGCAATTCAATTCGCATAATATGGAAGTTCAAGACACTAAATCTACGCTTCAGGTAACTCCTAGAAACGAGGAAAAAATAAAAAAAATCTGGAAAACAGCAGGTATTCTGTTGGTGATAACCTTGGCAGAATTCGTGATGGCTTTTACAATGGATAGAGGTATTTTGTTGTACGCTCTATTTATTATCCTGACCATTTGGAAGGCTAAATACATCATGATGACCTTTATGCACTTAGGTGACGAAGCAAAGCCTCTATTTTATGCCATCATTGTTCCGCTGATTTTTTTGGTTTGGCTGGTGATCACCTTGATTAAGGAAGGATCGGACATCTTTATGATGCGCTGGTAGAAAATTAATTCTTAAAAAAAAATAGGTTGGAGTGAATCACTTCAACCTTCTTTTTTGTTATACACTTACTATGCGAAGTTTACGAATTCTTCAAGGCCTTGTCTTGGTCTGTATTTTGTTGATTCCAACATTAATCTTCTTGTTTTTGAAGGGCTTTGGAAAAAACGAATTTAATATACCTATCTTTTATCAAAATGGGGTGGACAATCCATTTCAAGAATGTCCTGTTTCCGATAGTTCGCAGCATTATATTCCTGAATTTTCCTTTATCAATCAGGATGGAAAGCCAATGGGAAGGGCGCAAATGACAGGGAAAATCACCATTGTAGATTTCTTTTTTACTTCTTGCCCAAGCATTTGTCCAGTGATGGCTAAGGAGATGGAACGTGTAAATGACCATTTCCGAGATGAATCACAGGTGCAAATCATGTCTATTAGCCTTGATCCAAGCTACGACACCCCACAAATCCTAAAGGACTATGCGGAGGAGCATCATGCTATTCCTGGGAAATGGAATTTCCTCGCGGGGTCAAAGGAAGAGATCTTTCAATTGGCACGTTGTGGATTTGTGCTGCCTGCTTTAGATGGTAATGGAGTGCCAGATGATTTTGTGCATAGTGATAAATTTATATTGATTGACGACAAAGGGCGAATCCGGGGTTATTACAGTGGAACTACACGAGAAGGGGTGGATCTGTTGATTTTGGAAACGAAAATTTTACTTTATGGGAAAGACTAATACAGCGAATTTGGCTCCGCAGGAAGCAAGGGTCAAAAATTGGATTATCGGTATATCTATTGCCATTCCTCTGGCAGTGGCCGTTCTTTTATTTATGCCTACCAAACTCACCTCCCTGGGCGGTTGGGTCTATTTTTTACCTCATCTAAATGCAATTATCAATTCTGCTGCTTCTGTAGCCTTGATTTTGGCATTGGTGTTTATCAAGCAAAAGAAATATAATTTGCATGGTGCGACGATTACGGTTGCTTTTGTTTTGGGCGCTATATTTCTGGTATCTTATGTGATCTACCATGGTGCTGCAGAAAGTACTCCTTTTGGTGGTGTAGGGGCGATTCGCATCGTTTACTATTTCTTGTTGATTACCCATATCCTATTTGCAGCGGTGGCACTATTTCCTATCTTGTTTGCCTATTATTATGGATATACCAATCAGCGCGACAAACACCGCAAAGTGGTCAAGTATGCCTATCCCATTTGGTTGTATGTATCCATTACTGGGGTGATTGTTTACTTAATGATCGCTCCCTATTATACCCAGACTTTCTAAAATCTGTAATACCCTTTCAAATACAGGAGAATACATGAAATTCAAAATCTTAGTTTTATTTGTAGCGAGTTTCCTTAGTACCCTTGCAGCGTCTGCTCAAACTGCAATGTGTAGGGCATCCGTTGAAAACAA
>SXYU01000109.1 GCA_005788235.1 Cytophagales bacterium
CAAAAACTCTTTTGGCAGCCTTAGAAAAAAATAAAGCCCCGAACTAATTCGAGGCTTTATTTTTTACCATTCCCAAACTGAATTTTCAAAGTCTAAGAGTTTGTATTCGAAAGCGAGAGCATCCAAGTAGGCTTGCATTTTGCGTCGGTCTGCAGGAGTATTTTTGTCGACTAGATCGATTACCAAAGCCTCGTCTTGATTCGTATATCGGGTGACTACAGATCGGAATAAACGAGATTCGAAGGCCTCGTTGTAAGTCAAACTCTTGGAAATATTTTGAAAATTGAGCCAACGTGCATCTGGATGTTTTGCAAAATGATTGACAAAATCCTTGTAGCGGATAAACCCAATTGTCTTTTGGAAACCAACACCTGTGTTAGGGTCAGCATTTGTTTCTGGAGGCATCACCAATTGGATAAACTTGATGTCAAATTTGAATTGAGAATGCTGACGATCGAAAACAAAATCTTCCTTAAAATCCAAAAAATACAGTTGCTTTACAAATACGGAATCTTGAAAATCAGTTTTCCAGAAGGTAGAATCAAATTGGGCAATGGACATGGGCTGCGTGAAATTTTCATCAGCAAAAACCTCCAAAGCATTTTGCTTTACCGCTTTATAAATTTGATTGATTATCCCATTTTCCTTTGCACCCCCTGAGCCATACAAAGGTACATTGTACTTTTCACGCAAATCAATTCTTCTCCACACGGAAACTTGGTACATCTTATCATCTTCTCGAATTCGCTTAGCGGAATAAACAGTATCCATGGCATACTGTCGTGTTCCAAGACTAGAGGGATTAACTGATGTAGCCACTTGGGCTAAGCCAACTAGTATCAGGCCAACGCCTAGAAAACAAGTCACCAAGGTGTATCTCAAAAGTAAATTCATAGCAAATATGTTTTGGGTCCGTTAGAAAGTTTACTTCACACGTACCGTGATTACCCCACGGAAATCCATAGGAATTTTTTCTCCTCTAAAGTTTGTTCGTGTGATTTGATTGATTCGAATCACCAAAATATCACCAGTCGCCGCTCCTCCCAGCAAGCCACGTATACCCGATCCAATCGAAACTGGAGCACCTCGCGGCACATCGTTTCGAACCAAGGTTATCTCGCCTCCAGTAACTGCGAAGTTGGCGTCTTTGGCCATCGTACGTACAAAGGTAGGGTCAGATTTGGCTACAATTTTTACCCCACTCAACACGTTCGTAGTCTGGGCCTGACTAATATCCAATTCGGATCCATTGGCCGCTTGAATACTAATGGTTGGATTAGGCACAGGTTTGATGTCAAAGGTTTCATCCCCTATTTTGTTTCCACCGCTACTTACTCCAATGGTTACTTTCCCACTTGCGTTGGGCACAATAGTCACTTGTCCCGGTTTTGAACCTTTTATCTTATCCCCATTGGTAACATTAAATTCAGGGGCATAGGAATTGCCGAGTGCAGGCACATCGATGTTTAACTCATTGGCACAACCAGCGTACAACTGCTGAACTACTTCTGAAGTAATTTTAATGACCGGCTGAGCTACATAGTATTCGTATTCAATAGGCAACACCTTATCTTCTCCCCCTACATTGGTCACAATCTGACCCTTCAATACTTTTTTTGCTACCCCTTTGTCGTCGTAAGCAGAGGCAGGAGTTGCCACAAACTCGATTTTACCAAAACCCTTTTCATCCACTGGAATCGAACGCCCATCCAAACTCATAGTGGGTGTTGCGGAAGAAGAAGAAGAAGCTATAAACATAGTTCCTTCAAACTTGGTCCCTGCAGCGACTACATTGGAAATCGCAGAGATCTTTGCCTCTGTAATGTCAGCCTTGAAATAAAAGGAACCAATGGTATTGGCGATAGTCGTTAAGGACTCACTTTCTATATTTAGCACCTCATTTTGAAACTGGGACAAAATTGCAATGGACGCGCCAACGGGAGATTTCACAAAGTTAAGGGTTACAAAACTCTTGTTTTTTGCCTCCAAGTCATTGGCAAATAATTCAATTTCAGCTGCATCCCTTGCAATAGGCTTAAAAGTAAGGTTGGTGATGCCCACTCCTTTCAAAATTCCTTCTACAGTTTTAGGGAAGTCGTTCAACTTCTTTTTTAGTTCCTCACCCTTACCTTGATTGGCAAATAAGTTTCCTGAAACCTCTGTATTCTTTAAAGAAGAATTGACATAATTACCTTGTTCATTTTTTGCATTGGATTGCTTGATCAATTCCTGCTTAAGTCCTTCCAGGTAATCATACACTTCTTTGGTGGCAGCTCTGACCTTTTTTGAGGCCGCTACCTTAGGAAGATCTTTTTCATTATTTCCTTGCTGAGTAATGGTATATTCGATGGAACCTACCATGGACTCATTTTTCAATACATAGTTCTTCGAGGTTCGCTCCATCCCATCGTTGAGAAGGACGAACTTCTGAAGGATCTGATTACTTACCTGGAGGGCCAAAAGGGCCGTCAATACCAGGTACATCATCCCGATCATCCGCTGTCTAGGTGTCTCTTTACCTACTGCCATAGTTGTCTATATTTCTAGATCTGAGTGGTAAATTACCCTCTAATGGCTGTGAGCATACCGCCATAGATTTTGCTAAGCGCACTTACGTTTTGGTTCAATTTGACCATCTCCTCCTTAAAGGCCTGGGCCTCATTCCCCACCTCAGTGAAGCTAGACATGGTGGTGTACATATTTTTGTAGAAGTCAGCACGTACTTTTTTCTGATCTACGGTATCCTGCAGCTCTAATTCGTACACCGCATTCAAGGCTGCCAAGTTTTTAGTTACTGCCTGAATTTGTACTTGATAGGCTTGTGCATCCTGGGACGCAGATGACATGGCCATCAACGCAGAAGCTGTTTGTGCGTAAGAATCATTCATGCTCGCCAAGGTTTTGGAAGCCGTCTGCACCTGAGCAGCATATTCCGTAGTAGCCACTGCAGCATCGGCAAGGTTACCCATTTTCTCAGCAGAAGAAGCCAAGTTCTTCATTCCTTTACCCAAACTCTCGATCAACTCAGGACCAATGTTTGCCTGCTGCAACATATTGTCTAGCTGCGCAGCTACAGGATATCCAGAAACAGTCTCTGCTCTTTTCTTGCCAGGACCCTCTTCATCCAATTCAGGGTATACTTTACTCCAGTCTACTTCTTTTGGGGCTGGTTCAAATGCAGAGAGGAAGAAAATAATCGACTCCACAGACAAACCAATACCAATCATCCAGTTTGCGCCTGGAAAATCCAATATTTTAAACATTGCTCCAAGAATTACGACAGCCGCACCGATGCCGTAGATTTTCGGCATTACCTTAGAATAAAAGAAATTAGGATTAATTGCCATTTGAAATA
>SXYU01000110.1 GCA_005788235.1 Cytophagales bacterium
AAATTGGGTGAACCCTACAAAGAAGGTACCTGACACAGCTACAGCTTCTTCTAGTGGGAAATAGTGAATCTTTTGTTCTCGCCCTTTTGCTGGGATGACTACTTCCTTGGAGTAAAGTGGTTTTTTGTCAAGGGCCGACCAGACGACCAAGTCCAGCACCTGATTGACCTGTCTGGCATTGGAAAAATCAATGGAAATTCCTTTCAAAAAAACTGGTTCGGGTGTGGTATACTCAACTGCGATCTGCCCTGAGCGCTGATTAATGCCGGCTGCATAGTCTGCTTTCCCCTGATCGTAGGCAAAATAATCGCGAATCGCGAAGTAGCTACTCACGCGGTCATTGGAACGAAAATCTACTTGGGAATAGCGAGTGGTATCGCTGCCATTTATTTGGGTGAGGAATCCATCCCCAGTAATCAAGGCCATTTCAAAATTCACCTCGGTAGGCTTTTTGGGCAGGGGGATTTCAGTAAAAGACCTGCTTACGATTGCTCGTCTTTCCAGTGCATTTGGTACCGGATTGAATGGCGTTGTGCTATTGATTGGAAGCAGGATTACTCCACTGCTGTCCCGAAGGGTGACGGAGTACTCCATGGCCTTAAATCGATTCTCAAGATTTTGAAATTCACTTTTGGCGGTCGACCATTTTCCTTTTTGATGTTTTTGTAGGAGCTCCCATGGATAGGCTCCAAAGTCTCCAAGGCGAACAGTAGTTTGTTGCGTAAGGGCTCGGTCGGGGTAGGAAATGTCTGTGCTGCTCCGCCGGCTATTCAGGTAGATGTAGTCCAAAAGCCAGGAATCGAATGGGCCACTTTGTCTTCCGTTTGAAAAAAAGCGAAACTGAAAGTTAGCATGCTGCCATTCCGACAGGACAACGATGTTTTCTTGGGTAAACCGAGTTCGATCCAAGGTTTCCCCACCTTTTTTCTCCCACACAGTTAGCCAAGTTCCGCTGGGAGTTAAAAATTGTAGGGAGAGTCGATCATTGCTATCGGGAACTTCTCCTTTTCCGCCTGCTTGCCAATAAAAACTGAGGTAGACCGTAGCTTGCTGAGCTGCTGGAATTCCACTTAAATCAAGGGGGATGCTGCTTAGGTAATCTCCCTCACCTTGATCTTTTTCCTGCAAGGAATACGATTTGCCTGTTTCGTCGACGCCATCGAATAGAACCATTCCTATGGAAGGTGCTTTATTTCCAATAGTCTCGGTGTAGGATGCTCCTTTTGCTTCCCACTTACTTTTTTGGATGCCATTTGAAAAATCATCCCAGAAGGGTAGGGCACCTGAGTTTGTCTGCCTTGACCAGCTGGCTAAATCCTCAGCTGAAACTTTGGGGGGCTCTTGTAAAGGACCAAAAACAACAAACTGTGCGAAACTGGGTACTCCTTGACTCAACAAAGAGAAGAACAGGAGGTAGGAGAAGAACCTGCTTCGTTTCAAGGTATTAATTTTTGGAAATCCAAAGATCAATTACATCGCCTGATTTCAATTCAAAGCCTACGGAAGGACTTTGCAAATAGACCCTTCCAGGGGCTACAGAGTCAGTCTTGTTGTAAATTTTTCTTCCCAAACGCAAACCAGATCCCGCTGCCAAAAATTCAGCTTCTTCTTCTTCTAAGCCAACAAAGTTTGGAGCACTAAGTAATTGATTGCCCATGCCGTCACCCACTACCAAATCAATTTTCGATCCTTTAGCAATTTGGGCTCCTTCACGGATAGGGGAGCCTTTGTAGCGTTGCTCCAAGACTACATTGATTCCAATATCGGGAACATAGATGATATCGCCACGTTGCAATCCAATGTTGGCCAGAATTTCTTGTACATTTTTCAAGGGCATATTAAGCAAACTTGGCATCTTTAGAATAGGGGCATTGCGCGCATTCAAGGTTAAAAATATCTTCCGATCTTTTTTGACCAATGCATTTGCCTCTGGAAGTTGCTTCAAAATAACGAGTGGGTCCTCTTCTGCACTAAACCCTGAATCAAGGGAAATTTCATATTGTAGGGAGGCGTTTTTCAATACCTCCTCTGCTTTCTCATAAGTCATCCCCGAAAGGTCGGGTACCGACACTGTTTCCCCATGATTGGTATAGAAAGGTAGGTAGACCTTTAAAAAAATAAAGCCGAGGGTAACTGAAACTCCTGCAATAAAGAGCAGGTGTATCCCAACTTTTTTTAGTTGTGGAAGGAGTGATTGCATGGTATACATAAAGTGCCTAGCAAAGTTTTGAGTTCTTTATTCGTAGAACAAAATTTAGGAACATGATTATTTGCAGTTATGCTCTGGCTCACCAAGCGGTTAATCGTCTGCAGTCGGCAGTCAACAGTCCACAGCTTATCCAATTGAACTCCAAAGCTTATTTTCTTTGGCTTTGGTGAAAAAGTAGATAAACCTTTGCTAACAAAAAGTGAAAAAAGGTAAGCCGAAAGGCGTCTTTCGGCTTACTTTTCATCACTGGACAATCACCCGCTTAATCTCTTGTAAACTTGAACTATTGATTTTGAAAATATAAAGGCCTGCTGTAAACATCTCTCTACTAAACGTATAAGTCTGGTTTAAAGTATTTGGGAAGGTGAGTTCTCGAACTAAGGCACCAGTAGCAGAGATAATCTGAATAGTTACATTTTCTCTATTTGGAAGATTAAAGGCTACATTGACATATTCAGAGGCTGGGTTTGGATAGATAATCGTATTTCGTTCCGCTGGAATGACTGGATTTGGATTTGCACTTAGGAAAAGTTCCAAGTT
>SXYU01000111.1 GCA_005788235.1 Cytophagales bacterium
ATCTTCGGAAACAAAGCCACTGTCTCTCGATTGAAAGGAGAAGTCCAAAGCCAAGTACTTACCCCAAAGGTAACTTCCAAAGCCATGACTTATTTTCGTACGACCATGATGCCATTCATGATTCTCCAATGGCCTGGTACGGTACACACAAAAGGATATTCTCCCGGCTCTGTTGGTGCGGTAAAGACCAAGGCCTCTTTGCCTTCAGGATTGACAAGTACAGTGGCAATGATCACTTCTGGGATTTCAGGAACATAGTTTAGTTCCGATCCTTTTGGATTTCTTGCCAGTTCATCTGCTGCCTTTCCAATCGTTTCCATACTTCCTTTTTTACCAATTACGAGGTTATGCTGCATAAAATCCAGGTTTTCAAAATCAATGGTGACCTGCGAACCTGCCTGAACCGTAAAGGAAGGCTTGTCAAATTTCATTTCATGAGGAATTACCCCCAATTTGATAGTGGTGGTTCCACTCGTATTGGTTAGGGTAGGTAAACTAGCAACCAGAGCCAGTTCCGAACCAGGTTGCTTGAGTGTCAGAGTGGAACTCTTGCTCAACCTACCTCCAAACCACCAGTTGCCCTCGTACTTACCGACCACATTTTTGCTATCGTTGGATCCTACACGAACTCTATTTGGACTAAGTGGCTGGCTAAATAGTCCATTTGTCTTGCCTTTGGCTATTTCTTCTCCATTGATTTGAAGTGAGAGGCTGCCATCTGTGATAAGGGTTGCATCTACCGTAAATTGGGTAGTTGGAAGGGCTTTTTTGGAACTAATGATGGTGAGCTTGTCCTGCTGGGCAACCGCAAAATGGAGGGCGTCTTGGTAAATGTAAAGGCTATAGCCATTCGTATTGTTGCCTTGAGCCATCAGTACACCCTCAAGTGGATTGTCTCCCTTGGAAAGGATAAAACGAACCCCAATTTCCTTTCCCGTTACATCAGGAGGGAATAAAATGCTGTTTCGCTGATCCAATGGGTATTGTTCTGCCACCAAGCTTCTGCTTATTCGGTCGGGTAGGGGCAGTTTGGTCTCTCCTGATGCTTGGATCGCTGCCTTGGCATCTCGCTTCGCAAATTCAGCAGGGTGGGTAAGTACAGCAGCAAATATCGCCTGAGGTAAAAATGTATCGGTACCATTTTCTGCTACCTGAGCCAGCGTAACCAATTTTTTGGCAGCCTCTGCTGAAGTTGGCATTTCGGAAAGCGCTAAGAAAGCCTCTTTGCGCGTATGCAAATCAGCATCTTCCAATAAGCCTGCAGCTAGAATAGCCTTCAAAGAAGCTTCATTGCGTGGAAGCACACGAAGTGCATTCTTACGAACTGCTGCTGAAGGGTGCTTGAGCGCATTGACCACCACGGCATTGGCTTCTGCGTTTTTGCCACTCAGTTCACCCAAGCCATGCAATGCCCAAAGCGCATTGATGGCAGGTCCATTGAGTCCCAATTTATCTTGAGAGGTGTTTCCAATAATCCCATAAAGGTCCTCAATCAGTGACTTTTCTTTACGCTCCACAATGAGGCGCTGTGCCGTCATTCTCCAGAAGAGGTTGTCACTTTTCAGCGCCTCGATGAGCTTGGATGGTTTGGCATCCTTTAGGTCAAAGGTTTTCGAATTTTTACCTCCCTTGTAGCTTATACGGTAAATACGACCATGCTTGCTATCGCGTAAGGGATTGATGTAGGCATTGCCAGCCCCATTTTCAAAGCCACGAGGGGTGGGGTTGTGTTGTATGATAAAATCGTACCAATCCGCCACCCAAAGCGCTCCGTCTGGTCCCACTTCAGCATGAACAGGAGAGAACCATTCGTCTGAGCTAGCAAGAATGTTGAAGCCATTTTTCTCTTTGTAGCTCGATCCATCCGGGTTGATCATGGCCTTGTGGAGCACTCGGCCTGTGGGCTCTGCTACAAAGGCTACACGGTTCCAGTAGGATTCTGGGAAACTACGTGCAGTATAAAAATTGTGTCCAGCTGCAGCGGTATAGCCACCAAACCAATCCACTTGACGTAGGAAAGGAGTGAGGTGCGGCATGTCGTAGTGGCTATCGATGCCATGTACGGTGTTGGCTGACCCTTGGAAGATGGGACGCTTTAAATACTTGTTGGCCATGGAAAAGTACACGCTGTGCTGTCCATTCGCAGTGGAAAGGAAAGTTTCGAAATCTTCTGTAAAGCCTAATCCCCAAGTATTGTTGGAAGAGTTGCCCAAGTATTCAAGGCTACTCGCATCAGGTGCAAAACGATACAATCCTTGACCAAAGGAATAAGATTTTCCACCCACTTCACCATTAAATCCAGAATAACCAAGTACTCCCCAAATTTTGTTATCGAAACCATACTTCAAATTGGAAGGACCAGCATGGGTATCACTTTTCCCCCATCCAGTAATGATTACCTTGCGCTCATCTGCGACATCATCTCCGTTGGTGTCTTTTAGGAAGATAAAATCTGGAGCCATCGAGATTAAAATCCCTCCATTAACTGCCATGATGGAAGTAGGGATATTTAAATTATCTGCAAAAACAGTGACTTTATCCGCCTTTCCATCACCATCCGTATCTTCTAAAATTTTGATTCGATCATTACCTCCTTCGGTACGCACTTCATTTGGATAATCTACTGTTTCAATCACAAACAGCCTTCCCCGCTCGTCCCAAGCCATCGCCATGGGGTTGATGATCATGGGCTCGCTAGCAAACAATTCCATTTCAAATTCGATAGGAAGCTGGACCAATTTCATGCTTTCCTCCGGGGAGAGGGGCAGCTGAAGGCGGGGTGCAGGAACACGTTTTTCGTAATTGGGAATTTCTGCGTCCTGAAATTGAGTTGTAGGAATTTTGTAGTCGGCTAGGAGTTTGTTTACTTTATCGCCTACCGCCCAGAGGATACCGTTTGCTAGCAATTCATGAAATTCGGGTTGCCTCCAGCTTTCTTCATTGTGGCCATAAGCCGTATAAAACACGCGTCCTTCCCCTTCATTTCTTACCCAGGTGTAGGGTTCTTTTTTATCGCCCTCCTGACGTTCCATCAATACTTGAATGTCTGGATTTAGGTTGGAGTGTACGTAAGTTTCATCCCAGGTTTCAAACTCACTGATTCCTTGTAAGATAGGGTGCTTTACATCAAGTAATTGTGTAGTAAATCTGCCAGTACCATGGGTACTGAATTGTCCACCGACAGTTTGTACATACCAGTCCGAGTTTCTAAAGCAGAAGGAAGCGCTGTGAAGTGGAATTAATGCCTTTCCACCTTGAACAAATGATTTAAGCGCAGCCTCCTGTGAAGTGGAGATGGAATCATGGTTGGCATAGATGAGTAGGCCATCG
This sequence comes from Cytophagales bacterium, assembly GCA_005788235.1. Classification (GTDB taxonomy): domain Bacteria; phylum Bacteroidota; class Bacteroidia; order Cytophagales; family Cyclobacteriaceae; genus Algoriphagus. Next base: position 3,331 of record SXYU01000111.1, read on the forward strand.
TAGTTTTGAAGCACCTCGTCCTTCAGGTCATTGGGATCTGCAGTGTAGGTGAGATTGATTCCTTTTTGAAACAGGGGAGTTGAAATGTACATCATCAATTTTTCGGAATTGTGATGGTCGCTGTCGTGGCCTAGGACCAAAATCTCCACACGTCGTGGTTCGGTCATCGATAGGAAAGCGTTCTTTTTGCCGCAGGCAGAAACTAAAAGAACTAAGATCAAGGATAGAAGGCCAATAGGCCTCCAAATCATGCTTTGGCGCATAGGATTGAGATTAATTGTATCCAAAGAAACTAAGGGTAAATAAAGAACTTACGTATCAGCAAAAATTAAAACATCTTAATGAAAATAGATAGTTGTTTTTTATGAGTGTAGTCTTAGAAAGGATAAGCTTCCAAATTGATGTTCCAAAGCCAAGGCAGAATGTAATAGACCATCAGCGTAAGTAAAATAATGGAAAGAACATTGAGCCATAGACCAGCCTTAACCATGTCTTTTATTTTCAGGTAACCTGGCCCGAAGACGACCGCATTGGGTGGGGTAGCTACGGGTAGCATAAAGGCACAACTCGCAGCGAGAGTCGCACCCACCATCAATCCAAAAGGGTGCACATCCAATTTAATCGCAACTGAGGCCAAAATAGGAAGGAGCATGGAGGCGGTAGCCACGTTGGACGTAACCTCGGTTAGGAAATTGACCGCAGCAATGACGATGAGCAGGAGTACGAAGAAACTTACTCCTTCGATAAGGCTCAAGTTTTGGCCCACCCAATCGGATAGCCCAGTTTCTTTAAATCCTTCGGCTAGGGCAAGTCCTCCGCCAAAAAGAATCAAAACGCCCCAAGGAATTTGTTCAGCAGTATTCCAATCTAGAATTCTACCCTTTTCCCCATTTTTTCCAGAAGAGGGTAGGAGCAGAAGCAGGAGAACCCCAAGCAGTGCGATAATCGTATCATCTAATGCTGGAATATAGGGTGTTATCAAAAAACTACGTGTAATCCAACAAAAGCAAACTAGGCCAAACACCGCTAGTACCGATTTCTCTTCGTAAGTGATTTTACCTAAGGAAAGAATCTGGTCCTGGATAACCGATTTGGCCTCCGTTAGGTTGAATTTTTTTGGTAGCGGATTGCCAAAATTTACGAGATAAAACCAAGCAATGGCGAGCAAAATCATCGAAAAAGGCAGTGCAAACAGCATCCATTCGTTGAAATCAATGGTGAAACTGTATAATTTTTCTACTACGGCGCGCAACACATTGTTTGTAGGCGTACCAATAAGAGTTGCCATACCCCCAATAGACGCGGCATAAGCGATACCCAACAGAATGTTTTTGGCCAAATTAGTCGATAGAATGCCATTTTCATCGGCTAAATGGTGCTTGAATTGCCCAATAACAGCCAATCCGATGGGAAGCATCATCAATGCTGTTGCCGAATTGGATATCCACATGGATAAAAAGCCTGTGGCGAGCATAAAACCCAGCACAATTCGTCTCAAATCTGTACCCAATAAATTTATTATGTTAAGTGCGATACGCTTGTGTAGGTTCCATTTTTCAATAGAAGTAGCCAACAAAAACCCACCCATATACAACAGCACAGTGGGATCCATGTAATTATTCGATACCTGTTTAAGGGACAAGACACCGGCCAAAGGCAATACCATCAACGGTAGCAATGCCGTACCTGCAATAGGTACAGCTTCAGTGATCCACCAGATTGCCATCCACAGCGTGAGGCCAAGCATTAATTTTCCCTCAGGAGCAAGCCCAGGGGTTTCTAGCAAAAAATAGACAAGGAAAAACGCGAGAGGTCCTGCGAAACGTCCAAAGGTGGGTAACCAATTATTCATAGAAGAAGAAGTTCGAAGTGA
>SXYU01000112.1 GCA_005788235.1 Cytophagales bacterium
TATTAGTACTACAAAAAAGCCATGAATCTAGTTCTTACAGGAAGTACCTCCGGCATCGGATGGGAAACCCTCCTTGCACTGCTTCCCCAATTTGATCGCGTATTTTTGCCAGTACGAAATATCTCCAAAGCAGAGCGGCTCTTCCAATCGCTTGACAAAAAAGAAAAAATCGTATTGATTCCCATGGATCTTTCCGTCTTGGCTGAGGTAAAAAAAGGCGCTGAGATCATTTTGAGTCAAACCGAACAGATACATGTCCTGATCAATAATGCTGGTGGCATGTATCCTGGAGGCAAACGCAGCAAAGAAGGGATTGACCTGAGTTTTGCGACCAACCACCTGGGACACTTCCTACTGGTACAAGAGCTCCTTCCCGCCTTAATCAAAGGAAAAGCAAGGGTGATTCAAGTAAGCTCTGAAGCGCACCGAATTGCCTTACACCCGGGCAAGGATTTTTCACTGAAAAAATCAAGCAATACGGTAGCTGCTTACGCCCTAGTAAAACTATACAATATATTGTTTACCAAGCAACTAGTAAACAATTATTCAAGCGAAGGATTAAATTCCTATGCCCTTCATCCTGGAGCTGTGCGAACTGCCTTTGGCTCGGAAGCCTCGACCTGGGCCAAGGGATTGATTGCCTTTACCAAGCTCTTTTTTATTTCTCCCAAAGCAGGAGCTGCCACCTCCATCTTCTTGGCTACTGCTCCTGAGAAATACCTCAAAAATGGATACTACTACAAGAATAAAAAGTTAAGCAGTACCTCCACCTTGGCGAAAGATGCTAAACTTGCGCAAGCGCTTTGGAACTTCAGTCTGGAAGAAATAGATCGAGTCTTGGGTAATGCAAATCCCGATAAGAAGGGAGAAAACGTCGGAATTCTGTAGTTTTGCAACAATGAAAGATACGATTCTCTCCCTTTGCCCTGGCCCCTGGTCTGACTACGAATTGATCGATACGGGTGGCTTCGAAAAATTGGAACGTTTTGGCAAATTTATTCTTAGCCGACCTGAGCCACAGGCCATTTGGGACAAGTCTCTCCCCGAAACGGACTGGAAAAAACTTGCTCATTCTCATTTTGCCAAAGAAAAAAACAATCCAGAAAAAGGCCAATGGCAGCAGCTCAAGGCCATTCCGGACCACTGGCAACTCCCTTACGAAAATGCGGAGGGCCTTCGAATGACCCTCAATCTATCACAAACCTCCTTCAAGCACATCGGTGTTTTTCCGGAGCAGGCGGTTAACTGGGATTATTTGTATCGAAAACTGAAAGTTTTTCCCACTCCCAAACCCAAAGTGCTTAACCTATTTGGCTACACCGGGGCAGCGAGTGTGGCAGCCAGAGCTGCGGGCGCAGAGGTATCGCACCTGGACTCGGTAAAGCAGGTGGTCACCTGGACCAAGCACAACATGGAGTCTTCCGGCCTAGATGGTATCCGCTGGATAGTGGATGATGCGATGAAATTCATCAAAAGAGAGGCAAGAAGAGGAAATGTCTACCAGGCCATCGTCTTAGATCCTCCTGCCTATGGAAGAGGTCCAGAAGGGGAAAAATGGATCCTAGAGGAGCAAATCAACGAAATGCTAAAAACCTGTGCAGATATCCTGGATCCTAAGAATCATCTGCTTTTGCTCAACATGTATTCCCTAAGCTTCTCCTCCCTGATCGCTGCCAACTTGGTTCAATCCAATTTTGGAGCAGTGAAGCATGCCGAACAAGGGGAATTGTACCTGCAAGAAACGCATGGAAAGAAACTTCCTCTAGGGATTTTCTACCGGTTTTCAAGTTTTTGACCGTAATTCAAAAATGAACAACCGCAACCTATTTTTGGCACATTTGGCCCAAACAACAGACTTTCCCCTTGCTATTGAGGTGGTGAAAGCCGAAGGGATCTACCTTTACGGACCTAATGGGGAGCGCTACATAGATCTTATTTCTGGAATTGGTGTGAGCAACGTAGGCCATCGCCATCCCAAGGTGACCGCCGCTATTCACCAGCAAGTGGACCAATACCTCCACGTCATGGTCTATGGAGAATACATCCAATCCCCACAGACGCTACTTGCAAAAGCATTGGTGGACACCCTTCCTGCTGGACTAGATAATGTGTATTTGGTCAATAGCGGTTCGGAAGCCATTGAAGGTGCCATGAAGTTGGCCAAACGCTACACCAACCGCCGCAAACTCATCTCCTGCACCAATGCCTACCACGGCAGCACCCAAGGTGCGCTCAGCATCGGCGGTAACGAGGAATTTAAGCGTGGCTACCGCCCCCTACTTCCTAGTACTTCCCAGATTTTTTACGGGAGTTACTCTGATCTAACCAAGATCACCGAAGACACTGCAGCAGTAGTCATTGAAACCATCCAAGGAGAAGCGGGCATACGCGTCGCCTGTACCACCTATTTCCAAGCCTTACGTGCTCGATGTACTGAAGTAGGCGCCTTGCTCATTCTTGATGAGATTCAGGCTGGATTCGGAAGAACAGGTACTTTCTGGGCCTTTGAACAGTTTGAAATCGTCCCAGACATTCTCGTTTGTGCCAAAGGAATGGGCGGAGGTATGCCCATTGGCGCATTTATCGCTAAAAAAGAGGTGATGGGTGTATTTAAATCCAATCCCCTACTCGGACACATCACCACCTTTGGCGGGCATCCGGTATCAGCCGCTGCATCACTTGCTACCCTTCGCGTATTGCAAGAGGAGAATTTGATCAGCGAGGTCGCTGAAAAAGCCAAACTATTCAAGTCCCTACTCATCCATCCGCAAATCAAGGCCATTCGCAACCAAGGTCTGATGATGGCCCTTGAGTTTGAATCCTTTGACGTGCTCAAACCCATCATTGACCGGGCGATTCAATTGGGCGTCATCACGGATTGGTTTCTATTCTGTGACGACAGCATGCGCATCGCACCTCCACTGACCATCACTTCGAACCAAATTCATGAAGCCTGTACCCTCATTCTGCAGGCCATTGATGGAAATTAAACCAAATTCATACCTAACTTATCCTCTACCTTTTCATTTTTTTACCCTAATTTTCACTGTTTCCAAGACACAACTCAATTGATGAATACAACGCTACGCATATTCGGCATTTTCCTTTTTGTGGCTCTCGCAGCCCTTCTCGGTTTTATTTTCTGGAATAGCCCACAATACGATGGGGAAGTACAGGTAACTGGTTTGAGTGAGGAAGTAGACATCCACTTCGATGACTATGGTGTGCCTCATATCTATGCACAAAATGAAACCGATGCCTACCGTGCTTTGGGATATATCCATGCGCAGGAACGCTTGTTTCAATTAGAAATGATGCGCCGAGTGGGTTCGGGTACTCTAGCCGAACTTTTAGGTTCAGATGTTGTCGAGATCGATCAGTTTTTTCACACTCTAGGTATCCCAAAGCATGCCAAGGAAAGTAGCAAAGCATTAGTGGCACAGGGCAACAGTCCTTGGAAAAGTGCTGCCGAAGCCTACATTGCTGGGGTCAACCAGTTTATCGAGCAAGGCCAACTTCCCGTGGAATACTTACTTCTAGGCAGCAAGCCCCGTCCCTACACCTTGGATGACATGCATTCCGTATTGGGTTACATGTCCTTTTCCTTTGCTATGAGCTTGAAGACTGATCCTTTGGTTACACAGATTGCACGCAAATGGGGCCCA
>SXYU01000113.1 GCA_005788235.1 Cytophagales bacterium
TTCCCATCCCGAACAGAGAAGTTAAGCCCTGCAGCGCCGATGGTACTGGGGTTACACCCGGGAGAGTAGGTCGCCGCCACATTATTGAAGCCCTTCGAAGATTCGAAGGGCTTTTTTTGTTTGAATACGAAATACGAGATAGGAAATACGGAAACTAAACTAATGTCGAATGTCGAACTCCGATTGAAGAATGAAGAAGAAATTCGTAAAGCACCCGAATCTCGCAGCACAGCGCACTGAGTCTAATCTCTTGCTTCTCGCCTTTTGTTTCTCGGCTCTTGCCTCTTCTTTTCCCCCATTCATTTTTCTTTTACCCGAATAAATTGCAGTTTTGCAGCAAATCTTCTTGGAATGGCTGTATTACTTCAACACCTGAAACTTTTAAATCAAGGTAAGTTCTCACCACCTAAAGACTACTCCTTTTCCAATGGTGTCCTAAGTCCAGTAGATCAGAATGAGAAGGCTTCTTACGATCAGGTGATAGACTGCTCCAACTACCTTGCCTCCAAAGGATGGGTAGATTTGCGCTGTGGTCTAGGTGAGCCAGGACAGGAATACCGAGAAACAGTTGCTTCGCTCTGTGCCGCACTTCAGTCAGGAGGATTTGCAAAAGCAGTAGTGCTTCCAAATACCGATCCGGTCATCCAATCCAAGTCTGAAGTAACTTTTTTGAAATCTAAAGCGGAAGCTTTTCATCAAGAATTGGTCATCCTCGGTGCCGTAACTAAAAATGCACAAGGGGAAGACCTTACGGAAATGTTGGACATGCACTTTCAGGCTGGGATACAGTATTTTGGAGATGGCACTCAGCCCCTTGCAAATGCCGATCGCTACCTAAAAATCTTACAATACCTTCAAAAATTTGAAGGCACCCTATTTGATCACGCCTACAATCCCTTGCTTGCAATTTTTGGGCAGATGCACGAAGGTGAAATCTCTACCCAGCTGGGAATGAAAGGAATTCCAAACCTAGCGGAAGAGGTGGCCATCCAACGGAATATTGAGCTCCTTCGCTACGCTGGGGGTCGAGTACACTTTCAAACCCTAAGCACCGCTAAAGGTGTAGATCTAATCCGTCAAGCCAAGAAAGAAGGCCTAAACGTGACGGCTGACGTTTCGATCTACCAATTGATTTTTACGGATGCTGACTTGCTGTCTTTTGACACAAACTTGAAGGTGCAGCCTCCTTTTCGAGGTGCCACAGATCGGGCAGCACTAGTGGAAGGCCTTCGAGATGGAACACTTGATGCACTCGTGTCCAATCACCAGCCGCAGGACTACGATTCCAAATTCTGTGAGTTTGACCATGCTGCTTTTGGAATGGCTGGATTAGCAGCCTTCCTCCCTGCTATGGTGCAGCTATCAAAAGAGCTAGGTTGGGAGCTGCTTCTAGAAAAAGTGACTTCAGGGCCTGAAAAAGTGCTAGGCCAGAGTGCCAATTCCTGGACTATTTTTGATCCAACCGAAAAGTGGGCTTACAATGAGAAAAGCAATGCCTCCCTTTCATCGAACCACCCTTGGTTTGGACAAAAAATGACCGGAAAAGTAAAGTACTGTATCCAAAAGGGGCATTTGATTCAAGTCAATGACTAAGTACTTCAAAACAGCCTATCAATTTGGGGCTCTTGGGGGACTATTGAGTGGGCTTTCTTTTTATGTATTCTCTTTATTTCATTCGGATCCGACCAACCTAAATCTAGTTTTTGGATACATAATTACTCCCATTACGGTGTTCTTGGCCATTAAATTTTTTAAAGACTACTCCAACGAAGGCTACCTTTCCTTCTCGGAAGGAATGACCGTAGGGGTAGTGAGTTTTCTACTACTTGCGGTACTCTCTACTGGGATTATTTGGGGAGTATTGGAGAGCTCCTTGTCTTTGTTTTCAGCTATTCAAACTGCCAAATGGGCAGTTTTGGAGGAAAATAAAGAGGTAATTATTTCCCAGGTAGGTCTGGCTTCCTTTGAAGTCACCCAAACAAATTTGCAAAGCGTAAGTCCATGGGATATTGCTCTAAACGATGGTATTTGGAAAATCATACCTGGAATGTTCTTTAGTATTATTATTTCAATTATTTTAAAGAAAAATCCTAACATATCATGAACGAACAAGCACAGTCTCCGATTCAATCCGCAGTAAGACCAGGGATAATCCAAGGTCTCATCTTCTTGGTACTCACTTATGTTACCTATTTCATTGATTCCTCCTATTTAGCTTCTGCTTATTTTGGGCTGATTGCCATGGTTATCTTTTTTGGGTTGATCATTTATTTTGGAAAAGAGTTTAGAAAAGAACTGGGTGGATTTATGTCTTTTGGGACTGCATTTAAATTCAGTTTTTTTTCGATTTTAACCTCTGGGCTTATTGGATTGATTGGTAGTATACTTTTATACCATCTGATTGATCCTTCCTTGCCGCAGGTGCTTGCAGATATAACTTTTGAATCTCAGCTGGAAATGATGGAAAGCTTTGGTGCAAGTCCTGATTCTTTGGCCCCTGAAGTTCTTGATGACATGAGAGAAGCCTCTGCTTCCAACTTTACGCTAATCGGTCAATTGAAAGGTTTTGGTTTTGGTCTCATTGCTTATGCAATTATTGCCTTAATTTTGGGAGCGATACTTAAAAAGCGAGACAAGTCTCTAGACTTTTAACATGACCCAGATTTCTGTAATTGTTCCCGTTTTCAACGAAGAAGAGTCACTCCCTGAGTTGACCCAATGGATTTATCGGGTCATGCAGGAGCATGGATTCTCTTATGAGGTGCTCTTGATCAACGATGGAAGTACAGACCGCTCTTGGGAATTAATTCAATCCTTGGCTTCCAAAAATGAGTCGGTGAAAGGAATCAACTTTACCCGCAACTATGGTAAGTCCGCTGCCTTAGACGCAGGCTTTAAGCGCTCTTCTGGGGAAGTGGTGATCACCATGGATGCCGACTTGCAGGATAGCCCAGACGAAATCCCTGGTCTCTATGCGATGATTAAAGGAGGCCTAGATGTGGTATCTGGATGGAAAAAGGAACGTCATGATCCTTTGTCCAAAACCATCCCTTCCAAATTCTTTAATGGAGTGACCCGCTGGATTTCGGGAATTCAGCTCAACGATTTCAACTGCGGATTGAAAGCCTACCGCAACAAGGTGGTGAAAAACATCCACATCTACGGAGAAATGCATCGCTACATCCCCCTTCTAGCCAAATGGAATGGCTTTCCTAAAATCGGGGAGAAAGTGGTGGAGCACCGTGCTCGAAAGTACGGATACTCTAAGTTTGGATTGGAACGTTTCCTAAATGGATTTTTGGATTTGATTTCCGTTTCCTTTGTGCACCGCTACAAGAAAAAGCCCATGCACTTTTTCGGCTTGCTCGGCACGCTTTCTTTCTTTACAGGTTTTGTTATTACGGCCTGGTTAATAGCTCAAAAAATCTATGGCCTAAGCCAAGGTGTCAAAGTGCGAGAGGTTGTGGACCAGCCCATATTTTTCTTGGCCTTGGTGGCCCTTGTGATTGGTGCACAATTATTTTTGACGGGATTCATTGCTGAACTGATGACTTCCAA
>SXYU01000007.1 GCA_005788235.1 Cytophagales bacterium
ATGCAAATGTAATCCCTCTTCATATTTTTACAAGGCAATATCCAAGATTTTTTTCGAGTCCCAGGAATCTATAGCCCCAGTTTTCTAAAAAACACAGGTAATCTACTCCACCATTTCTGAATCCAGCCCTCCTTACTCCATTTTCTTTTTTAGTTCATGGAGCTTCAACAAGGCTTCTATTGGAGAGATTGTATTGATATCGAGATCATCCAATAATTTTTTGGCTTCTGCCAACTTGGGGTCCATCTCAAATAACTGCAATTGGAAGTTCGATTTAGGAACCGTTGCCAGCTTTGCGTTCTTTTCCTTCGTGGACTTATCTTTTTCCAAATGAGACATAATCTCAGAAGCTCGAAGCACGATGGGGTTAGGCATGCCTGCCATCTGCGCCACATGGATCCCAAAGCTATGCTCACTTCCCCCTTCCTTGAGGGTACGCATGAAAATCACTTTATTGCCCACTTCCTTGACGGATACATTGAAGTTTTTGATGCGGGGAAAATCCGATGCAAGCTGGTTCAACTCGTGGTAATGCGTGGCAAAAAGAGTCTTGGCTTTGCAATTGGGGTGCTGGTGCAAGTACTCCACGATGGACCAGGCAATGGAGATGCCATCGTAAGTAGAAGTTCCTCTTCCAATCTCATCCATCAATACCAAGCTCCGATTGGAAAGGTTGTTGAGAATGCTCGCCGTCTCGGTCATCTCCACCATAAAGGTTGACTCTCCCTTGGAGAGGTTATCTGATGCGCCTACGCGTGTAAATACCTTATCAATAATCCCCACCCGAGCATAGCTTGCAGGCACAAAACTACCCATCTGCGCCATCAACACGATGAGGGCGGTCTGCCGAAGCAAAGCAGATTTACCCGCCATATTAGGCCCTGTAATGATGAGGATTTGCTGGCTGTCGTGATCCAAGTAAATGTCGTTGGGTACATAGGTCTCTCCTACCGGCAACTGCTTTTCAATAACGGGATGCCTTCCTTCCTTGATTTCAAGCGTTTCCGTAGTGGAAATCTTGGGTCTGCAATAACCATTGGAACCGGCCACCTCGGCAAAAGAAAGCAAGGCATCCAACATTCCGAGTACCTTCGCATTTTGTTGAATAGAAACCACATAGGCCGCAACCTCCGCTACAAGCTCTTGAAAATATTTTTGCTCCAGGGCAATCATCCGCTCCTCAGCATGAAGGATTTTCTCCTCGTACTCTTTCAACTCTGGGGTAATGTACCGCTCGGCATTCACCAAAGTTTGCTTACGAATCCAGGTGTCCGGCACCTTGTCCTTGTGTACATGGGTCACTTCCAAGTAATAGCCAAATACCTTGTTGTAGGAGATTTTCAAGGAAGAAATACCTGTTTGCTGTATCTCTCGCTGTTGAATCTGCAGCAGATAATCCTTTCCTGTATTCGCCAACCCACGGTATTCATCTAGGCTTGGGTCTACGCCATCCTTGATGACTCCACCCTGATGCAAAAGCATGGGTGCGGATTCTTGGAGCTCTTTCTCGATTTTCTCTACCAAAAGTTCGCAAGGATGCAACTGTTCGGATAGGCGCTTGAGCGTAGGATTGGACTGGGTTTTGAGAAGGGATTTAATAGGAACGACCACATGAAGTGCCCGCTTGATCTGATTGATCTCCCGAGGATTGGCCCGACCTACCACCACCTTGGAAATCAAGCGTTCCAGATCTCCTGTTTGCTTCAATTGACCAAACATTTCCTCAATGAGAATCGGGTTTTGGTAAAAGAAATCCACCACATTCAAGCGTTCCTCGATGGCTTGTTTCTCTTTCAGGGGCAACACCATCCACTTTTTCAGCATTCTGGAGCCCATCGGAGTCACCGTTTGATCCAAAATTTGAATAAGCGGCACCCCTCCCTCATGTTGTGGAAAGACTAGCTCCAGATTTCGAATAGTAAACTTGTCCAACCACACGTACTTATCCTCTGGAATCCGAGAGATGGACGAAATGTGCTGAATGTCTTTGTGCTCGGTTTCCTCCAAGTAATATAAAATTGCTCCTGCAGCTACACTTGCCGCGGGCAAGCCCTCAATGCCAAAGCCCTTGAGGCTCGTGGTTCCAAAATGGTTTTTGAGCTTGCCGTAGGTAAAGTCGTACTGGTAAACCCAGTCTTCACAGTGGAAGGTGACAAACTCATTCTTGAAGAGCTCTGCAGCGGCTTTTCTGGCTGCCTTAGAGAATATAAGCTCGGAAGGGGTAAAGCTTTGCAGCAGTTTTTCCACATAGGCTGCATTTCCTTCCGCGCACGTAAACTCCCCCGTAGAAATGTCTAAAAAGGAAATCCCATGGACCTCTTTTCCGAAATGAATGGAGGCGAGGTAATTATTTTTACGCGTATCGAGTACTTGGTCGTTGTAGGAAAGACCTGGGGTAACCAATTCTGTCACTCCTCTTTTTACAATTCCTTTGACACTTTTCGGGTCCTCGAGCTGATCACAAATCGCTACACGGTTGCCTGCGCGTACCAGCTTGGGAAGATACGTGTCAAGCGAGTGGTGAGGAAAGCCTGCCAATTCGATATGGGAGGCCGCACCATTGGCACGCTTGGTCAGCACGATATCCAAAATCCTGCTTGCTACCACCGCATCCTCGCCAAAGGTCTCGTAAAAATCACCCACACGAAACAGCAATAGGGCCCCAGGATGCTTGGCCTTGATCGCATTGTACTGCTTCATCAAGGGAGTTTCTTGCCCATCTTTGGATTTACTCATGCGTAAATTAGAATTGTCGTACTTTTGACTCGGAAAATAGACCTGAAAATAGCCGATTCGAAAAGGAAATAAAAGAGATGAAGAAATTAAGCATGGAAGAGCTGGAGCGGCTATCCGTTCAGGAGTTTAAAGAAACCAAAAAATCTCCCATCATACTAGTACTCGACAATGTTCGCAGTCTCAACAATGTAGGTTCTGCCTTCCGAACAGGAGACGCCTTCCGGGTCGAGAAAATTTACCTCTGCGGAATAACGGGTACTCCACCACACCGAGACATACAAAAAACAGCGCTTGGCTCTACTGAGTCTGTGGAATGGGAATATTGCAGCACTACCCGAGAAGCCCTTACAAGATTGAAAGCCGAGGGCCTTTGCTGCTGCGCTTTGGAACAGGTGGAAAACTCCACTCCCTTGCAACAATTTCATCCCAAAAAAGGGAATAAATACGCGTTAATTTTTGGAAACGAGGTGTTCGGTGTGGAAGAAGAAGTGCTCCATGCCTGTGATGAGGTGCTTGAGATTCCTCAACTCGGCACCAAGCACTCCCTCAATATTTCCGTCACCTTAGGTATCGCTGTTTGGGATTTGATGGTGAAATTAGAAGGGCTTAGTTGAATGATTGGGTAAAGAAACAAAGTGGAAATAGGATGGAAATACAATAGAAATAATACGAGCGAGCTCGTAGAAATAAGGATTACAATTCGTATTTCTACCTTATTTCACGAAGCAAAGCGAAGTTTATTTCCGTCGTATTTCCTTCTTTGTACTTTGTACTTTTAAAAAGGATATTTCCCTTCTGCAATCATCACATCCGCCACTTGTCTACGAAGCTCTTTGGGGTTGATGAAGTCCGGTTTCGTAAATCGCTTCAAGCCCATCAACAACACTTTTTGTTCATCTCCCTTTGCAAAGGATACAATCGCTTCCTTGGCAGCAGCCTCCACCTTATCAATTGCTTCGTACAAGTAAATCTTGGTCATCGCAATTTGCGAAGCACAGACCGCCTCTCCTCTTTGGCTGACTAATTTCTCGGTTCGTAGCAACACCGACTCTGAAGCATAAATTTCAATCATCACATCTGCCAAGTTCATCATGATCTCCTGCTCGTCTTCAATGCGATCCTGCAAAGCCATGGCAGCCTTTCCGCCCACCATCAAGAACGCCTTCTTTAATTTATGAACTAGGTCTTTCTCCATCGCAAACAGCTCGGAGGTATCCATGCTTTCAAAGGAAGGCACAGACACCAATTCAGCAGCCACAGCCATGGCAGGTTCGAATAGATTGATCTCTCCTTTCATGGCTCGTTTGAGTACCATTCCCACCATAAGCATGCGGTTAATTTCATTGGTGCCTTCGTAGATTCGAGAAATACGGGCGTCTCGATAGGCCCGTTCCATAGGTGCGTCGGCTGAGTAACCCATGCCTCCATAGATTTGCACTCCTTGATCCACGATGTAATCCAGCACTTCAGACCCATGAACTTTAGCGATAGCGCACTCGATCGCAAACTGTTCCATTGCCTTCAACTTCGCTTCTGCATCAGACAAACCCTGCGCGGCCAAAGCACCCATTCGATCTTCAATGTCTTGGCCTGCACGGTAGCAAAGCGACTCAGTCACATAGATTCGGGTAGCCATCTCCGCCAATTTCGCTTTGACCGCCCCAAAGGTGTTGATCGATACCCCAAACTGCTTTCGTTCAGCAGAATAGCGCACACATTGGGAAGTAACTGTTCGTGCTCCTCCCAATACCCCTGCACCTAATTTTACACGGCCAATATTCAAAATATTTACAGCGATTTTAAACCCATTGCCACGGGCAGAAAGCATGTTGGCGACAGGTACGGGACAATCGTTGAAAAACACTTGACGGGTGGAAGAACCTTTGATGCCTAATTTCTTCTCCTCTTCATTCATGGTAATTCCCCCGAAAGTCTTTTCCACAATAAATGCGGTTAGGTTTTTATCATCGGCAATTTTGGCAAAGACAATAAATAAGTCCGCGAAGCCCGCATTGGAAATCCACATCTTCTGGCCCGTGATGAGGTAGTGAGCGCCATCAGCAGAAAGGACTGCCTTTGTTTTACCGCTGTTGGCATCCGAGCCCGCATCAGGCTCAGTCAAACAGTAACAGGCGGCCCATTCCCCCGTAGCTAGCTTGGGGAGATACGTTTGCTTTTGTTCTTCCGTACCGTAATATAAAATAGGCAAGGTGCCAATCCCTGTATGCGCCCCAAAGGTGGTAGAAAAAGAACCAGAAGCACCAATGATATCCGCAATCAGCATGGAGGTGTTGAAGCTCATCCCTAACCCTCCATATTCCTCAGGAACGGCGATTCCAAGTAGGCCCATGTCTCCCGCTTTTTTGAAAAGTGCCGGAACCAATTCCGGGTGCTTCATGCTATCAATTTTCTCCACATTGGGATTGATCTCTGTGTCGATAAAATCTTGACAGGCTTGAGCCATCATTTTTTGTTCTTCACTGAATTCCTCAGGAATAAAAATATCCTGTGCTGGTGTTTCTCGAACAAGAAACTCTCCGCCTTGGATGCTGTTGGTTTGTGTTGACATTGTATTGTGTGTTTTTAGGATCGTTTGTTAAGTATCAAGTATTCAGTATCAAGTATCAAGACAAAATTTGTACGAAGTACCAAGTAC
>SXYU01000114.1 GCA_005788235.1 Cytophagales bacterium
ATCTACCATCCTGTAGAGGCTCAACTATTTTTGGATATGGGTGCGGAATTTATTGTTGCACCCGTGATGAATCCTGCCCTAGGCAAGTATTGTGCCGAGATAGGAGTTCCTTGGATACCCGGTTGCGGGACAGTTTCGGAAATCTTTTTTGCACAGGAGCTTGGAGCGGAGCTAGTAAAGATGTATCCTGCCAACTTGTTGACTCCTGCTTTTATTTCCGCTGTACATGCTGTGATGCCCAAAATAGAATTGATTCCCACTGGAGGAGTGGAACCTACGCTACCCAGTATCAAAAGTTGGTTTGATGCAGGGGCCTTATGTGTGGGGATGGGATCACAGTTATTTCGAAAAGAAGACATTGCTGCTGGCAACTATTCAAAAATCAGGGAGACTATTGCCCAGGTAATGACACAAATCGCATCCTTACGAAACCTTTCCTAATGCAGATTACCCGTAGAATTATTTTTGTTTTCCTCGCCTTGGTACTAGCCCTTGGAGGATGTAAATTGGATAGCGGTGTAAAAGTCATCAAGATGGGTCATGCGCAGGTGGTATCGCATCCTGTACATCAAGCGATGGTATTTCTTGGAGAACGGCTGGAAGAAAAATCAGGGGGTAAAATAAAAGTAAAGGTTTACCCCAATCAACAGTTGGGTACTGAAAGAGAACTTCTTGAGCTGTTGCAAATTGGAAGCGTAGGGATGACGAAAGTATCAGCTGCCTCTTTGGAAGCCTTTTCCCCTGAAATTAGTGTGTTGGGCCTTCCATACTTGTTTAGGGATGATGCCCATATTTCGCAGGTGCTCCAAGGGGAGATTGGGAAAGAGTTGTTGGTGAGTACAGAAAAGTTTTGGTTGCGTGGTTTGTGTTTTTACGATGCAGGCAAGCGAAGTTTTTACAGTAAAACCAAGTCGATTGAATCTCCTGCTGATTTGGATGGGCTAAAAATACGGGTTCAAGAATCTAAAATGGCAATCAACATGATTCGCGGGATGGGAGGATCTCCGACTCCAGTATCCTATGGAGAACTTTATACTTCGTTGCAACAAGGGATTGTGGATGCAGCAGAGAATAACCCGCCTAGTTTTTACAATTCAAGACATTACGAGGTTTGTAAGTTTTATTCTATAGATGAGCATACCGCCATTCCGGATGTGGTCTTGGTCAGTTTGGAGGTGTGGAAAGACTTGAGTGAAGCAGAGCAGCGTTGGCTACAAGAAGCTGCTGATGAATCCGCGATCTACCAGACCAAACTTTGGAAGGAGGCGGTAGAAGAAGCGCTTCGTGAGGTACAAAAAGCAGGTGTGAAGATCAGCTTTCCCTCTAAAGAACCTTTTTTAGAAAAAGTTGCTGGCGTATATGCACAAGTAACACAGGAACAACCCCAGTTGGCATCTTTGATTCAACGAATTCAACAGACAACAAAATGAAATTAAAGGCTGCATTAGATCAGTTTATTCAATTTACCATTGCCCTTTTAATGGGATTGATGGTGTTGAATGTTACCTGGCAGGTGGTCTCGCGCTACCTTTTGGGGGACCCGAGTTCATTTACGGATGAATTGGCTCGTTACAGCATGATTTGGCTGGGACTTTTGGGGGCTGCCTATGTATCAGGTAAGCAGGGTCATTTGGCAATTGATGTGCTGGTAGAAAAGATACAGGGTAAAAAGCTCTTTTATTTGCAGCTTTTCATTCATGGCATGGTGATTTTTTTTGGGGCTGTAATTATGGTGGGAGGAGGGTCTAATCTGGTTTACATTTCCCAGCTCTTACAACAAAAATCAGCAACCCTTCAAGTACCGCTATCCTGGGTATATGCCATGGTGCCTATATCTGGAATTTTAGTGGTGTACTACCATAGCTTTCATGTGGTGCAACTGATTAAAAGCCAAGATTGACTATGGAATGGATCGCTATTTTAATCTTGGTTTTAAGTTTTGTATCGCTTTTACTCCTTGGTGTTCCAGTAGCATGGAGCTTGGGTCTTTCTAGCTTTTTCACGCTTCTTGTTTCCGTGTCAGCAATGCCTGCAGCTACCACGATTGCACAGCGAATGGCCACAGGATTGGATAGTTTCTCTTTGTTAGCCATTCCATTCTTTGTACTGGCTGGAGAGATCATGAACAAAGGGGGTATTGCAAATCGGCTAATTGATTTTGCCAAAGGGCTCACGGGTAAGCTTCCTGGGGGGCTTTTGTATGTAAATATCATTGCAGCCATGCTTTTTGGAGCGATTGCTGGTTCGGCGGCAGCAGCAGCTTCCGCATTGGGTAGTATTTTGGGCAAGCGCATGGATGCCGAAGGGTACCCTAAAACCTTGGGCGTGGCCGTAAACATCACCTCATCTACCACGGGTTTGATTATTCCTCCTTCCAATGTATTGATTATTTATTCCTTGGCTAGCGGAGGTGTTTCCATAGCAGCACTTTTTGTAGCGGGCTATCTACCTGGAATTCTGTTGGGCGTTTCCTTGATGATTTGCGCAGCCATTTTTATCAAGAAGAATAAGCTTCCCTATGCTGAAGCTGTAAGTTTTGGCTATTTGGCCAAAGCTTTTTGGAGAGCAGTGCCAAGCCTATTCCTACTTGTCTTGGTGATAGGAGGTATTGTAGCAGGTATTTTTACTGCTACCGAAGCCTCAGCCATCGCGGTCGTGTACACTTTATTGCTTTCATTTGTTTACCGGGAACTTAAGGTATCCGAGCTTCCGGGTATTCTAGTTCGCTCCTCAGAAACTACCGCAGTCGTCTTATTATTGATTGGCACTTCGATGAGTATGTCTTGGGTAATGTCGGCAGAAGATATTCCGCAGCTCATCAGCGAGTTTATGCTGACCTTGAGTGACAATAAGTGGGTGATATTGATTGTCATCAATATTATTTTACTTTTTGTCGGAACCTTCATGGACATCACACCTGCAGTATTAATTTTCACCCCCATATTTTTGCCGGTGGTCACCAAGGTAGGAGTAGATCCTGTCCATTTTGGGATGATCATGGTGGTCAACCTTTGTATTGGCTTGTGCACTCCTCCGGTCGGCTCCCTATTGTTTGTTGGGGTATCCATTGCAAAAATCTCCTTAACTCAAGTGCTTCGACCCTTACTGCCTTTCTTTTTGGCTATGGTAATTGCCTTGGCCTTGATTACCCTGTTTCCAGAGATTACCCTGTTCTTGCCACGAATTTTTGATCTGATTTAAAAAAAAACAGCCATTTCTACAATTTCAAGAGTTGGGCCAGATTCAAAGGATGAAAAAAGAAGTGGTACTTGTATTTCAAAAGAATGCCATTTTGGGTCAGGTAAAAACGCGCCTTGCCTCTGGAATGGGTGAACTCCGTGCCTTGGAGATTTACAAGCATCTCGTTCAGCTGACTTATTTAGCCTTAGAGGCTGTGCCAATGCCCGTTTGGACTTATTTTTCAGACTTTATCCCAGAATCCACCCACCCAACTGTAGAAAAGAGCTTTGTGCAGGAAGGGCAGGATCTTGGGGAACGGATGTCAAATGCATTTGCTAGCACCTTTGATTCGGAAATTGAAAAAGTGGTACTGATTGGGACCGATTGTCCTACTCTTCAAAGCCAACACCTACTTCAAGCGTTTGCCGCTTTGAATGGTTCCGACTTGGTATTGGGACCCGCAAGCGATGGGGGCTACTATTTGATTGGAATGAAGGTCAGGGCAGCGTACTTGTTTGAGGGGATCGCATGGAGTACTTCCCAAGTGTTGTCCCAGACGTTACATGTGGCATCTCAGCATGGTTTAACCACCACTTTGCTACCGTTGCTAGATGATATCGACACCCCAGAAGATTGGCAGCGTTATAGTGGCCAATTTGATAATAAGATTTAACTTAGGCTTATGTGATTTGATTAAGAAGTACGCTAACACTTATTTTTCCTTTGAATTTCCGATGAATCAACTCCGAAAAACTGATTTTAAGAGGATTAGCCTGCTTATTTTTCTATGGATAGGCGTTTCGGTCGGGCATGCGCAAACGACAAAAGAAACAGTATCTTTTGAAATTGTTGTTCTTGGTTTAAAAATAGGTACCCTTACAGCTCAGAAAACTGGTGGAGCAGATTCCATACTTTATTCAGTTGATAGCCGCGTGAGGTTTTGGTTTTTTGGGGATGTGGACCTTAAATTCTTGACGCGTTCAAATTTCAAAGGTGGAAAAATTACAAAGACCTATTCTGAATCTAGGACCAACCGTGGATTTTTTGATTCGAAGGTGAATTGGATAGGCACCCAATACCAAGTGGATTCCAAATCCTATAAATATGCGAATAGAGTGCCTTTAAAGGGACCGCTTTCCTGGTGTAGTTCTAAATTATTATTCCAAGAGCCAAGTGGCCAAGAAGTCTTTTTATCTGAAGTTTATGGTGTTTCATCCTTGATTAAAAAAATTAGCCCTGGTGTTTATGAAATTGAGGTTGCGGGAAATACCAACCAGTACCATTACAAGAATGGAAAACTAGAAAAAATTGTCGTTGAAAGTCCAATTAAAAACTATCAAGTTCGAAGGGTAAAGTAATTTTTTTAGTCATTACTTATTTTTCGTGCCAAGTCCATAAGTCGGTTGGCATAGCCTGATTCGTTATCGTACCAAGCCACTACTTTGATCATATTTCCTTTGGTCGAGGTCAAGGCCTCATCTAGGATTGCCGAATGAGTATTGCCCAAAATATCCATAGATACGATTGGATCAGATTCCACTTGGAGGTAGCCTTTTAAATCTGAAGCGGCAGCATTTTTGAAAGCTTCATTCACTTGAGAGGCAGTGACTTCTTGGGATACTGTAACAATCAAGTCAGTCAAAGAGCCATCGGGTACGGGCACGCGCATGGCGGAGGCTTCAATTTTTGAAGCCAGATCAGGAAGGATGCGGTCCAAGGCCTTGCCCGCATTAGTGGAGGTGGGAATAATGGAATAGGCTGCTGCTCGCGCTCTTCTGAGGTCCTTGTGAGGGGCGTCGTGCAGATTTTGGTCGTTGGTATAGGAGTGGACTGTTGAGGCAAAACCATTCAAAATGCCAAATTGCTCATCCAGTACCTTTACTAAAGGGGCTAAGCAGTTGGTGGTGCAGGAGGCATTCGATACAATCGATTCTTGGCCGGAGAGGATCTTGTCATTGACCCCCAACACTACCATGGGAATGGAATCTTCCTGTGAGGGTGCAGAAATAATCACTTTTTTAGCTCCTGCATGTAGGTGTTTTTCGGCATCTTTTTTTAACGTAAACCTTCCAGTGCATTCAAATACAAGATCGATATTGAGATTTTTCCAAGGAAGATTTTCGGGATTCGATTCAGAAAAGAGTGCAACTTTGTACTCGTTTACATGTAGAAAATTAGGTGAAAGTCGAATATTGGCATCAAACCTCCCATGTACCGAATCGTATTTTAACAAGTGAGCAATGGCTGTTGGATCAGCCAAGTCATTGATAGCTACCAAATTGAAGTCCGTGTTATTCAGAAGTAGCTTGGCGGTATAGCGACCAATTCTTCCAAATCCATTGATGACCACGCGAAGGGCAGGAGCAGTAGTGGACATGAGTATAATTTGAAGTGAATTTACAGAAAATGTCGTTCTACAGGTAAAGTAAATTTTTGCTGTTTTGGTTCAGAAGATTAAGTGAGGATTGAAAAGAAATTTTCTAGCCACTTTGGGAATATAAGTTCAAGCGGCTATATTTGCACAACCTTTGAAAAAACCACTTTTATGTGGGTCTAATGGTCCGTTCGTCTAGGGGTTAGGACGTATCCCTTTCACGGATAAAACACGGGTTCGATTCCCGTACGGACTACAAAAAGTGCAGCATAAAGGCACTTTTCAAATTTGGTTTTTTCTTAGGGTCCGTTCGTCTAGGGGTTAGGACGTATCCCTTTCACGGATAAAACACGGGTTCGATTCCCGTACGGACTACATCGAGATTCACTCTAAATTTTAGCTTTACCTCATTCATTAGGTAAAAGAACAAAAAATCCCAACTTTAGGAGTTTGGGATTTTTTGTTTTTTAGGCTTTTGTTAAATAGCGGAACAATCTCGATTAATTATACCGACTGCTCGTTTAAAAGCTATATTTTTTATACTTTCAAGCAGTTAATTCACATGAACCCATGCCCAAAATAAATCCTGTACTCCAATTTTTAGGGACCCTTTCGATCCTTTTTCTCACGGTATTCTCAGCTTGCAAAGAGAAAGAACCTGTTGACTTACGAATCACTACGCTCACTAAGGAAGAAATAGCAATTCAAGCCGAGGCAGCAAGAAATTCTGTCACCCCAGTTCTTGCTGAGGGATTGAAAATGGAGGTTTGGGGAGTTGACTCCTTGGTCAAAGATCCCATTGCCATCCATGTGGCTGATGATGGATCCATCTACTATTCGCGTTCTCCGAGAAGAAATAATGCAGAGTTTGATATTCGAGGACATCAGGATTGGGAAATCCGATCCATTGCTTTACAGACGATTGAAGACAAGCGAAATTTCCTTCGCACCGAACTGTCTCCTGAGCGTTCTGCTCAAAACGAATGGCTAGCCGACTTGAATGGAGATGGTTCACACGATTGGAAAGACATGTTGGAAGAAAGGAATGAGGTGTTTCAACTCAAGGATACAGATGGGGACGGGATGGCCGATTGGGGTCAAAAGCAGGTGTATGATTTTCACGAGGAGGTGACCGACGTGGCTGGTGGAGTAATGAAAACGGAAGATGCCCTTTATGTGGCTGCAGGCCCAGACATGTGGCGCTTGATGGACACCAATGGAGATGGCCTTATGGATGAAAAAAAATCACTTTCTCATGGCTATGGAATCCACATTGGTTTTGGTGCGCATGGAATGTCCGGGGTAGAAATGGGCCCTGATGGCAGAATTTATTGGGGCATTGGCGATATTGGATTTAATGGAAAAGGGGACGATGGGACTGAATACAACCATTCAAATAATGGAGTGATTGCTAGATCCAACCCGGATGGATCTGATTTCGAAATTTTTGCTGGAGGACTACGAAATACCCACGAATTTGTCTTTGATCAGCATACCAACTTAATCTCCGTAGACAACGATGGGGACCATGCAGGTGAAAAAGAACGCTTGGTGTACATCACCCGTGGTTCGGATACAGGATGGCGGATCAACTGGCAGTTTGGCAAGTACCGCGACCCTAACAACAATACTTACAAGGTATGGATGGACGAAAAGATGTTTCTTCCTCGATGGGAGGGACAGGCTACGTTTATTACTCCACCACTGTTGAACTATATAAGCGGACCTACAGGGATGGCCTTTAATCCAGGAGCAGGTCTGGGAGAGCGTTGGAAAGATTACTTCTTTGTAGTAGAATTTGTGGGTAATCCTGCAAGCTCTGGTTTACACGCCTTCCAATTGCAGCCCAAAGGAGCTTCTTTTGAATTGACAAAAACAGAAAAAATCGTTGGCAACTTTTTGCCTACAGGTATTGACTTTGCCCCAGATGGTTCCTTGGTTATGGCGGATTGGGTTACTGGATGGAAT
>SXYU01000115.1 GCA_005788235.1 Cytophagales bacterium
ACCTCCTCATCCACCACCAAGTCTTCCAAACTAAAGTCATCCATGACCCAGCGTGCGGCACTCCCTGTCCCAGAACCAATTGCTATTTCTAGTTGTAAATAAAGCTCCTCTAGCCCAGCGAATGCTACTGGCAACTCAAGCTCAAACCGACTAAAATTCAGGTTAGCATTTGGAAATTGGGCGGAATGTCCTAGCAGCATTCGGTCCTGGTAATTTCCTTCCAAGCTCGTAGACCAAGAAATATGCACCAAAGCAGGGCGAGTTCCTGTGCCATTTTTAAGGGTTTTCGCCCAAAAAACAACTCGAGGATTGCTCATTCCTCTAGGAGACAATCGCACCCACACCTTTCCAGTGAAGTAACTGATGGGCTGCACCGCCAAGGCAGCCGATCCATTGATTCCTCCCGTTGCCAGGCGAAAAACCCTGGAAGAGGTAGCTCTTAGGTCGTTGGCATACCAGCCAGGAAGAAAGGGCTGTGGATAGGACTGAACAGTAAATGGGGATTGAAATCCCTGAGCTTGACTTTGAGAAAAGGCCGGGAAGACAAACGACAACAAACAAAATAGGAGCAAAAATGCAGCTCTACTAAAAAATAGAAACATGGTCGTATAGTTTAAAAAGTAGGTGAATATAAAATAGGATTATCCGCAATCCAATAAGTTATTCAAAATAACTAGTAAACACTGCGGATAATCGTCGACAACTGACCGTCCACGGATCACGGCAGGCTAAATTGAAACTATGCCTCATGAATTTTTTTTAAATGAACTGTATTATTGTTTTAAGCCTCCGTATTTTTGTTCACTCAAAACCAATTCCCTACAACCTATGAAACTTGCTGTAGTGGGTGCTACTGGATTAGTGGGCACCGAAATCCTAGAAGTGCTTCAAGAGCATCAATTCCCCTACGATCAACTGCTGCTTGTTGCCTCCGAACGTTCCAAGGGAAAGGTCATCGAGTACATGGCCAAATCCCATGTCGTAATCGGACTAGAGGAAGCAGTGGCCGCTCAACCTGAAATCGCAATTTTCTCTGCTGGAGGAAGCACCTCCTTAGAATGGGCTCCCAAATTCGCAGCAGTTGGTACCGTAGTCATTGACAACTCCTCCGCTTGGAGAATGGACCCCAGCAAAAAATTAGTGGTCCCTGAAATCAATGCCAAAGAAATCGGCCCAGCCGATAAAATTATTGCCAATCCCAACTGCTCTACCATTCAAATGGTCTTGGCTTTGGAGCCCCTCCGTCAGCGCTACGGCATCAAACGCATCGTGGTATCCACCTATCAGTCCGTCACCGGTACAGGCAAGGCCGCAGTGGATCAAATGATGGCCGAGCGCGAAGGGAAAACACCAGAGATGGTGTATCCACACAAAATTGACCTTAATGTCCTTCCACATATCGACCTGTTCCAACCGAATGGATATACCAAGGAAGAGATGAAGATGATCAACGAAACCAAGAAAATCTTCAGCGACGACTCCATTCAGGTGACCTCCACGACGGTCAGAATTCCTACCATGGGTGGCCACTCAGAAGCTGTGAATGTAGAGTTTAAACAAGATTTTGACCTCGCCGAGGTGCGTAGTCTTTTAGAAAATGCGCCTGGAATCATCGTTCAGGATGATCCGGCCAACTTTATCTATCCCATGCCGATTCTTGCACACAAAAAAGATGAGGTATTTGTGGGCAGGCTTCGCAGAGACGAGTCTCAACCCAATACGCTAAATATGTGGATTGTTGCGGACAACCTCCGAAAGGGCGCTGCTACGAATGCCGTGCAAATCGCAGAATTCCTCTTAGCAAATAAACTAGTCTAATGCCCTTCAGTGAGTTCAATACCGCTGAATTCCAACAATTTGTGCAGGATCACCTAGAAGAAAATCCTGCACTTTTACTTTTTAAGTACCAGGGGAAAGTGGCTTTCGACCTCAAAATGGCCGTACAGCAGATTGCATCTCGGCAAAAGGCGGCCAAAAAATTGCCCACCTGGTCGAAAAATCTCAACCTCCTTTTCCCCGCTAGCATCTCGGTCGAACAAAGTTCGTCGGAGCAAACAGCTTCCTTCAAATCAAAAGGGCTTGCAGGAAATTGCCTAATAGACCTTACTGGGGGATTTGGAGTGGATTGCCATTACCTAAGCCAGGGATTTGTAAAAGGAGTGTATTGTGAACAGCAGGCCGAACTTTTCCAGATCTCAAAGCACAACTTAAGCACCTTAAACCCCGGCAAGTTCGACTTTCTAGAGGGAGATGGATTGGATTATTTAAGAAAAACCACCCAACACTTTGATCTGATTTATGCGGATCCTGCCCGTCGGGGTATAGGCAACCAGAAATTATACAAACTTCAAGACTGCGAACCGAATATCGTGGACGCCTGGCCCCTATTGAAAAGTAAATCCGACTCTATTCTTCTTAAAGTATCCCCCATGCTGGACTTGACTCAAGCCTGGGCGGAGCTGCCAGACATTCAAAAAATTACGGTGATATCGATTCGAAATGAAGTAAAGGAGCTACTCCTCCATTGGGATAAAGCCAACGAAGGAGCATCAAGAATGATTTCCGTAGTTGATCTGGAAAGTGGATTTTCTGCCTTTGAATTTGAGCCTAGAGCTGAAGAACGAGCGCAATCCCAATTTGCCGAAGCAGGCAAGTACCTGATCGAGCCCCTAGCAGGAATCCTCAAAGCGGGTGCATTTAACTTATTTGGAGAACGATTTGGATTTAAAAAACTAGATAGAAACAGTCACCTCTATACTAGCGGAAACTTTGCTGCGGACATTCCAGGCCGAGTCTTTGAAGTAGTAGGGGAAATCAGTCCAAAAAAACAAGAGATCAAAACCCTCTTCCCCTCAGGTAAGATCAATGTAATCTGCCGCAACTACGTAACTGGCGCCGAAGAACTCAAGAAAAAATTAGGTCTAAAAGATGGTGGAGAGGATTATTTGATTGGAACCCAGACAGCTACTGGTTTCAAGTTGTATGGATGTAAACGAGTCCAATAAAAAAAGTGGAGGTCAATCCTTCACTTCTTCATAGTCCACGTATTCTCCTCCTTCGATGTCTTTCTTCATTTTATGAGGGGACTTTTTCGGAATGAAGTCCACATGAACTCCCTCTTTGGGGCGTTGCGCTTGTTGCTGGGCGCGCTGCTGATCCATTGCCGCCTCGTTGACCCTTCGG
>SXYU01000116.1 GCA_005788235.1 Cytophagales bacterium
CAAAGGCCATTGGACAGTAATCTTTGTATACTACCGCCGTGTTGAGTTTGTAGGTTTCGGTGAGTTTGATGACCTGAGTCGAAAGGGATGAAAAGTGGGTTCTTGCCGAAGCAATATCCTTTGATGCCTTTATTTTGGCCGTTGCATCGGATAGTCCAGACTTTATTTTTTCCCATTTCGCATTGTCTTTTCCTGTTCCATCGGCACTTACCTTAACCAAAGCTTGGGCAAGTGTTTGTACGGCTTTCGCGGGCATTTGATCTTTGACCAAATTGTTTTTTATGAGAAAATACGATTCGACAACATCCGTGAGTTGCTTACTAAATGCCTCTGAAACTTCCACTTGCTGCGTGTTGCTGCGGTTAAGTAGGCTAGGTTTGCCGGAAAGCTGGGCAGAGGCATCTAGCGCAAAAGCCCCGTAGGAAACGATTTCTTCGCCTGCTTTTAGCCCTGCCGTGATTTGGTAATTTTCACCTAGGCGATTGCCAAGGGTTACTTCTCTCATCACAAATTCTGGAAGAGACGCGTTAGGTACTTTTACGTATACAATTGAACGCTTTCCTGACCATAACACGGCGGTACGGGGCACCATGACTTCAGCCAAGCTTCCTGTAGTTCTGGTTTGAATACGCGCAGTTACAAACATTTCCGGCTTCAGGGTATTGCCCACATTACGAATTTCTGCCCGCACCGAAGCTGCGCGCGTGTTAGCATTGATTAGTGGATCCAGAAAAGTAACTTTTGCAGTCAACGTCACTCCAGGCTTTCCAGCCACGGTAAACTGAATTTCATCTCCTAAAGCCACAAAAGGCAGGTCGGATTCATATACATCCAGCAGCAGCCAGAGACTATTCAAGTTGGTGACGGTGAAAAGCACCGCGCCCATGGAAACATAATCACCAACGGAAACATTTTTTTGCAATACAACACCCGACTGATCGGCAAAGATGTCCATCCGCTCCTTTACTTGGCCACTGCGTTCGATTTCCGCGATTTGTGCGGCACTCAACTTCCAAAGGCTAAGTTTTTCCTTGCTAGCTTGGTAGAGCTGAGGGAAAGCTGCTTTTGTTTTTGCTGCTTCTAGCAACTCCTTTTGAGCGGTGAGTAGTTCTGGGGAATAGACCGTGGCAATCCGCTGTCCTACTTTGACCTGTTCACCAGTGAAGGTGACAAACAATTTCTCAATTCTTCCAGGGAATTTTGCTGTCAGGGAAGCGCTTTCTCGTTCATCGGCTTGAAGCTTACCCGATAGAAGCAACTCCTTTTTGGCTTGCGAACCACCTACCACGAGGGTTTGTACCTGTGCCAAGGCCATGGCTTCTTCAGTCATTTGAAGGGCCTGTGGGTTGCTACTACCTTCGGATTCTTGATCTGCTGGTATCAGGTCCATGCCACAAATGGGGCAATCGCCAGCTTCTTGGAGCCTGATTTGAGGGTGCATGGAGCAGGTCCAAATGGAAGGTAAGCCTTCTCCCTCCTCATGTGTGTGTGTGTCCTTCTCTGCTGAAGTAATCGCACGAAATCCCCATCCTAGGACTAGTCCTACGACCAAGATAAGTGCTAGCTGGGCTATTTTAGTTGAAAAGATATTTTTCATGGCTTGTTCGGATTAGAAGGTGAAAGGCTTGGCGAATGCAAGGCATCCAGTTGTGCCAAACTTTGGTGCTGCTGGTAAAGAGCATTGAGTTTTTTTCTACGGTAATCTAGCAGTAGTTGTTGAGTTTGGATAACCTCAGAAAGTGAAAGGTTACCTACAGAATAGGTGGTTTCCATGATTTGAAGCTGCTGCTCCACCAAGGCTACTTGTTCTTCGTAGAGATTGAGGAGGCGCTCACTTTCTTCCCAATCGCGAAAGGCGCTGGCCCATTGTAGAGTAAGATCGTTGGCTGTTTCCTCTTGCTGCATCGCTGCCCCATTTTTTAGGTAGTCAGCCTGCTTTATTTTAGCGGATATTTTTTTACGGTAGATGGGTAGGCTTAGGGTCACCATGGGCATTACCATGTCTTTACCTCCCATGGGCATGCCGCTTTCAAGTCTTGAGCTGAAGGCCATGTAGTTGACCCCAGCACCAAGCATGGGTTTGCCTTCTAACTTAGCCATTTTTGCTTGCTGCGAAAAGGCCATTTGCTCGGAAGCATACATTCCAAGCATAGGATTGCTTTCTTTTATTTTCTCCAAATAGTCTTGCTTGTCAAGTGGGAGTTTTGCCCTTTCCCAAGCTGTAGGTAAGATGAGATCAGCTTCAATTGGACGATTGAGCAGCTGCTGAAACTGGTACTGAAGAACTTCCTTATTGGCTTCTAGCTGCTGCAGGGTGGATTCGAGTTCTTTGATCTGTAACCTCATTTGAAGTATGGCTGCTAGGCCGCCACTGTTCCCCGCCATCGGAAGGGATGACATGCCCGAGGACAAGCTAGATGCTCCCTGCATTGTACTTGGGGAAGCCGCCCCCATACCTGACATTTGGTTTGTACTGGAAGTTGCCTTGCTATCATTGGCTAGGCGAAAATTGTTACTGGGCAGTGCAATCGAATTACCCGCTTGGTACTGCATCAGGGTAAGCGTTTCATACTTCATCAGGTATTCCAAGTTTTCTTGGGCAAGTTGCTGCTCCCCTTGCAGCAGGAGCAGCTGGTTCCAGGTAGATTTCACTTCAAAAAACAGTCGATTTTTTTCCTCCAAGAACAATTGGTAGTCGGCCTGACCCATGTGGTAAGCTTCTTCTTTTTGGGTGGCGAGCATCCCAAACCAAGGGAACATTTGCATCAGCCTAAAATCGGCTGTTTGGTTACCCATATACCGCTCCATGGGGCGTATGTATGCTCCAGCCTGAAGTTCTGGGTCAGGAAGGCTCGCTTGGTTGACCTGCTCCGCTGTTGCCTGATAGCGGGCATAGGCAGCCTTAAGCCCTGGGTTATTTTCCGCGGCCTGGAGGAGATAGTCTTCCAGTGTTTGTGCATGAAGTGGCCCTGTTCCGGTGTGTAAGAACAAAAGCATTGAAGCAAGGATATAAATTAAAATTCGCATCTGCTTGCCTATTGGTGCGTGCAAATTAGGTGTAGGGATGTGCTTATTTTTCATCGGATGTCTGATAAGTAGCCAAAGGGGCTTCTGTTCCCTTTTTATTTAATTTTCGTTCAGCCCACCAGCAATACAAAGTGGGCACAATAAATACGGTGGTGATTTCCAAAACCATACCCCCAAGGGCTGGGATGGCCATGGGTATCATGATGTCAGAGCCTCTACCTGTGGATGTGAAGATGGGGATTAGGGCCAATAGGGTAGTGGCTGTGGTCATCATGCATGGCAGGACACGGCGCTTTCCTGCCTCGAGTACTGCAGCCCGGATTTCATTCACGGAGCCAGGTTTCTTTTTTGCAAAGCTTTGATCTAGGTAGGAGGCTACGACAACTCCATCGTCTGTGGCAATACCAAATAGGGCAATGAATCCCACCCAAACCGCCACACTTAGGTTGTATGCTTTCATTTGGAACAAGTCCCGCAGGTTGGTTCCCCAAAGGTCAATGTTTAAGAAACCATCCAATCCTACCAGCCAAAGCATCAAGAATCCACCCGAAAAGGTCATGGCAATGCCTGTAAACACAAATAGCGTGGTGGAAATTGCTTTAAATTGAAAATAGAGCAACAAGAAGATGAGTACGAGGCAAAGGGGAACCACTAGCCCAAGGCGTTTTTCGGCACGCACTTGATTTTCATAGGAACCGGAAAATTCAAAGCGGACACCTTCAGGTACGGTAAGTTCTCCCGAGGCGATCTTCTCAGCCAAATAGGCTTTGGCATCCTCAACAACGGTTACTTCGGAGAAGCCTTCGTTTTTGTCCAAGAGGACAAACCCAACCAGAAAACTATTTTCCCCTCGAATCATATCCGGCCCTGGACGGTATTCAATGTCGACTAGCTGACCCAAGGGGATGTAGTTTCCAAGGGGGGTGGGGATTTGCAAATTCTCAATTGACTCTGGATCGTCTCTGAATTCTCGTGCATAGCGCACGCGTATGGGAAAGCGCTCTCGGCCTTCAACCGTGGTGCTAAGTTTCATACCACCGATTGCCGTCTCGATAAACTCCTGTACATCGACTACATTCAAGCCGTAGCGAGAGATTTTGTCCCTGTCAATGGCCAGTTCTAAGTAAGGTTTCCCCACGATCCGGTCTGCAAATACTGCCTCCTTTTTGACGGAAGGAATCTCCTTTAAATAGCCTTCTAACTTTAATCCAAAGGATTCAATCGTTTCTAAATCAGGCCCATACACTTTTATTCCCATTGGGGCTCTCATGCCTGTTTGAAGCATAACTAAGCGTGTTTCTATGGGCTGCAGCTTGGGTGAGCTAGTAACTCCAGGTAGTTTGATTACAGCGAGGATCTCTTTCCAGATATCGTCTGGGTTGCGGATATGCGCTCTCCACTGTCTGAAATATTCTCCTGAGTCATCGGGCTGCAGTTGAGTGATGTCCAACTCCTGGAGATTCATGGTATTGGGGTCGTAATAGCCTCCATTTTTAAGCAGGTATTTTCCCTCCTTCATGGCGAAGCGAAGCCGCTTTCCTTGTGCATCACTGAGGTATTCGGACTTGTAGTTGATTGTATTTTCATACATCGTGATGGGTGCCGGGTCAATGGCCGTTTCAGCCCTACC
This sequence comes from Cytophagales bacterium, assembly GCA_005788235.1. Lineage (GTDB taxonomy): Bacteria > Bacteroidota > Bacteroidia > Cytophagales > Cyclobacteriaceae > Algoriphagus. The sequence goes on from SXYU01000116.1 coordinate 4,658, forward strand.
CGCTTTGCCTACTACCATGTCTACTTCAGGTATAGCAGCCACGAGCATGTCTAATTTTTGGAGTATCTCTTTATTTTCTTGCATACCCGAGTGGGGCATGCTGCTGGGCATGAGTAGAAAGGTTCCTTCGTTGAGTGATGGCATAAATTCCTTACCTAGCCCAGGGAAAGTATGGGCCATTCCCGACCAAAGCGCGGTGGGTCGGATGTTGATACCGACTAAATCAAACGTTTTGGGTACTATTCCAAAAATACGTCCAAAGCCCAGCCAAACGGTTAATCCCAAGCTGATAATGAGCAGAGGAAAGAGTAAGAAGGTACGCTTGTGGTACAAGCACCAGGTCAACAGGCCTGGGTAAATTTTAATAAAGCCTGCAAATCCTCCAAGTACCAGACCCAGTAAAAGATTGATAAAGAGAAAATTAACGACGGTACTAACCGATACACCCAAAGGCATCCAGAGCGTGGTGAGTAGCCAAGCAACGAATAGCATGGTGGTGTATAATAGGGCATTCGCCTTGTGTTTCTCTACCTGCACTGGAAAATGGAATGCCAAGCTATGTATCAGTCCGTAGCTAAACAGCAAGGCTCCCGCCCATGGCCAAACGAGAATTGCCAGGATAGGTCCGAGCAGCAGTAGGCTGTAGTAGAGGTACCTATTTACTTTGCTGGATAGGCTTTTCCAGTTGAATGCCCAATGGGTAAAGGCGGGCAATATCAGCAAGGTAATGATTACCGCTGCGATCAAGACGAAGGTTTTGGTGTAAGCGAGGGGACCAAATAGCTTGCCCTCTGCGGCTTGAAGGGTAAATACAGGCAGAAAGCTGATGATCGTGGTACCCACCGCGGTTAGGATAGCACCCGATACTTCAGCAGAGGCTTTGAACACTGTCTTTCGTATAGACTGCCCTTTGGGTGCTCGTTCGAGGTGGCGGAGCGTGTTTTCATTCAGGATAATTCCCAAATCCACCAAGGTACCGATAGCGATTGCAATGCCTGAAAGAGCCATGATATTGGCATCAACCCCAAAGTAGCGCATGAAGATGAAACACATCAGCACTGCGAGGGGTAGCAAGGCCGAGATAAGTAAGGAAGCACGCAGATTTGCCACCATAAATAGGATAACCAAAATGGTTACTAGTATTTGTAGATTGATGGCTTCGTATAACGTTCCAAGGGTCTCGTAAATCAGGCCTGAGCGGTCGTAAAATGGAACTAGGGTGAGTTTGGATACCGTGCCGTCTGCTAGAGTTTTGCTTGGAAGACCAATAGATAGTTTTTCAATCTCCTTTTTAACGCCTTCGATTACCTCTAGGGGATTGTCCCCGTAGCGGGCGATAACCACGCCACCTACCGCTTCAGCCCCTCCTTTATCCAAGATACCGGACATGTTGCGTGGCTGCGGTCCAACGTTGACTCGAGCTACATCTTGGATGCGTATGGGCACATTATTTGTTACTTTGACGACGGCTTTGTCTAGGTCGGCTAGCTCATCGATGTAGCCCAAGCCTCGGATGTAATAGTCTACCTTGTTGATTTCGATTGAGTTGGCTGAGACGTCGAGGTTGGACTTGCGTACCGCATCCATGACCTCCATGAGACTTACGTTATAAGCTTTTAGCGCTGCAGGGTCAATGTCGATTTGGTATTCCTTGATGTAGCCTCCCACAGAGGCCACTTCAGCAACGCCTTCCACTGCCGTGAGGGCATAGCGGACGTAGTAGTCTTGGATGGTTCGTAGCTCCTCGGGATTCCATCCGCCGCTAGGATTACCTTCATCATCACGCCCTTCCAAGGTATACCAATACACTTGGCCTAGCGCAGTGGCATCTGGCCCAAGCTTGGGTTGTACGCCTTCAGGAAGTAATCCGGAGGGCAAGGAATTTAGTTTCTCTAGCACGCGAGAACGACTCCAATAAAACTCGATATCCTCTTCAAATATGATGTAGATGCTGGAAAACCCGAAGGCAGAGTTAGAACGCACACTTTTGACCCCAGGAAGACCTAGGAGTGAGGTGGTGAGGGGATAGGTGATTTGATCCTCCACGTCTTGCGGGGAGCGACCCATCCATTCGGTAAAAACGATCTGTTGGTTTTCTCCAATATCTGGAATGGCATCCACAGCCACTGGGTCACGGGGAAAGCTTCCCAAGTCCCAATTGAAAGGTGCCGTAGCCAATCCCCAACCTACAAAAAGCAGGAAAAAGAGGACTGTAATAAGCTTGTTTTCGAGAAAATAATTAATGATGCGGTTAATCATAATTCAAGGAGATTAAATGAAAATTTTTCCAAATGCCGCTTGGCGAATGGAATGACCTTGGGCTTAGAGGAAACAAGCCCTTCCTTGAAATTAAATCAAATAAGCTTCGTACAGGAGCTGAAGGTCCTGTGGAGGAGAGGGGGAACAGTACTGCGGATTAGCTCCGATTGCCGTGATGAAAAAATTAACATCAAATGCAAAGGTTTGTAGAAGTACAGTTACAAAAGGAAGATCAAACGAATGATCTAAGGAGCTGAGCTGAAAGTCATCATCCACTTGTAGGTGTTGGGTGGTGTTTTCGCAACATGAAATTGGATCGGGGATGGAAGCGTCATTTTGTTCTTCGGGCATTTCCATTCCGCAGTCGAGGTGTTTTTGTCCAAAACCAACGGCTGACTCCATTTCATGTCCCATGCACCAATGGGTCGTTTTGGCTATCCCCACGGTAGAGAACAGCAGAAAAAACGCTAAGGCTATGGAAATGAAAGCTTTCACACTACAAAAGTACGTATTTTTTGTAAAAAAAGTTCTTTCTTACTTTTTTGTTGAATTAAAGTTCCACGATAACTAGCATTAACTTTCCAATTTATCAAGGAATAATCTAACTGAGTGAACTTCACTTCTGGCTGAATTCCTCAAACCACAGTGGCTATAAATCCTGCTTTAAGCACAACTTTTCGGATGTCTTCAGCATCTAAAGAGTTCGTCTCTACCGTAAGTGTCTTGTTTGGATCTTGCAGATCTACAGCCCAATTGTAAATTTCTGCCTGCTCGTTAAGTTTAGGGCCCACTTTAGATAGGCAGTTGCTACACTGTATATTCGTTTTAAAGCTTAATTTTTTCATAGATAAGGTAGTAATTAATGATTATCAAATTTACTGAAATGGGAGGTGGACTGTGAACCGACAACTACTGACCATTCCTTTAACTTAATTTCTTTGTTTTCAAGCGTAAGCTATTTGTGACCACGGATACTGAGCTCAAGGCCATAGCTGCTGCTGCTATCATCGGATTCAATAGAAAGCCAAAGGCTGGGTAGAGTAGGCCTGCAGCAATGGGAATCCCGATTATATTGTAAACGAAGGCCCAAAATAGATTTTGCTGAATCCCCCTAATAGTAATCTTAGAAAGCCGGAATGCTTGAGGAATTTTTTCCAAATCCGAGGTAATTAACGTAATCATGGCTACATCCATGGCGATGTCTGATCCTTTTCCCATGGCAATACTAACATCTGCCTGGGCTAAGGCCTCGGCATCATTGATACCATCGCCTACCATCGCAACGACTAAGCCTTTTTGCTGAAGATCCTTAATGAATTTGGATTTCTCTGCTGGCAAAGCCTCTCCTCGATAATTGATAATACCTACTTGCCTAGCTACTGCAGCTGCTGTAATTGAATTATCGCCAGTAAGTAGATAAACCCCAATGCCTTCCGATTGCAACTCCCTGACCATCCGCGCAGCATTGGTTTTCACTTCATCTACAATGCTAAGCAGTGCTAAGGCTTGCGTTTCGTTACCCAGCCAAACAAGCGTTTTTGCCTCTTTAGTCCATTCTTCAGCAGCCGAAGCCAATGCACTGGGAATCTTGAGTCCCTGGGAAAGTAAGTAATTTCTGTTGCCTACAAGATAGCTTTTTCCATCCACCATTCCTTGAATTCCATGACCAGATCGTTCTTCAACGGCAGTTACCCCCAAAGCTGGAAGCCCTTTTTCTGCAAAATGATTCACTACCGCTTCCGCCAAGGGGTGTGCTGATTTTTTTTCTAAGGCCATCAAGATCGCTTCTTGAGTAGCAGAAGAAGGAAGCGAAGGATCTTTTGTGGTGAGTACCTGGACCACTTTAGGTTTACCTTCTGTCAGGGTACCTGTTTTGTCTAGCACGAGCGCGTTTACCCGATGAGCCAATTCCAAACTGGTAGCATCTCTGATAAGGAGTTGTTTTTCTGCACCTTTACCTATGCCCACCATCAATGCGGTGGGAGTTGCCAATCCAAGGGCACAAGGGCAGGCGATTACTAGCACCGAAACCGCCGAAAGAAGGCCATACGGTAGCGCATGCTCACCACCAAAGACCATCCATATTCCGAAGGTTAGCAGGGCGATACCCAGAACGATGGGTACAAAAATTCCGGCAATCTTATCCACCAGCTGCTGCACTGGCGCTTTGCTTCCTTGGGCTTCTTTTACGCGATGAATGATCTGTGCAAGGAGGGTGGCTTTACCGACTTTTTCGGCGACAATTTCCAAACTCCCTTTTTGGTTGAGGGTGCCTGCAAAAACATGGTCTCCTTTTTCCTTCCTAATCGGCAAAAACTCTCCGCTTAGCATGCTTTCATCTAGGTAGCTATGTCCTGCTTGAACGTGTCCATCCACAGGCACTTTCTCCCCAGGTTTAACTAGGATCAAGTCGCCAAGTCGAACATCTTCTAACAAAATTTCCTCTGGTTGTTCGTCGGAGATTCGAGTGAGAGTTTTGGGTTGTAGGCCGATTAGCTTTTTGAGGGCAGCACTTGTCTTGGTTTTGGCACCTTCCTCAAGGACTTTTCCTAAAGAAACAAAGACCACAATGACAGCGGCAGCTTCAAAGTATACGTGGGGAGCTAGGCCTCTGCTGTACCAATAGTTAGGAAATAGGGTACTGAATGCAGAAAATAGAAAGGAAATAGTGATACTGAGAGCCACGAGGGTATCCATACTCGCTTTTGCGTGGCGTAGTTGCTTCCATGCATTCGTGAAAAAGTGTCTTCCAAAATAGAATAGAACAGGAATACAAAGATTGAGACTGATCCAACGGCCTGGAATCCAGTCCATAAAAAACATACCCAATATCACAATTGGAAGGGTTACTATCCCAGCACCTATTGTTTGTTTTTTGAGTTGGCTGTATTTTAATTCTTGCGCTTCCCATACCGACTCGTGGAGTTCTTTCGAGCTGATTACTATGCCATAGCCCACATCTTGTAGCACGTGGTCGATTCCTTCCACTGTGATCAGCTGCTCGTCAAATACCACCGACACTGTGGTGGTGGCATAGTTGACAGTTGCAGATTGAATTCCAACAGTATGAGAAAGGATGGTTTCCACACTAGATGCACATGCGGCACAGGTCATTCCCATGACGGGAAAAGTTTGTTTACTTACCGAAGGCATTAATTTTGACATGTAGGGACTTCTATTGGAATGATTGCTCTTGATGCATCCAAAACACCTAGCCTAAAGAGCTACCAAAGTAGGTTACAAAAAAGGGATTTAAGGAATTTTATAACACAAAAAAAACTCCCTGCGTTCCAATTATAGAAGACAAAGGGAGCTTTTGAGAATGTAGGTACCCACTAATTACATTTCTAAAATACCTTGGATATCCTTGGCTAATCCAAATAGGACTAAAATGTCTCCTGATTCAATTTTAGTACCTCCATTGACCACACCAACCACTTTCTTAATAATGGATTTTTTGCCCAACATGTTGGTTCGTTCGATCTCGTGAATGATGGTGATTACCGTAACCTTATACTCTTTACGGAGATTTGTCTCTTCCAAGGTCATTCCAACGTAGCGTTCGGGGGTTTTGACTTCAATCACATTGTAGTCATCCGAAAGATCTAGGGAGTCGAGCACATTTTTCATCTGCAGTCGTTTTGCCATGCGCTCGGCGGAGTCTTCTTCTGGATGTATGATCTCTGTTACACCAATGGCTTTGATGACCGTCTCGTGAACATCGTTGATGGATCTGCTAATCAATCGGGCCACATTGAGTTGCTTGAATATTGCCGTGACCATGATGGAAGCGCCTACATCTTCACCGATAGTGATGATGACCGCATCACATTCCTTGTAGGGGAGAGTTTTGACGGTTACACTATCCGTCGCATCCATAAGGATGGCATGTGTTATTTTGTCTTTGACCTGTTCAATTTTTACTTCACTGGAATCTACTCCAATGACTTCATGCCCCAATTCGGTCAATCTTGCAGCGAGAAAGCCTCCAAAGCTTCCCATACCTACGATGATATATTTCATAGTATTCTTTAATTAAGAGATAAATACCCCTTCCTGCGGGTACTTGTAGCGCAGTGAACGGGTTTTTTTGATAAATGCAACTAATACAGTTAGGGTACCTACCCTTCCTAAAAACATAATTAAGGAAATCACTAGTTTAGATCCGGTGGTGAGTTTGGCGGTGATACCCAAACTCAGCCCCACGGTGGAGAATGCGGAGAAAACTTCAAAAGCAACATCTAATACATTCAATTCAGGATTGAAGAATAACACCAAAAACACGCCTAATCCGATCACGATAAAGGACAGTAGCATTACTGCAAATGATTTTCGAACTGTTTCAGGATCAATTTGACGATTAAATACCTCAACGCGATCTTTCCCCTTTGCAATGCTAATCGCATTCAATACGGCAACAGCAAATGTGGTCGTTTTGAGGCCGCCCCCAGTAGAACCTGGAGAAGCACCTATCCACATAAGAATTAAATAGATTAACACGGTAGGAACGGCTAGCTGGGTCATGTCGACTGTATTGAAACCAGCGGTTCGTGGGGTAACAGATCCAAAGAAGGCCGTTACAATTTTACCATATCCTTCTAAGCCTGCAAGTGTATGTCTCTCCTCAAAAGTCCAAAAAGTTAAAAATCCTACTACTAACAAAATGAAGGTAGTTACAGTAGTCAAACTCGTGTTGATATTAAAAATCCGTGGTGTATGGTGGTAAAATGAATCTTTTTTGGTAACCAAATTATACCAATTGCTGCAAATTCTTTTTGCCACCTGGGCATAGGACACAATCACTGGAAAGCCGATTCCTCCTACAATAATGGAAATAGCCAACATAAGATGTACATGGTATTCGGTACGAAATCCAACTTCGTAAAGGCCATTAGTCAATGTAGAGAAGCCCGCATTGCAGAAGGCAGAAATGGAATGGAATAGTGCGAAAAAAAGGCGATCAGCGACAGAACTAAATAAATCGCCATCTACAATAAAAAAAATACCGCAGGCAATCAACAGTTCGAAGCCTAGGGTAAATAGGATGATTTTGATCAGGGTTGAACCAATTTTACTGATGTTATCTTCATTGATGTAATCTTTTAGAAAAAGCTGGCTTTGAAGCGATTGGCTTCCCTTAAAGAAAAATCCAAAAAAGCTAGTGAAGGTCATCATGCCTAGGCCCCCAATTTGAAATAAAATCATGATGATTGTTTTACCCATGCTAGTAAATACCGTTGCTGTATCTACCACAATCAATCCGGTAACACATACGGCAGAGGTAGAGGTAAAGAAAGCATCTATCCAAGAAATTCCATCAACGGTGGAATTAGGTAGCATCAAGAGAAGTGTGCCTACCAGGATGACCATCAAAAAGCTCAATATAAAAATCATGGCTGGGTGGATTGCCATTTTGTTGATCCCAAGACTCATTCGGCTAAGTTCAATGAAAAATAGCAGGCATATTAGAATATTGGTAAGAATGGCCTCATACGCTTGAAGGAAAGTCCAACTTTCCAACCAGCTAAATTGTATAGCCGCTGAAAAATGCAAGAAAACTATGAGAAACCCCTCGAATTGCTTCCTACCTAGGCTAGCGTCTTTGTAGATGAAAAGTAGCCTGTAGAGGTAATTTTGACCCAATACAAAAAGTACAATTCCATATAGAAGGGAGTGGATTGGAAAAATCTCTTGATTTGGGAAACCCAAGTCAACTATCCAAACTAGGAAGATCAGCAAGGTGAAAATTACCCTGACGAAGCTGTTTGTTTTTCTGACCCACTGAAGGGCTAAAATTTGTTTGTCCGGATTTTTAAATAGCCCAGAGTAGCTCATTTCGTTCAATCTTGCGTCAAATGTAAATGAGATTCACAGGATTATCCACAAAATTCTTATTTATTAATTTTATGCTGCTAACTCTTTGGCTTTTGATTGACTTTTGAATTTCCAGTAGTCAATCAAGAAATATTAATTTCCATCCAAATGAACTTTAGTTCTAGCCTTAGTAAATGCACATTCATTAAATTAATTGGTGTTTTTTTATAAATTTTTAATCAATTTCTTAACTTGTAGGAACACTAACCGATCTACCTATGAAAAAAGTAAAATTCACACTCACAAGTATGTTGCTGTTGACATTCTTTTCTGCCACTTTATTGACTTCTTGTGGTGGCAAAAAGGAGGAAGCAACTGAATCTAAAGATTCTACAGAACAAGCAGCTGAGCATCCTGAAGGAGGAGAACATCCAGCAGAAGGTGGTGAGCATCCAAAAGATACTACATCAAAGGATACTCCTGCATAAACAAAAAAAAGAGGCTGTCAAATACAGCCTCTTTTTTTATTTATGATTTTCGCTGGAAGGTAAAGGTTGTAGGGGCTTTTACCTCTTTTCCATCCACCTCTAGATAGGGATACACCATGAAATTGATGGGGCCAGTGCTTGGGCCAGGATTCAATTCTAGGTCTCTTCCACGGGTAAATTCAATGCGATTGGCAGGGTGCCTCCCAAAATAGTATGTGGCTAATGCAGTGTATTTATTTGCTTCACTAATGTCTACAGGCCACCATTTGCCATCGGCATAGAACTCTGCCCAGCAATGGTAGCCATCCATTCCGCCCTCATTTCGGTCCGAAGGAATAGAAGCTCCTATGGCAAATCGGGCAGGAATGCCTACCGAACGAGCCAAAGAGATAAAGTAGGAATGGAAATCGGTGCAATTACCCGTTTTTGAATCGCATGCGTAGTTTGAATCTCCACGCCCAAAATCTCCAAACTTCATGTAACGCATCGTTTCAATGATGTAATCGTAAAGTCTGCGTGCTTGAATCAAGTGAGATTCATTTATTTTTTCACCTAGAGCCTCCTTTGCGATTTCTTCAAACCTTCCGCCAATGGGCATCAGTTTGTTTCCTTGCAAGTAAATGGAGGCATCGGGTAAAGACGCAACATAAGGGCCCTTTTCTTTTCGATCTACCGCATAGGATATCGAAATTGTTTGACCACTATTTTCAGGTCCCAATGCCAGATACAGGAACTCATTTCGATTTTCTTGATCTTTCAGCAACTTAGCGTTGGCAGGAACTTTTTTTTCGATGATTTTAACTTCTTGAAACTCGTCTGTTAATGCCATTGGAATCCATATTTCGGCGGAATGAGTTAGTGTGGGCACTGTGACCGTGTAATAAAACTCAAAACTATCTTTTCCTTCGAGTACCCCAAGAAGGGAATTATCTGCTTGTTCTAGGGGCATTTTATACCAGGTTTTGTCTTTGTTTTGTTTCCAACTGTAATAAGGCTTCCCATTCAATTTGTGCACGGAAGTTTGCGTGATGGCCATGGTCCCTGGGGTTCCTTCCATGAAAAAATCCACATCATATACGTCTCCTTTTTCATCAACTAAGTCCACACAAGCAAAATGGCTCTCGGGACCGAGGTTAGAAAGGTATTCTGTATGGACCCGGACCAACTTCATTTTCAAATCATGGTTTTCGTCTTTTACAGGGAAAAAACCTCCATTTTCCTGTGTTTTGAGGGAGATGTAGTTTTTTATTTCTTGCTCAATCTCTGCGATAGCTAAAGGGGAATCCGCTTTCTTTTCAATGGAATCCGGATTCTTGCAAGCCTGAAAGCCTACTAGCAAAAGGAAAGCAAGTAACATTCGGTGAGTGAGGCAGCTAGTTGTCATTGGGTAAGATTTAAGATTGTTTAGCCCAAAAGGGTGGATAGCACAAGGTAAAACAAAGAAGGACAGATGAGACAGCCCAAGCCTGTGTAAAAGGTGGCAGTGACTGCTCCATAAGGAACTAAACTAGGGTCTGTGGCTGCCAAACCTGCTGCCACGCCACTGGAAGTACCCATGATACCTCCATAAGCCATGGCAGCACCAGGCGAAATTAGGCCAATCCATTTGGCCAATATGGGAGTTAAAATGGTAACTGAGATGGTCTTGACCACTCCTGTACCAATGCTCAAGGCGATGACCTCGGAGGAAGCTCCGACAGCTCCTCCTGTGACTGGCCCTACGATGTAGGTGCAAGCTCCAGCTCCGATGGTGCAGAGGCTTACTGCGTCCCGGTAACCCATCATCCAACCTAAGGCCACACCCATACCAAAAAAGAGGCCAATTCCGAGAACTAAGGAGATCAAGCCTAGCATTCCACTCTTTCGAATCAACAGGAAACTAGCTCCAGTAGCAGTAGCAACAATAGCGAAATCACGAAACATGGAGCCTCCCAAAATCGACAATCCTTTGAAATAGGAGAGATCTGCTAGTCCTTGGTCTCCATCGGCAAGAACACCTCCCAGGTAGCCCAGAACCAATGCCAAGCCGATGGCCAAAGCTGATCCAGGAATACGTCCATTCAAGGCCTTTTTTGAAAACACATCTGTGGCCCAAGTAAGGATACCCACAATTAGGAAGGCGACAATCAGCCCATTCTTGTCGAGTATGACATCTAGCTCCTTCATTTTTCGGAATTTACTTGCTTGAGTAAGATTTTCACTACCACAAATGCAAGGAAGACTGGCAAGGTACCTGCTAAAAGTGCCAAAAGTCCAGATGAGAGAGCTGATTTCACATTCAAACTCGCCGCCATTGCAATCACGATTGGGATGTAGAGCTTGTTCCAGAAATCTAATCCAAAAGCAAACTCCTCATTCCACCCCATTTTACTCGTCACATACTCTTTGCTTACTAGTAAAAAAGCCATTGCAAATCCCACACCTCCCACATTGGCATCGATTCCTAGCCAGCTACCCAGCATTGCACCGCACCACATGCCGGAAATAAAACAAAACGAAAGCAGGGCTAAACCTTTAATCATGTGTTTAAAAATTGGGTTGGGTTACGAATTAGGAAAATAAGGGTTTTAGTTCATTCTTCACCACTTTACCCATTGCATTTCTAGGAAGGTCAGCTAAGATCTGATAGACTTTGGGGGATTTGTAGTTTGGTAAGCGTTCCTTCAGCCAGTCTTTTAATTCCACAAGTTCAAAGGATGATTCAGCCACCAAGACTGCGGCGACCAATTCACCCCATTCTTCATTGGGAATGCCTACGACCGCACAGTCTTTAATCGAGATATGGCTTCGAAGTACTTCCTCAATCTCCAAAGCAGAAATCTTGTAACCACCTGACTTGATGATGTCAATCGAATCACGTCCCAAAATACGGTAATATTCTTGTTCAACTACAGCGATATCGCCTGTTTTAAACCAACCATCTTCCGTAAAAGCTTTTTGAGTGGCTTCTTCCTTCCCCCAATAGGTGGCGAAGACTCCTGGCCCCTTGACTTGGATTTCTCCAGGTGTTCCGAGTGCTACTTCCTCGTAGGTTTCATTCACTAGACGAACAGCAACGCCGGACAAAGGTCGACCAATGAATCCAGTTCTTCGTTCGCCACGGTAGGGATTGCTGATGGCCATCCCAATTTCTGTCATTCCATAGCGTTCCAATAGTCGGTGTCCAGAAACTTCCTGCCAACGCTCCATCACTGAGGCAGGCAATGCTGCAGAACCCGAAACCATCAACCTAAAGTCACTCATACAGTCTGTAAGGGCTTTTCTCTTATTTTCTGAATATGAGTCAAATTCTGCAATCAATTTGAAATAGATGGTAGGGACAGCCATAAATACATTGACTTTTCCTTCCAAAAAGATGGAAAAAACTTCTTCAGGCTGGAAAGGATACAGAAATTGAAGGGTTGCACCTGCCCATAATGCGCAGCAAGTCACATTAACCAGCCCGTGCACATGGTGCAGCGGTAGGAGACATAAGGTATGGTCTGTGGCAGTCCATTCCCAGGCATGAATCAAGGTGGAGATCTGGGCTTCCAAGTTGGCATGAGTGGAAAGCACCCCCTTGGGTAAGCTAGTCGTACCGGAGGTGTACAAAATCAAAGC
>SXYU01000117.1 GCA_005788235.1 Cytophagales bacterium
GCGGACCTTCATTGTGATTTACTTTCCTTTATGGCGAAGGTTCCAAAGGCAGATCCCTTTGATCCAGATCAAATTGCTTGTGCCTTTCCTTGGCTAAAAGCCGGCGGGGTGCGGGCCCAAGTGCTGGCCATCTACACGGATGTACATCCCGAAAGTATGGAGTTGGCCAGTCAACAGGCGGATCTCTTTGTAAAGCTTCTCGAAGACCATCCCGAGACGGTTTGCCGATGGGATGCATCCTTTCAGCAGAAGCTGGAGGCTACCGAGCAACTGGGAATTATTGCTTCCATTGAAAATGCTGCCGGGATTGGCACTGCAACGGCTACTTGGTCTGAAATCTATTTTCAATTCGATGCCCTGCTAGAAAAAGTAGGTTCACTCGCCTACATCAGCCTCACCCACCATACCGAAAATCGATTTGGAGGGGGTAATTACACCGAAGGTATTGGATTGAAAGAAGATGGCAAACGCCTGCTCGACTACCTAGCAGGGAAGCTGATTCCGGTAGACCTTTCCCATACCTCCGATGTGTTGGCCGAAGGAATTTTAAATCACATCGACCGACATCACCTGCCTATCCCTATTTTGGCAAGTCATTCCAACTTTCGTAGCATTTGGGATCATAAGCGGAATTTGACAGACGAATTTGCCCAAGAGATCATTCATCGTGGAGGGATCATCGGAGTCAATTTTCTTCGTGCCTTTTTGGATAGTGAGCAGCCAGAAAGACTATTTGAACACTTAATTTATGGCTCCAAACTCAATGAAAAGGCCATCACCTTTGGGGCAGACTTTTTCTATACCCTAGATTTCCCAGACCGGAGTCGCCATCCATTTTATTTCCCCTTGGCGGAAAATGCAAGCAAGTACCCCAGCATCCTGGCTCACCTAAGTAAGGAGCTTTCGGAAGGGCAGCTTCGGAAATTAGCCCATGAAAATGTGTTTCGCTTTTACCAAAATCTCTGGAGCTGATGTCTAGCCATCATTTTGTCAAAGAGCAGCAGGAGCCAGCCGTATTTATACTAGAGGTGGAAGGTATCTCTTTTGAGACGGTTGCCCCACTCCTCGAATGGTCCCCAACCCTACTAGTCGCTCAAGAAGCGGTGGAAGTAGTACTCAGCTGGGGGATAAAAATCGATGTGGTTTTGGGCACTTTAGAATTCCAAAATGAAAATAGGCACTTACTTGAAGAGCAGTATCCCCTTCGATTTTTGACAGTTTCGTCCTTGACTGCTTTGGAGGAAGGGATCCATTTCCTCTTGGCTTCCCAGCACAAAGGAGTGCATCTGGTGGGTTTCAATCACCAAAAACACCAACAATTGGAAGAGAAAATCCACCACCTGGATCTCACCCTAGTGGATGGAGAATGGAAATACTATCCAGTCAAAGGAGGGAAGTTTTCCAAGTGGTTTGCTTCTGCTGAAATCCGTCTATTGGCTTCCGAAAATCAACCAGTGGAGGTGTCCAATGCCGACGGGTCCTTGCTTTTCCCTATTTGCTATTTGACTCAACTAGAGGTCCCTGAAGGAATTTCTACTTTCTCTAGTACTGGGATTTTTTGGATAGGTGAGCAGATACGGGTTTAGGCTTGTCTTTCAACCATTTTAGAAGAAAACCACATAGGCACCTAGTTTTTCTATGTGCCTATGTGGTTTATTAACTTTTCCGACTACCATCTCACTTGCTTCTCTTCAAACAGTTTGATGGCAGTCTCTTTGGTCATGGTCTACTTGAGTTTTAACTAATTTCCTACTGCAAGAAACAATCCTGCTGCCAAAAGTGCTCCTAATATAGGCCCCACAACGGGTACCCAAGCGTAGCCCCAATCGGAGTCTCCCTTGCCTTTGATAGGCAAAAGTTGATGCATGATTCTAGGACCAAGGTCGCGGGCAGGATTGATGGCATAGCCTGTGGTGCCTCCTAAGGCCAAGCCTATTCCCCAAACCAAAAAGGTAACTGGAATTGCTCCGATGGAACCCAATCCAACTGGTGTATTAACTGAGTCTTCGAGTTTGGCACCTGCAATGTAGAGGATCACAAAAACCAATACAAAAGTTCCAAGCGCTTCAGAGAGCACGCTGGTTGAGAAATTCCGAACCGTAGGGTCTGTACAAAAGGCCCCTCTTTTCAACCCAGGGTCATCGGTAAGGTCAAAATGATGGCGGTACATGGCCCAAGCCAATCCCGAGCCGAGCATTGCGCCGCCAAGCTGCGCCAAGATGTATCCTGGAGCCAAGGCCCATTCAAATTTGCCCACGGCAGCCAAGCCAATGGTTACAGCTGGGTTCAGGTGCGCGCCACTAGAAGGTCCTGAAATAACCACCCCACAAAACACGGCAAAAGCCCAAGCGGTGGTGATGGCGATGAGTCCGCCCCCGTTCCCTTTGGTGCCGGGCAAGATCACATTGGCAACTACGCCTGTTCCTAAAAGAAGCACCACTGCGGTGCCTATCAATTCTGCTACTAGTGGATTCATTCTTCCCAGTTTTTAGTTCGTTCGACTGCTTTATGCCAAAAATGTACTAATTTTTCTCGTTTGCTGTCCTCCATCGCTGGAGAAAAGGTTTGATCTGGCTGCCATAATTTTTGGAGCTCCTCCTGATTTTTCCAAAAGCCTACTGCCAAACCAGCCAAAAATGCGGCACCCAGTGCCGTGGTCTCAATGATCTTTGGCCGCTTGATTTCGCAATTCAACAGGTCACTTTGGAACTGCATCAAGAAATTGTTGGCCGTAGCTCCCCCATCCACGCGAAGCTCTTGCGTGGGTTTGCCTGAGTCCTTTTCCATCGCTTTGAGTACATCGTAAACCTGGTAGGCGATGGCCTCTAAGGCGGCGCGGGTGAAGTGTGCTGTGGTGGTGCCTCGGGTAATTCCAAAAAAA
>SXYU01000118.1 GCA_005788235.1 Cytophagales bacterium
AAAAAAAGCGCTACAATCTTGCAAGGCTTCCTATTATCGAATCCGATCCACTGACCTTACCAGTGCCTCGTCTTTTTTGATAAAGCGGTTGGCAAGCATATTCATGACCATGGACACCAAAATCGTCCAAAATCCCAGGCCGTATTCACCCCCATCTTCGCCTTGAATGGCTTCGTTGATGCCGTTGGTGGTCAAGAAGGTGGCCGCTACGAGAGAGACCATCACGAGGGAATTGATCATGTTGAGCAAAAGCTGACGGGAACGGAGGCGGTATTGGAAGATGGATACTAAAGCCAAAATCGCAGCAAGAGCTGCTAGCGCTCCAAGGTACCATTTGGAAGAAGATTGGATCACCTCACCGCCCTGGTCCAAATTGGTCAGCATAAAAGCCGACAGGGTCCAGTAATCGCCATCTACATCACCTTGATGCCAAATTTGCGTACTTAGGGTCACCCCCATACCTACCGCAATAAGAAAAAGAAAAATGGTTTGAACTCGCTGAATCATAGCAATCTTTTTTTTTAACAAAGAAAACCCGTTCAGATGGGATTATCAAGAAAACAATTCTTGCCCCTGGATTTCGTGGGGAATCGTATCTTTGCGGAGGCATGAATGACACGACAACCCGGTATTTTCTTGAGCTTAGCTACAAAGGCAGTGCCTTTCATGGCTGGCAGCTGCAGCAAAATGCCTTCACGGTTCAGGAATGCATGGAAAAAGCACTGAGTATGCTTTTTAGAACACCTATTTCCATTATGGGAAGTGGGAGAACGGATACAGGAGTGCATGCCCAAGTACAGGTATGCCATTTTGATTTGGTCAACGAATCCCCAGGAGAAAATTTTCTCAAAGCACTCAATGCGATTTTACCCAAAGAAATTTCAGCCAATCGTTTGCGGAAGGTGAGGCCAGATGCCAATGCCAGATTTAATGCCATCAAGCGATCTTACTTCTACAGGATTAATTTTTCCAAAAGTCCTTTTCTTCATGAATTTTCTTGGCACCTTTTTCAGCGTCCCGACGTTGAAGCCATGAATCAAGCAGCTAAGGTCCTTTTTGAATACGAAGATTTTGAGTGCTTCAGCAAAGTACACACCGAAGTCAAGCATTTCAGATGCACGATACATGAGGCCTTCTGGGAACAAAAAGAGGAGGAATTGATTTTCCACATTACAGCCAACCGATTTCTGAGAGGAATG
Organism: Cytophagales bacterium; assembly: GCA_005788235.1. GTDB lineage: Bacteria > Bacteroidota > Bacteroidia > Cytophagales > Cyclobacteriaceae > Algoriphagus. The sequence goes on from SXYU01000118.1 coordinate 1,200, forward strand.
GTGAGGACCATTGTCGGCACCTTGATAGAAATCGGGTTTGGTCTACGCCCACAAGACGACATGCGCAGGATTATCGCTTCAAAAGATAGAAATCAAGCAGGCAAGGCGGCCCCTGCTAAGGGTTTGTTTTTAAGCCAAATCGAATATTCCGCTGACATTTACCTAGACTAACCCTTGTTTTGAGCTTAGAAAAAGAAAAAGAATCAGCGGGAGAAATCTTAGACATGAAGGTCTTGCGGCAGCTCTACACCTATGTAAAGCCCTACCAAAAGCAATTCTATTTTCTAGTTGCACTCACCATTGCCTTGGCCATTCTAGCGCCCACCCGGCCCTACCTTATCCAAATCGCCATCGATGAGCATGTCGCCGTAGGTGATGCTGCAGGACTGATTCGAATCATTTACATTCTGGTGGGGCTGATGGTTATCCAAGCTCTAGCCCAGTGGGCACATACCTACTACTCGGGTTGGATCGGGCAAGTGATCATCAAAGACATTCGCGTACGCCTGTACAAGCATTTATTGAAACTTCGCCTTCAATTTTTTGACAATACCCCCATCGGAAGGCTAGTGACCCGAAATGTATCGGACATTGAAACCCTCGCAGATGTCTTTAGCGAGGGACTTGCTGCCATCATTGGGGACCTACTTCAAATCGTCACCATCTTGGGTGTGATGTTTTACATCGATTGGAAGCTTACGCTCGTCTCCCTAAGTACACTTCCACTTTTGGTGATTTCCACCTATGTGTTTAAGGAAAAAATCAAGGTGACCTTCAACGATGTCCGAAACGCCGTGGCCAACTTGAATTCCTTTCTCCAAGAACACATCACCGGCATGACCATTGTGCAGCTCTTTAACCGCGAGCAGCGCGAGTTTGACAAGTTTAAAGAGATCAACCGACAGCACCGCGAAGCAAACATCCGCTCGGTACTGTATTATTCGATCTATTTCCCTGTTGCCGAGATCATCCAGGCCATCGGAATCGGTCTAGTAGTGTGGTACGGCGCAGTAGGCGTGCTTGGGATAGATCTGCAAATCGGCATATTGATTTCCTTTATCATGTACCTGCAACTCTTTTTCCGACCGATTCGAATGATTGCAGACCGATTTAATACGCTCCAAATGGGGGTAGTAAGTTCCTCACGAATCTTCAAGCTCCTTGCCTCCAAGGAGCACATCGCCAATGAAGGAAGCTTTAGTCCTGAAAAGATCCAAGGAAATGTCCGCTTAGATCAAGTCTGGTTTGCTTATAAAGAAGAAGATTATGTCTTAAAAAATATTTCCTTTGAAGCCAAGCAGGGCCAAACCATTGCCCTAGTCGGGGCTACGGGGGCTGGCAAATCGTCCATTATCAACTTGATTTCACGATTTTATGAAATCAACAAGGGTGCAATCACCATCGACGATACCAACATCCAGGACTATGAGTTGAGTGCCCTCAGAAAGCATATCGGCGTAGTGCTCCAGGATGTATTCCTTTTCTCAAGCAGTATCTATCAAAATATTACGCTAGGTAATCCAAGCATCACCAAAGAGCAGGTGTTGGAAGCTGCCGAACTAGTAGGAGCGGCAAAATTCATCGAAAAGCTACCGGGTGGATTGGACTACAATGTGATGGAGCGTGGTGCTACCCTATCGGTGGGTCAGCGCCAACTGATTTCCTTTGTGCGGGCCATGGTCTACAATCCCGAAATCTTGATTCTAGATGAGGCTACCTCCTCTGTGGATAGCGAAACGGAGGAACTTATCCAGGAATCCATTGAAAAAATGATGCAAGGACGAACGTCTATCGTTATCGCCCACCGCCTCTCCACCATCCAGAAGGCAGATCAAATCCTGGTGCTTCACAAAGGAGAAATTGTAGAGACCGGCACCCACCAATACCTGTTGGAAAAGGGAGGCTACTATACCCAGTTACATCAAATGCAGTTAAAAATGACTGCTATTTAAGCCTTCGTTCGGTAATGAAAAAACTTCTCATCGCTGCTGTCATACTCCTAATTCTTGGGCTTGGAGGCTATTTGGCCTACGATCAATTGGGTGGAAATAATCCCATTGCACTAAGCCTAGTCACCACTCCCCCTGAAACCCTAACTGGAAAGACATTTAGAGGTACCCCTGTAAACAACGGTTTGGAACAAGCATTTCGCTCCATCGAGTCTTTAAAATCCCTTCACCCAGGCAGCTACCTCCACACGCTGTATTCCGTGGAGCCTGCCGGGACGCGCGACACGATGGAAGTTTTTGTAGGGATCAACCTCCCTTTCGGGGCACCAGAAATGGAGGTAAAAAAATTTACCGAAACCCGCTATATTCTTGCTCAGGTAAGCAGTAATAAATGGGTGATGCCCAGTCCAACTACCATCAAGGAAAAGATTCAAGAATATGCTGAGGCAAATAAACTAAGCTTGAGCGGCTATTACATCGACAAGATTGTCAGCGAAACAGAGGTTCATGTGATTGCCCCTCTTCGCTAAATCGATGTAGCATTATAGTAATCTGAATTCTACCCCTTTCTTTCCAATTTCTAATTCAGTTCTATTCCTGATTTCCCTTCCACTCCTATCTTTGCGCCATGATACTCCAAAACGACCTGCTGCTCCGTGCAGCAAAAGGTGAAAAAACAGAACGGACTCCTGTCTGGTTGATGCGTCAAGCGGGCAGAATTCTTCCAGAGTATCGGGCCGTTCGAGAATCTGTCTCTGGGTTTATTGAGCTCGCACAAACCCCTGAGCTTGCAGCTGAGGTGACTATTCAGCCTGTAGACCTGCTTGGAGTAGATGCAGCCATTATTTTTTCAGATATCCTGGTCATTCCGGAAGCAATGGGCTTGCCTTATGAGATGGTGGAGAAGCGAGGACCTTGGTTTCCCCAAACCATACGCTCCGCATCAGATCTTAAAAAATTGCGCGTAGCCGAAGGAGATAACGACTTGCAATACGTGATGGATGCCATTCAGATTACCAAGAAAACGCTGAATGGCCGTGTCCCTTTAATAGGATTTGCTGGAGCTCCCTGGACGATTTTTGCTTACATGGTCGAAGGCAGTGGCAGCAAAACCTTCTCCCTATCCCGAGAAAAGTTGTACCGTGACCCGATATTTTCCCATCAGCTCTTGCAGCTCATTACGGACTCCACGATCAACTACCTGAAGGCACAAATTCGTGCTGGAGCTGATTTGGTTCAGATTTTTGACAGTTGGGCAGGGATTTTAGGCCCCAAGCAATACGAAGAATTTTCACTGAAGTACATCTCTCAAATCTGCGATGCCATCACGGAGGTACCAGTCACGGTATTTGCAAAGGGAGCCTTTTTTGCGAGAGAAGCCTTGGGCAAACTCTCCTGTGAGACCATAGGCTTGGACTGGAATATGGGCATTGAGGAATCCAGTGCCCTTATTGGAGCCCACAAGACCTTGCAAGGCAACTTAGATCCAGCTGCCTTGTATGGCAATCCAGACCAGGTGCGTCAGGCAACTCGAGACATGATGGAACAGTTCCGCGGAAAGCGTCACATCGCCAATTTGGGGCACGGAGTCTACCCGGACATCGATCCCGAGATGGTCAAGGTATTTATTCAAACTGTAAAGGAGTTTTAGGATTATCCGCAATCATGAAAGTACTTAATGGTGCGTCACATGGGTTGCGGATAATCGCTAACAGACCACAGTCCACTGTCGACAGCCCATTCGTTAAAGAACCAAATTTAGAATCCAAATTTTAATACCTTTTTCCTAACTGGAATTCAATTGACTGTGGTCTGTCGACCGTCAACTGTTGACAATTCGTACAAAGAAGGGAATCTGGTTTCAACTACCAGGTTACAGCTGCTGAATGGGGTCGCCTACGCTGACGATACCCTGGGTTAAGGCAACGGCATTTTGTCCAAAGTAAACCTTATTGTTTACCGTACGGTAGGTAGCCAAGGTAGCGAGTGGCTCATTTCCCTTCTCTGCCGTCTGCTGATTGACTGTGATCAGGACACAACGCCCACAGGGCTTGACCACCTGGAATCCCACCTCACCGATTTGGAGCTGCTTGAATTGATCCTCTGCATAGGCCTCTCCACCAGAAAAAACCATATTTGGCCGAAATCGATCCATCCGCACAGGTTCATTCAATCTTTGATTCAGGTCATCAAGGGAAGACTGTCCAATTAGGACATAGGGCATCCCGTCTGCAAAGCTCACCGACTCCTCATGCACTGCATAGCGGGGATCCATCTTTCGCTCGGAACTTTCTGGCATCACCACCAGATCTAATTCCATCCCTAAAAAATCACTAAACCAACGACTCACTTCATCGGATACTAGTCTAGCAAACACTTCATCTCCCCAGATTTTAACCGTCAGCTCTTGGGGTGAAATCAAATCCAAGTCAAAGGCAATTCGTTGAGCGGGGTCTTCCTTGGAATAAACTTCCAATCGCTTATCTCCGACTGCCACTTGCAGGACTGCCAATTGAGGATAGGTCCGCTGAGTCACAAACTCCCCCTTTTTATCCACCAACATCCACCTTCGGTCGTATCGAAAGCCCCTTTCCTCCACCACGGCTTGACGAACAGAAATTCCCCCCAAGGATTTGATGGGGTAGAGGTAAATTTCTTGAAGGACAAGGGCGATGCTCATGATTTAAAACTACAGGAAAATTTGGAGCTGTGCCAATTTTCAACTACTTGAGGGAAGGTGGAAGAGTGAAGTATGACAGAAAAGACAGGCATCAAAGTCCATTTCGTGACAAATTTTAGCTCCCAAAGGGACTGATGCAGTCATTATTATGACAAACTGACACCAAAAAGTCGAAAAGGCAAGATGGCATAACCCTTGAATAGGATGCTTTGTATTTCAAAAAGAAAACATACAAAACCAACATACTCATGGGAAAAATTATAGGCATTGATTTGGGTACTACCAACTCCTGCGTAGCTGTAATGGAAGGTAACGAGCCCGTAGTCATTCAAAACAGCGAAGGAAGAAGAACAACTCCTTCTATCGTTGCTTTTCTTGACAATGGAAATGGCGAGCGAAAAGTAGGCGATCCTGCCAAGCGTCAGGCGATTACCAACCCGGGCAACACCATATCCTCCGTAAAGCGATTTATGGGGAAAAAATTCTCAGAAGTTACTGCAGAAAAAAAGCATGCCTCTTACAAAGTAGAGCAAGGCCCCAACGATACAGTGACTGTTAAAATCGGCGACCGATCCTATACCCCACAGGAACTATCCGCAATGATTCTTCAAAAAATGAAGAGCACAGCAGAAGATTTCTTAGGACAAACAGTCACCGAAGCAGTCATCACCGTTCCAGCCTATTTCAACGATGCCGAGCGCCAAGCGACCAAAGAAGCAGGTCAAATCGCTGGTCTTGAAGTGAAGCGAATCATCAACGAGCCTACTGCTGCTGCCCTTGCTTACGGCATGGACAAGAAAAACCAAGACATGAAGATTGCGGTCTATGACTTGGGGGGAGGTACTTTTGATATTTCCATCCTTGAACTAGGAGACGGAGTATTCGAAGTAAAGTCCACCAACGGAGATGTACACTTGGGAGGAGATGACTTTGATCAGGTGGTCATCGACTGGTTGGCTTCTGAATTCCAAACTGAAGAGTCGATCGACTTAAGACAAGATCCAATGGCCCTTCAGCGCTTGAAGGAAGCAGCTGAAAAAGCAAAAATTGAGCTTTCCAGTTCGGCCTCCACCGAAATCAACTTGCCCTACATCACTGCTACCCAAACAGGTCCAAAGCACTTGGTTCGAAACTTGAGTAGATCGAAGTTTGAGCAGCTTTCCGAAACCTTGGTCAGACGATCCATGGATCCTTGTATCAAGGCTTTGAAAGATGCTGGCATGACTGCAGCAGATATTGACGAAGTGATCTTAGTGGGCGGCTCTACCCGTATCCCTAAAATCCAGGAAGAAGTAGAAAAGTTTTTCGGTAAAAAACCATCCAAAGGAGTGAATCCTGACGAGGTGGTCGCTATTGGAGCGGCTATCCAAGGTGGGGTATTGACGGGTGAGGTGAAGGATGTCCTACTTCTAGACGTGACTCCACTTTCCCTTGGTATCGAAACCATGGGTGGAGTATTCACCAAGTTGATCGAATCCAATACCACCATTCCTACCAAAAAGTCAGAAGTATTCTCAACTGCAGCGGATAACCAGCCAGCCGTAGACTTGCATATCCTTCAGGGCGAGCGCCCAATGGCAAAGGACAACCGTTCCATCGGTAGATTCCAGCTTTCGGATATTCCACCTGCACCACGAGGTGTACCACAAATTGAGGTGACCTTCGACATTGATGCAAACGGAATCTTGAATGTGTCTGCCAAGGACAAGGGTACTGGCAAGGAGCAGAAGATCAAAATTGAAGCTTCTTCTGGCCTATCCGCAGAGGATATCGAGCGCATGAAGCGTGAGGCAGAAGTCAATGCCACTGCGGACAAGCTCGAGAAAGAGTCCATCGAAAAACTAAATCAAGCGGATAGCTTGATTTTCCAAACTGAAAAGCAGCTGAAAGAATACGGCGACAAGCTTTCCGAAGGAAACAAAGCGAACATCAGCGCCGCTGTGGACGCCCTAAAGTCAGCGCATGGATCCAAAAATCTAGAAGGTATCGATGCAGCTATGGCCAACCTAAACAGTGCCTGGGAAGCAGCTTCTACAGAAATGTATGCTGCAAGCCAAGGCGAGGGTGCATCAGCAGGTCCAGAAGATGGAGCTAGCAATAGCACTACTGGTGAAGGAGTGTCTGATGTGGACTACGAAGAAGTAAGCGAAGACAAAAAATAAATTTTACAAGCAGCACCTTTCCGAGCTAGGTGATTGCTTTAATTTAAGGGCCAAGAATCAAGATCTATTCGTCGTGACTCTTGGCCTTTCTTTCATTCAACCAGAAACGCATGCAATTGACTGCCGACAACAAATTGAAAAAGCTAATCATCGTGGGAGATCGGGTTTTGATTCGGCTAAAAAAGCCGCACGAGAAAACCGGATCTGGATTATACCTCCCTCCTGGGGTGCAGGAAAAAGAAAAAGTGTAGCAAGGGTACATCATCAAAGCAGGTCCAGGATATCCTATTCCCCTGCCCATGGAAGACCAGGAACCCTGGATGGAGACAGAGGAAAAAACGCGCTATGTCCCACTTCAAGCGAAAGAAGGGGATTTGGCTATATTTTTACTCAACGGAGCTCATGAAGTGGTCTACGAAGGAGAAAAGTACTTTATCGTCTCCCAAGGCGCGATTTTGATGCTCGAACGCGAGCAGGAGTTGTAAGAAACCTGGATTAGAAAATAAAATTCGTGGCAGCCTCTCTCATTTTTTTCAAGGAAATGCTGCCACGATTTTTTTTGTACCTCTAAAGACAACTACCTGGAATAGGGAATTACTTAGAATTTGTAAATAGCCGCAACTCCTAAGGTAGCCTGACTATTTTTTGAATAGGAGCCTTTCGAATCCATGAATTGCTGAGATTTTTCTTCATACCCACTGTCATCCAATTTTTTAAAATGATCGATTCTAATCTCAGGTTTCAAAAGAAGGTTATCGCCAATTAGTTTGATGTTTGTTGTAAATGTTAGCGTATTGGCGGAAGTACCGATGTAGGTATTTTTTAAATTATCAAAATTTCTCAGCCCCCTTGCCCCATCTTCATTGTTGAAATGTTCTGCTCTTAGTCCAAGATCCACCCTATTCGTGAGAGCCATGGTCAAGTAGAGATTTGCTCCATACCAAGATTTAGTATTGCTTACATCACCGTCAGCAGGGATAAATGTACCAGGAGAACCCAAAGAACCTTTTTGTGCTCCCCACATAAACCAATACCCGATAGTGAATTTTTCGGTGGGCTGATACGCTCCATTCAAGTCATAGACCAGGAATTTGCCTTCGGGAGTTTTACCCAAGGCATCCGCACTGGATTCGTTGGTATTGATGTAATTGAGGTAAATACTAAGATTTTCTGTGGGCTTCAGGGAAAGCTGCCCAATCAAGCCTTTTGCTCGGTTATTGTCTTGTACATAATCAAACCCATTCACAACTCCAAGCATTAGTGAAACAGCATCACTGAATTTGTAGGTTGATTTCAGTCCTGTGTGATAGAAGGGGATTCCACTATTGAAGGTGTGATTGATCGAATAAAAAAAGTTTAACGGAGCATCGATGTATTCATACCCAATGTGAGTTCCAAATTGACCTAGTGTTAAGGATAATTTATCGGATACATGATAGTTGAAATAGGCCTGCTTGATGATTAGTGCAGAAAATAAATCCTCCTTTCCAAATTGGTAGCCATAAGCAGGAAAAGCGGTAGGGACATTCCCATAATTCCCATATTGCGCATTTGGACCATAAGCCAAATCCACCACCATCTCCGATTTTTTAGTTGTATAGGTAAATAGGGTTTGAACCATGCCCAGCGCAAATTGATCCACTTTCCTGTCAAAGCCCCTCCCTACACCCGAAACACCCATATTATCCCTTGAAGCAGGATTATTAAAATTGGTGAAGTAGTAGGAATCAAAATATCCTGAAATGGATAGTTTCCCGTTCTCATCATCTTCATCCACTTTTTCAGAAGAAGGGAGTGAGTCTAAATTGAAAGTTTGGTTTTCCGTACCAATGGCTGTTTTAAGTTCAGCCAAACTTGAAGTAGCACTAGTAGTTGAATAGGCATCTTTCTGGAAAGACGACCTTTCTTTAAGGGTAAGAAAATTTTTTTTGACATCGCTTTCTTTAAAGTGTGGATCTAGCTGCAAAAAAACAGTCTCATTTCCTTTGTTTTGAGCAGTTCCCAGTTGAACCCATGAGAATTGAAGTCCAATTAGTAGAATAACATGGTTTTTCATTTTACTTTTGTGTGTTGGTGAATGATTGAGTTGACCAATAGAGCCCCAATCCGGTCGAAAGAGAGTCGCATTTTTTTCTCCGGAGGGGTTCTTTTTTTTTAACATAAGGCTTTGAAATAGCCTCTAACTTATACTTCCTTTCTTAGTTATTTTAGGAAAAAACAGGAAGTACCAAAGCAAATTGAGCCTTTCAGGGTATAGAAAATTTCACCCTTAGCTGGATGG
>SXYU01000119.1 GCA_005788235.1 Cytophagales bacterium
AACCCTGAAAATGCTGCAATTTTGGAGGAAAAAATGATGTATTCGGGCTGGGCTAGACTTCAATTGGTTCTACTATTCTTAGGTATTTGTGGCATCGTATGGTACTCCACTGTTAAACGAAAAAAATCTATCCAATGAACACTTCCGCGCTAATCCTATCGCTTGTCACACAAGTACTAATCACAGGCGTTACCCTTTATTGCTTCTATTTGGTAATGAAAAAACCCAATCCGGAGGAAAAATAAAATAGTCATTCTTTTAGTAAAGGATACTTTCCTTATTTATATAGTCTAAAAGGCTCGATTGATTCGAGCTTTTTTTGTTTTACTTGTGTCCCTTTTTTAGAGAAAAAAATAAATGTTATTTTTTTTATTTTAAACAGTGTTCATTTATTTTTGGGTATTCAATAAAAATATGGGAATATCTGAAAGAAAAGAAAGAGAAAAGGAAGAACAAAGGGAGCGCATCCTTTCCGCCGCCAAAATACTTTTTCTGGAAAAAGGAGTAGAAAAGACATCAATTCGAAATATTGCGGATCAAATTGAATATAGTCCGGGAAGCATTTACCACTATTTTAAAGACAAAAACGAGATCTTTCATGCGCTCCACCAGGGAGGTTTTCAGCAATTGATGAGCCGCATGGAAGTACTGACTGCTGTACCCAATCCCATGGAGCGGCTAAAAAGAATGGGGGCTATCTATGTGGACTTTGCGCTCGAAAATCCAGACATGTACGACTTGATGTTTATCAAAGAAGCACCCATGGACCATGTTTTCAATTCCAATGATGAGCAATGGAAAGAAGGCTTTGGAACTTTCAATTTTCTACGATCTACCATCCAAGAATGTATCCAAGAAGGTTATTTCCGTGGGCATGAGGAAGAAGCGCTTTCCTTCCTAGTATGGTCCACCGTACATGGCATGGTGTCTCTGCACATTCGGCGACGCTGTGAGGTAATCTTGGCTCAGCGCCAGAGTACCATCGTCAAAGACGGCTTACACGAATTTTTCAGTATTCTCGATCGACTTTCCTCATGAAAATCAAATACGCTACTAAACAAATGAATCGGCGAATTCGTACCGTAATTCTGGGTTTTTTCACTTACCTAGCCTTTCAAGTAAGTCCGGTACAGGCACAGCAGGTTTTGGACACCTACATCAAGGAAGGTTTGGCAAATAACTTAGTACTTCAGGATAAAAAAGCGAGTCTTGAACAAAGTTTATTAGCCTTGAAAGATGCCAAAAGCTTCTATTTGCCTTCGATGGATTTTGGAGCAAGTTACACCTTGGCTGAAGGGGGTCGAACCATCGCATTTCCAGTCGGAGACTTGCTCAATCCCGTGTATTCGACTTTGAATAAGCTCACAGCTTCTAGCAAATTTCCCCAAATCGAAAACGTCTCGGAACAGTTACTCCCTGACAATTTTTACGATACCCGTTTTCGTACGACCCTTCCCCTACTCAATACGGATTTGATTTACCAACAACAAATCCGAAAAGAGCAAGTCAATTGGACCAGCTACCAAGTTGAAATCTACCGTGCCACACTCATTCAAGACATTCGGGTAGCCTACTTCAATTTCTGCGCTGCACACAGCTCCATTTCCATTTTAAAGAATACGCTTCAGCTCGTAGACCAAAACCTAAAAGATACCCAATCCCTTGTCGAAAATGGAAAAAGGCTCCCAGCGGCGGTGTTGCGCGCAGAAAGTGAACTTGAACATGTAAAATCCTTGTTGACAGAGGCTGAGCTTAGAACCAACAATGCAGCCCAATACCTCAACTTTCTGGTCAATCGACCACTTGATCAGTCGGTAACCTTTGAAGATATACCCCTCGATTTGAGCCGCTTAGATCAATTGCTTCTCGAGGAAATTCACCCACAAAACTCAGAACTTCGTGCCATGCAAAGCATGGAAACTATCCAAGAAACAGTCCTTAAATCTGGAAAGAACTATTGGATACCAAAACTTTCCACCTACGCAGATCTTGGCTCACAAGGTTTTGATTGGAACTTTGATTCCCAATCCAAGTACCTGATGTGGGGATTAAACTTTAACATGCCTGTATTTCAGGGGGGTAGAAATCAAAATCAAATCCAACGGAATGTCCTCGGCTTGCAATCTGTCCAACGGCAAAAAGAATTGGTGAACCAGAAACTGAACCTAGCCCTCCAAACTCAGCGAAATGAAGTAAAAACCCTACTTGCTGCACTCCAATCGGCTGAAAAAAAACTCCAATCGGCCTCTGCCTACCTCAAACTCGTAGACAGAGGCTTTAAGGATGGAAGCCAATCCTTGCTTGAATACATAGACGCAAGAAACCAATACACACAAGCTGCCCTTCAAAAAAACATCAGTGCTTACAAGCTACAGATGGCCTTGGCACAGCTTGAACGTCAACTCTCTACTGAAATTAATTAAGCCATGAAAAAGCGCTATTCACTTTTACCAGTAATTTTAATCTTTTTTCTTTTGGGATGCAGCAGCACTACTCCTAGTGATACAAACATTCCAAAAACAGGTGAGGCCATTCCAGTTAGCCTTTTTGCGCTCCAATCTTCCCAGATGGCTGCTACAGTGACTGCAAGTGGCACCTTTAGTACCAAGGATGAAACATTGCTTTCGTTTAAACTAGGTGGAATTGTCTCAAAAGTACTCGTAGAGGAAGGCGATGCTGTAAATTCTGGACAAATCGTCGCAAGCTTAGATTTGACTGAGATTCAAGCTGGCGTTCGCCAATCCAAACTTGCCTACGAGAAAGCGCTTCGAGATCATCAGCGTGCCGCCCGCTTATATACCGACAGTGTGGCCACTTTAGAGCAGTTTGAAAACTCAAAAACAGCGTTAGATATCGCTGAACAGCAGTTAAATACGGCGAACTTCAACTTGGCTCAATCCCAAATACGAGCAACAAAAAATGGATTTGTTCTCAAAAAATTTGTAAATCCAGGGCAATTGGTGGCCTCCGGAACTCCCATTATACAAATCAATGGGGCTGCTTCTGGTGCATGGACCTTGAAGGTCACCTTAAGTGATCAACAATGGAGTTCCATTCAGATTGGTGATCAAGCAGAGATCAATGCTGCGGCATCGACTAATTGGATATCAGCCAAAGTAACGCATAAAAGTCAGGTAGCAGACCCGATTACGGGTACCTATTGGGTAGAAATCAGCCCTGAATCGGTGAAAGAAGTATCCTTAGCTTCGGGTATGTTTGGAAAGGCCCGAATTCTGCCCTCTCAAACAGTATCAGGATGGGAGATTCCTTTTGAATCCGTTTTGGATGCCAATGGTGATAGTGGATATGTGTTTGTAGTCGATGGACAAAAAGCAAAAAAAGTTAAAGTTCAAGTTGGCAAAATCACCCCAACCTCCATTCAGGTGCTTGGTGGATTGGAAAACTACAAGAGCATCATTGTTTCAGGGAGTGCCTATTTGTCTGATGGTTCCACTATTCAAGTTAAGAACTGATGAAAATCTCTGATTTTGCGGTAAAAAATTACCAGTTTACCCTCGTCATCTTTCTTATGACAGTGGTCTTGGGAATTACTACTTTTTTGAATATGCCGCGGAGTGAAGATCCAGTGATAGATTCGCCAAGCTTTCCCATCGTCGTCATTTATCCAGGCGCAAGTCCAGAAGATTTGGAAGAATTGGTGGTGAATCCTTTAGAAAAAGTCATCTATGCACTCGAAAATATCAAGCGCATTGAAACCGAAATCAAAGACGGTGCAGCTATCCTTTTTGTAGAATATAATTATAGCGAAGATGTAGATGAGAAATACCAAGAACTCGTTCGAGAGGTCAACACCCTTCGACCCCAATTGCCAGCAGAAATTTTTTCGATTGAAGTGAAGAAGGTACGTCCCTCTGATGTCAATATCCTTCAAATCGCCTTGGTTAGTGAAAATGCTTCGCGTGAGGCGCTGAAAGCCGAAGCTGATCGCCTTCAGAAAGACCTAGAGAGTATTACAGAATTAAAAAATGTCAAAATCCATGGACTCCCTGCGCAACTCGTAAAGATTGAATTACAACTGGATAAAATAGCAATCTTAAACATTCCTCTTGGAGCGCTTATTGGAAGCATCAAAAGTGAGTTGAGTAACATTCCTGGGGGTCAGGTAGATGCGGGTAACAAAACTTTCAATGTAAAAACGAGCGGGAATTACAGTTCAGCAGATGAGATCGCGGAGACCGTGGTGTATTCCTTACAAGGAAAAAATATCCTATTGAAAGATGTGGCGACGATTCGAGATGACTTTGAGGATACTAAGCACATCACCCGACTCAATGGCTACCGATCCATCTTTGTTACTGCAGCATTAAAGGAGGGTACCAACATCTCCAAAGCACAAGAAAAATACAGTCTCTTACTTGCTTCAAGCACTGAAAAGTTGTCTGAAAACATGGATCTAATCGTTGCTTTTGATCAAGCTGACTATGTCAATAGACGACTGGGTGGCTTGGGAATGGACTTTTTAATTGCGATTACCTTGGTATTTGTGACCTTATTGCCTTTGGGCAACCGTGCCTCTATTATCGTCATGATTTCCATCCCATTATCCCTCGCCATCGGGTTGATTTTAATGAATGCACTAGGCTACGGACTCAACCAACTCAGCATTGTTGGTTTGGTAGTAGCCTTAGGCCTATTGGTAGACGATAGCATCGTCGTCGTAGAAAATATCGAACGGTGGATTAGAGATGGTCACAGCAAAAAGGAAGCAGCATTGAAGGCCACTCAACAGATTTCTGTCTCTGTAGTCGGCTGTACAATCACCTTAATTATCGCATTCCTTCCGTTGGTGTTTTTGCCCGAAAGTTCAGGGGATTTCGTACGAAGCTTACCCATGTCAGTCATTACAAGTGTGCTTGCTTCACTGGTTGTTTCCCTGACAATCATCCCTTTTCTAGCTACTTGGCTTTTAAAAAATAAGACAGAAGGTAATTCCAACAGGATCTATGACCTGTTTCAAAAAGGCATCCATGTCAGTTATGCTCCACTCCTTGAAAAAGCATTAAAAAAGCCTGTTGCAACACTCGTACTTGCGGGATCTATTTTCTTTATTTCCTTAGGTTTATTTCCGATTATTGGATTTAGCCTCTTCCCGTCCTCAGAAAAACCACAGTTTCTAGTCAACATCACCACTCCACTACAGTCCAACTTAAGTAATACGGATACCCTTGTACAACAAGTGGAACAAGAAGTGGCCAAAATCCCTGAATTGGGGAACTTTACTACCAACGTAGGAAAAGGAAATCCACGCATCTACTACAACGAGATCCCTGAAAACGAGCGCAGCGATTACGGGCAACTATTTGTTCAACTGAAACCCGAAACCTCTGCTCCTCGAAAATTAGAAATCATCCAAACGCTTCAAGCAAGTTTTGTAAAGGTAGTTGGCGCAAAAGTAGAGGTCAAAAACTTTGAACAGGGTCCTCCAGTGACTGCTCCCATCGAAATCAGGCTGATAGGTGAAAATCTGGATACGCTCCGAACTTTGGCTGGAAAAGTAGAGCACTTACTCAAGCAAACTCCAGGTACCATCTATGTCAATAACCCCGTAGCCAACTTAAAGACCGATATCCGTGTGGCCATTCAAAAAGATAAGGCCCGACAATTGGGTATTGCTACTGCAGACATCGATCAAACCGTACGACTTGCGCTTGCCGGATTGAACCTGGGTTCGTTTACAGACCCCCAAGGAAATGAACGTTCCATTTTGCTCACTACCCCAAAAGGAGATCGTGCAACACTAGAAAGTTTCGAACCTATTTATGTATACAATAGCCAGGGAAAGGGAGTTCCGCTTTCCCAAATTGCAAATCTCAAATTTGAAAGTAGCACCCTGACCATAGACCATTACAATAAAAATAGGTCTGTGTCCGTATCCTCCTTTGTAGATGCCAATTACCTGACGGATCGGGTGCTTAGCGAAGCGATGACGAAACTAGATCAAATTCCCTTGCCTGAAGGTTACCGCTTGACACTAGGAGGTGAATACGAAACCAAACAAGAATCCTTTGCAGGGTTCAATACCATCATTATCCTCACTGTTTTTCTTTTCATTGCAGTATTGATTTTGCTTTTCCGAACCTTCAAAAGTACGATTATTGTCCTCTCCGTGATTCCTTTGGGGATGGTAGGTGCCTTGATCGCACTCTGGATTACGGGCAACTCCCTTTCTTTTGTGGCCATCATTGGACTCATTGCCTTGGCAGGTATTGAGGTAAAAAATTCTATCTTATTGGTGGATTTTACCAATCAACTGCGAAAAGAAGGCGTAGATTTGGATACTGCAATCCAAAAATCTGGGGAAATTCGCTTCCTTCCCATTGTATTGACTACCATCACGGCAATCGGTGGCTTGATCCCTGTGGCCTTGAGTACCAATCCACTCATCTCACCTCTTGCGATTGTGCTCATTGGCGGACTAATCAGTTCGACTATTTTGTCTAGAATCGTTACCCCAGTTCTTTACAAACTGTTGCCACC
>SXYU01000120.1 GCA_005788235.1 Cytophagales bacterium
CAATGTGCCTGAGGAAATCTTGCGTTTGGAGTCTGAAGTAGAAAATATCAAGGCGGAGAAAAACCGCGTAGTCAAATCTCAGAAGTATGAGGAAGCTGCACAGCTTCGTGACAAGGAAAAGAAACTCTTGGAGCAGCTTGATGAAGCCAAAGTGAAGTGGGAAGACGAAAGCAAGACCAAGCGCTTTACCGTGGATGAGGACCATGTAGCGGAAGTAATTGCAATGATGACCGGAATTCCTGCTAAGCGAATTGGACAAAATGAGGGCAATAAATTGCTCAACATGGGTGAGGAGCTTAAGGGTAGAGTAATCGGTCAGGAAGAGGCGATCAAGAAATTGACCAAAGCCATTCAGCGTACCCGCGTTGGATTAAAAGATCCAAAGAAGCCAATTGGTACTTTTATTTTCCTAGGACCTACTGGGGTTGGAAAAACGGAGTTGGCAAAGACACTAGCCACTTACCTCTTCGATAAGGAAGATTCCTTGATTCGCATCGACATGTCGGAATACATGGAGAAGTTCTCCGTTTCCCGATTGGTGGGAGCACCTCCAGGCTATGTAGGCTACGAAGAAGGTGGACAGCTCACCGAAAAGGTGCGTCGCAAGCCGTATTCTGTAGTCCTTTTGGATGAAATCGAAAAAGCCCACCCGGATGTATTCAATATTCTGCTTCAGGTGTTGGACGACGGCATCTTGACAGATGGGCTGGGAAGAAGAGTTGATTTCCGAAATACGATCATCATCATGACTTCCAACATTGGGGTGCGTGACTTGAAGGACTTTGGAGCTGGAATTGGCTTTGCCAACCGTGCCAAAGCCGATAACATGGATGAAATCATGAAGTCTACCATACAATCCGCATTGAAGAAGGCTTTTAGTCCGGAGTTTCTGAATCGATTGGACGATGTGGTCGTATTCAATGCCTTGAGTAAGGAGCATATCTTCCAGATCATTGACATCAGCCTTGGGAAGCTATTCCACAGAATCACGGATTTGGGCTATAAAATCGAACTTACTGAGAAGGCTAAAGACTTTTTAGCAGAAAAAGGTTATGATCAGCAATATGGAGCCAGACCACTAAATCGTGCCATTCAGAAGTATTTGGAAGACGCCATTGCAGAAGAGATTTTGAAGGGTGATTTGTCTGAGGGCGACGTGATTATAGCCGATTATGTGGATGAAGGTACTGAGCTTACGCTATCGGTAACCAAGAAGGAAAAGGCAAAATAAGATTTTGTTTATAGGTTAAAGAGCCTTGAATGCAGATGCGTTCAAGGCTCTTTTTTTTAAGGTTCAACAAAAAAGAGGCCTCGCACCTGCGGGGCCACTTATATCAACTAAAATCTAAATTGTAGGTTGCAGCTTAATTTTCCTTTAAGAAATAGGCATCCTTGAGTTTGGCTCTGCTTAGGCTATCCTGTTGGATTTTGGTTAGGGAGTCAAGCTGGGCTTTTTCGGATTCAAAGGAATCCCAATCGCGTCGCTCTCCCTTTTTTTCTGGGCAGGTGAGACAGGTAAGTCCCGCTTTATTGAAAACCCATATTGCTTCTGGACGGACATCCACCCGTTCGTAGCCATTTTTATACAGTGTATTTTCTAAGATATCCAATAAGCTATCGTCCATGATAAACGGTTTGTTGTAAGGAATAGCCAAGCTTAGGTTTATTTTTTGATCTCTAAAAGTCCCCAAGGTTTTTAGATCAAACCCTCGTTCAAAGGTGATGACGGAATCCTTTACAGCATAGCTATAAGCGATCTTTTTGATATTTTCTTGCGCTTGTTTCTTAGTTTGGCCTCGAGCGAAAAATTCTTGTTTTAGTGTAAGGACACTGTCTTCGGTGCCCTTAAGTTCAAGCACGGCTTGTTGGTAAAATTCTACCCCATCCCCACCTTCTACGGTTAAAAAGAGTACACCTTGGCCTATGGTGACTGGGGTATTGGTAATCACTCGGTCTTCCTCTTTGAATTTGGTGATAACGCGTGGAATTTGAAATCCTAGGGTGGCAATGCACATCAGCCAGAGTGCCAGCGCAACTAAGCCAAACTTACTTCCCACCAAATTTTTCTTGGAAAGCACACTCAATCCGAGTATCAAGATCACAATTCCAGGAATCGCGAGTGCTCCTAGTCCAGCAGCTGCTAGTCCAGTTGGAACTAATTCGGTGACCATTTCCAAGGGAAATGCATCCACGGTCCCGTAATACATGGGGTCGATAACTCCTAAGTAAAGGGCGAAGGTGACCAAGGGAGCTCCTACCAGCACCATCCCAAGAATGAAAATGATTAGCCCAAAAAAGACGCGCAGAAGAGTTAATAGAAACCTACCAAGGAACCCAAAGGCAGATCCTAGAGCTTCGATCACCTGTCCCAATACTCTGAAAGGTGCCATAAGCACCTTTTTTAAGGTGGATTCAGGTGTGGGCGAGGCTGGACTGATGGTTTCCTTGAGCGTGGAGTCGATGCTATCCAAGGTGATTTCGCCACCTTTCATTTTGATACGTTCCGTGATGGAACTCGCCACTGGGGTGATGATCCAAAGAATCAGGTAAATTACCACACCTGATCCTCCAGCAAGGGTGAGTAAGACAAAGGCAAGCCGAACGTAGAGTAATTCTTTGATACCAAAGTACGCAGCTAAGCCGCTGGCAACTCCTCCAAGGACTTTATCATCCGGGTTTCGATACAGTTTTTTGATTTCCTTATCTTCTTCCATGGCATAGGATACTGGAAGAATCACCCACAAGACGATGTAGGCCACCACTGCAAGTCCTGCAAATCCAATGTTGAAATCGACCCAACCAAAGGGATTGAAATCAGAGAGGTCGAAGTTGATGTTTCCG
>SXYU01000121.1 GCA_005788235.1 Cytophagales bacterium
TAGGTTGTACTCAATTTTTCGGAGAAAGTTGCTTCAAGACATAGTTCTTTACATCAATCTTTCGCTTGAGGCTCGAAAGCTTTTTTTTCATCATCATTTCAAAATCTGCAGTCTCTACTCGGAAGTTATCCGAATTGTTTTGCATAGTTTCTAATTCTCCCTGATCTCGATGCAATAGGTCTTTAAGAATTGAAATTTTAATTTGGCTTTGTTCTTCCGGCATTTTGTCAGCAAAGTCGGCATACTTGCTCTGCGCAAGTTTCTCCAAAAAAGCCTTTTCAAAGACGATATCCATGAAAAACTGGTAGGAACGTGCAGGCAAATTTGCCTCTTTTGGCTTGCGCATTGGCAGCTTTTTCCAATCCTCTTGGATGGTCTTGGCGCGGAGCGTGATCTCCTTGGAGGTAGGCTGGTGGGCCAATTTTTTTAATTCTTCTACCATCCCCTCAATTTTGCGGAGCACTTCCCTAGGAGGCATCTCAGGGCCTGGGTTGAGTGTACGCTTGTAACGGGAGAATATGCGGTTATTCAATTTTGAAAATTCATCCCAGATGGGTTGCCGCCGTTCGGCAGGAATTTTGCCAGCAGCTTTCCACTCTTTTTGAATCCGCTTACTGATATCAAATGCCATTTTGGCATCGGGAAGGTCGTGTGCTTCGCGTGCCTGCTCTAGCAAGGACTCGTACACTTTGATGTTTGCCTCCGCCTGAATCGTGAGTTGATCGTAGAATTCCTGTCGCCGCTCAAAGAAAAAGTCTACTGCTTGATTGAACTCCGACTCCACTTCTTCATGAACCTCTTTTTCAACAGGTCCAGTTTTGATCCAGCGCAACTTTAATTCCTTGAATTTCTCGGTGGCATCCTTCCAGTCCAAACTTGCTTGAATTGCAAGGGCCTCCTGAATCAAACCTTTTTTAATCTCCAGATTTTTGCTTCGGTTGCCCTGAATAATTTCACTTAAAAAAACTTCCTGCTTCTCAAGCTCGTCGATCAACACGGTAAAATCCCCCAAGGCATCACTGGTATGTAGCGATTCTTTGAGGTGAATCAATTTCATCAAAAACGAACCCTTATTTTGATTTTCTTCGATGGCGGCTTTCAATCGAGCTACCTTTTCTTCAATTTGAGTATATCGATTTTCAAAATAAAGGATGGTCGATGCCTCGTCTCCTTTCAACTCACCAATCACGCGGTCTGGTCTACCTAAAAATCCCTTTAGAAAGACCTTTCCGTCTTGGATATATCCAAAGGCATGTTGCATGGTACTACTCTAGGTTATTAGGTGGTCAAACTCAATTTTATGCAAAATAATCATTTAGCCCTCACTTATCCTAAGAAAGGTATATTTTTGCCTTGTACTATTGTTTCTCACAGATTTACTAGTTTGCTAGCATGAGCGCTGAAAAAATCATCTTTTCCATGGCAGGGGTTTCTAAAATTTACCCCCCACAGAAGAAAGTATTAAAAGACATTTACCTCTCCTTTTTTTATGGCGCCAAGATCGGCGTGCTGGGCCTAAACGGCTCAGGAAAGTCTTCTTTGCTGCGCATCATTGCAGGTATGGACAAGGAGTTTCTAGGGGAAGTAGTCTGGTCTCCAGGCTACACGGTAGGTATGCTCGAACAAGAGCCCAAGTTGGACCCCACCAAGACCGTCAAAGATGTGGTGGAGGAAGCAGTAGCTAGTACTGTCGCCTTGCTCAAGGAATTTGAAGAAATCAACGAAAAATTTATGGATCCCGCCCTTATGGACGATCCGGATGCCATGGACAAGCTCATCACCCGTCAAGGGGAGGTGCAGGAAAAATTAGACGCCGTCAATGCTTGGGAGCTCGATGTGATGCTAGACAAGGCCATGGATGCCTTGCGCCTCCCGCCAGCCGAAGCGAATGTAGCCAACCTATCTGGTGGAGAAAAAAGACGTGTGGCGCTCTGCCGACTGCTCTTGCAGGAGCCAGATGTGCTCTTGCTTGATGAACCGACCAACCACCTGGATGCAGAATCTGTGCATTGGCTGGAGCAACATTTGCAGAATTACAAGGGCACAGTCATTGCCGTTACCCACGATCGTTACTTCCTAGATAATGTGGCCGGCTGGATTCTCGAATTGGATCGTGGCGAGGGCATTCCTTGGAAGGGCAACTATTCCTCCTGGCTTGATCAAAAGCAAAACCGCCTCAAGCAAGAGGAGAAAACCGAATCCAAGCGACAGAAGACATTGGAGCGTGAATTGGAATGGATCCGCATGTCACCCAAAGCACGTCAATCCAAGGGTAAGGCACGTTTGAATGCCTACGACAAATTGGTCGGAGAGGAGTCCCGAGACAGTGAAGCGAAACTCGAACTTTTTATCCCACCGGGGCCACGCTTGGGAGCCAAAGTGATCGAAGTCAACAACGTATCCAAAGCCTATGGGGACAAATTGCTTTTTGAAAATCTCAGTTTCTCTTTGCCGCAAGGAGGCATTGTGGGCATCATTGGTCCCAACGGTGCGGGTAAGTCTACCCTCTTCAAATTGATCACCGGTCAGGAAAAGGCGGATTCGGGCAACTTTGAGGTGGGGGAGACGGTGAAGTTGGCCTATGTGGACCAAGAGCACGATGCCTTGGACCCCAACAAGACTGTGTACCAGCTGATCTCCGATGGCAATGAGTTGATGAAGCTCGGCAACAAGGAAGTCAATTCTAGGGCTTATGTTTCGAAATTCAACTTTGCCGGTTCAGACCAAGAGAAAAAGGTGGGCGTGCTTTCTGGGGGAGAGCGCAACCGCGTGCACTTGGCGATTACGCTGAAGGAAGGCGGCAACTTGCTGCTTCTAGATGAACCTACCAACGACTTGGATATCAATACCCTTCGGGCTTTGGAAGAAGCCTTGGAAAATTTCGGAGGCTGCGCGGTGGTTATTTCCCACGACCGCTGGTTCCTGGATCGAATCTGTACGCATATACTGGCCTTGGAAGGCGACTCACAGGTGTACTGGTTTGAGGGCAATTTCTCCGACTACGAGGAAAACAAGAAGAAGCGCCTCGGCGATGTGATGCCGAAGCGTATCCGCTACAAGAATTTGAAATAAGCAACCTTATTTCCACTTCCAAACCTATTGATTGACCTATGCGACAATTACTCCTAAGACCCGGAGCAGAAGAGCTGAATTATGAGATTCGGGGCATCGTCAAAAAAGCCCGACAAATCGAAGCGCTCGGCTATTCGATGACCTGGGAAAATATTGGTGATCCGATTCAAAAGAGCAACCGGCTTCCAGATTGGATGAAAGGGATTGTGGCGGATTTACTTCAAGAAGACAAAACGTACGGCTATGCAGACTCCAAAGGAGTATTGGATACCCGGAAATTTTTGGCAAACCTCAACAATGATCTAGGTGGGGCGCAGTTGACGGCTGAAGACATTCTATTTTTTAATGGCTTGGGGGATGCAATTGCCAAATTGTATCAATATTTAGTCCCCACAGCCCGAATAATTGGACCTTCTCCAGCCTACTCTACCCATAGCTCGGCTGAAGCAGCCCATGCCAATACTGCTCCTATTACCTACCGCCTAGATCCGGACAACCAATGGCTTCCTGATATGGAAGATTTGTACCTCAAAGTAAAATACAATCCCTCCATTGTGGGTATTCTGATCATCAACCCAGATAATCCAACAGGGATGGTGTATCCCAAGGAGGTTTTAGAAAACTTTGTAAAGCTTGCCAAGGAATTTAACCTGCTGCTAATTGCTGATGAAATCTACCACAACATCACCTACAACGGCATCAAGGCGGTAGCACTTGCCGAGGTCATAGGCAATCATCCAGCAATCTCGCTCAAGGGAATTTCCAAAGAATTCCCTTGGCCAGGGGCACGCTGCGGTTGGATGGAATTTTACAATCGGGAAGCTTCCCAAGAGTTTTCCAAACTATGCCAAACCCTCGAAAATGCCAAAATGATTGAGGTTTGCTCCACAATTTTGCCACAATTAGCCATTCCGAGAATTAGGAATCATCCGGAATATCCCGCCTATCGCGAGCAAGCCAATGCACAAATCGGGGAAAGAAGCGAGTGGATGCGGGAAATTTTGGGAAAAATTGAAGGAATTAAGTTCAACCCTACCCAAGGAGCATTTTACAATACGATTGTTTTTGACGAGCAATTGCTTACTACCCGCCAAAGCCTTCCCATTGAAGATGAGCGCTTGCAACAGTTGGTGGACTCCTGGTTGAATGATTCGGAAATGCCCCTAGACAAGCGATTTGTGTATTATTTGCTTGCCTCAGAGCGGATTTGTGTAGTTCCGATTTCTTCTTTTTGTTCCGACTTGAGGGGCTTCAGAGTGACCCTTTTGGAAGAAAATGAAGCCGTATTTAAGGATACCTTTTCCCGTTTGGGGGCTGCCATAACCAGATACCTCCATTCCTGATCTTCTAATTGTCGTGCAGTCGAGGACGGATTTTCGAGTTGGGGCGAAGGGAATCTTGCGGTGCTTCTAGAGAATTAGGCAGCTTACGCAAATTCGGCTGCCCGGCATTGACCCAAGCGGTGTACCAAAAATCAGCAATCATCTTGATTGAGCGCTTCATCTGCCGTTCCACTTGCCCATCTAGGGCAAGTGCATAGGCGATGGTAAATTCTCGGGAATACACTCGGACGGTTTGTCCATTCCGCTCTTCGTAACTGTATTTTTGATCGACTGGAAACCGCTGGCTGAGATTTTTTTCGATTTGCAAGACCGAGTCTACCTGCGAATGGGCCTGTGCCACGGATTCCCAAAGTGCCTGCTGGGGGTCGGGCACATAGTCTGCCTTGCCAACCCAAAAGGTGTAATTTTTTGCCAGTAGCTCGGGTACCCTACTTTCCCAGAACCCATGGATACCTGCCTGCCCGGTCAACTGGCCATTGTAGTTTTTGGTGGTGTGCAAGGGGACATTCAAGTCCCCGAGGTAGTGGCCCAGGTCTGCGGATAAGCGTAGAATGGCTGATTTATCTTGCGCAGCAAAGGCTTTGGTTAGGCTGTAAAACGTAAGGTAGGCTGACCAGGGGCCGATGCCGTGTGCCCGCAAGGAGTCTTCTGGAACTTTTTCGATGGCCTGCGACCAGTATTTTGGAAGCTTGTACAGGGCGCTATCCCCATAGTGATCGAGGTCGATGTAGTGCTTTTCTGCCTCTCCTTTTACCGCATAGCGTCTTCGATCTGGGTTCACCGCCTTTTCAGAGATAAATCGGAGTTCCTGTTTGTAGAGGTGCAGCATCTCGGGTGGAAGAGAAAATACCGCTTGACGATTGAGTAAAACATGTCCATAAAAGCCCCATAAAGGAATTGGTGCTGGAAAAAATGGAAAGATCAAAAAAGCAATAATTAAAAAATTCATGATTCAATCTACAGGAAATTCAGGAATAAATCGGCTTTAATGTACTTTTTTAGCTTGTTTCAGGCCACAGCTCACAATTTTTTGATTCATCAAGAGTCACTTACTTCAGGAATGTTCAAAATTCCTTTGGCAGAATTAATTATTTCCAATAACTTTGCATTCCTGTTCAAAATAGGACGACTACAAGAAATAGAAAATTGACTAAATATGGCAAACCATAAATCAGCTCTGAAGAGAATTCGCGCCAACGACGTAAAGCGTTTGAGAAACAGATACCAGGCCAAGACCACAAGAACTTTCATTAAAAGACTTAAGGCGGCTACGGATAAAGTAGAAGCGATGGAGTTGTACAAGAAAGTTTCCTCCATGTTGGACAAACTGGCTAAAAAGAATGTCATTCATAAAAACAATGCAAACAACAAGAAGTCAAGATTGGCTAAAGTTGTAAGTGCCTTGGGGTAATTTACCCTTGATAAAAACTAACCCTGCCTTTAAGCAGGGTTTTTTTATGCCCCATTTTTCCGTAAATTCAATTTTCTTTCAAAAAATCTGCGTTCTTATCAGCAAAGAAAGTTTGAAATTCATTTTTGTGAGCAGTCGACCAAGGTCTATCACCTGCCTGCAAAATGTGGTTTGTCTTCGATTTTTTTTCACGCAAATCTGATTAGAAAAAATACGCAGATTTAATTTAGGATGTATTTCAGTTTTTTTAACCAAATCCAAGGAAGCTCAGGTTGAGGTTCAAGTAGGTGAGCTGTGGTCTGTGGACAGTCGTCCGTCGACGATTTGCAGTAAATCATACCATCTTGAGCTATTGGCTTAATTGCGGATAATCTTGTTTACTTTTTAACCTACGCATGAATACCTACCCCTCTATTAGAATTTTTGAGTTGGCCGAGGAAGATCGGCCTAGAGAGAAGCTCCTCCTCAAAGGCAAAGCGGCACTTTCAGATGCAGAGCTGATCGCAATTTTGATCGGAACGGGTACCGCTGCCTGCAGTGCAGTAGATCTTTCTCGAATGCTGCTGGCTTCAGTTGGCAACAACTTGGCTGCTGTGGCTAGAATGTCCGTGTCAGACCTCTGCAAGTTTAAGGGAATTGGGGAAGCCAAGGCCATTTCGATCATTAGCGCCTTGGAACTCGGGAGGAGGAGAAAAGAGCAAGAGCCTCCCAAGCTCCTAAAAATCACTGGATCCAGGCAGGTTTACGAGCTGATGCGTCCAGATCTATACGATGAATCGGTGGAGCAGGTATATCTCCTGTTGTTGAATCGGACCAATGGGCTGATAAAAAAAGAGCGCGTGAGCCAAGGAGGAATATCTGCTTCGGTGGTAGATCCCAAAGTGGTGTTTAGATTTGCTTTGGAACAAGGGGCACATTCCTTAATTTTGATTCACAACCATCCAAGTGGTAACCTTCAACCCTCAGAATCAGACAAACGCCTCACGCAACGGTTGCAGAAAATTGGGAAAGAGTTGGAAATACTCCTGCTAGACCATCTGATTTACACAGATCAGGGTTATTTTAGCTTTGCCGATGAAGGGATCATGTAGCCTTGGGGAGCTTTCTTTTCCCAATGCTCAAACCATGGACCTCGATGGGGTGTTGAATTCTAAAGTTAAACTAGCGCACGTGAAATCAAGTCAACTTATTTTAATTATTGCATCCCTAGTGGTTTTGGGAGCCATCACCTACATGTTTACCGCTGCAGAAAGCCCGGAGGATTACATCGAAAAAATCGAGACCGAACGGGAGCGGCAGTTCAAATACATCCGCTTTAATGTTGAATCACCTTTGACGGAGGAACAAAAACGGGGATTGCAAAGCCTCACTTTCTATCCTATTGATCCTGTATACCGGGTCAAAGCCAGATTGCTACCCATTGAGCTCAAAAAAATCAGAGCGGTTCCCCTGACAGATGGAAGCACAGAACGGTACTTAGAACATTCCTTTGCGGTATTTGAGATGGGAGGGAAAACCAACAAAGTCCTCTTGATGCAGTCTCTGAATGAGTCAGACATGCGCAATTTTTTCTTGGCTTTTGCAGATGAAACTTCCGGGAAAGAAACCTACGGTGGAGGGCGTTACCTGAATGTACGTCAGGATGGAAAAAATAGCATCACGATCGACTTCAACCTAGCCTTCAATCCCTATTGTGCCTACAACCCTGACTTTGCTTGCCCCCTCCCGCCACGCGAGAATATCTTGAACATTGCTATTCCAGTAGGGGAGAAAAATTACGATAAATGATCGCCGCTCAGGCAAATCTTTTAAATTTGCAACTTACCCACTGACTGCTCACGCGCCTAGTTAGAATCGAAAGATTCGCTTATTCAATGCCCTATGAAAATATCCATTAATAGACTCAAGGAATACCTTTATTTGAAAGAAAGCCCAGAAGAGGTTGCTGCGCTACTCACCCAATCTGGGCTTGAGGTGGAGCATCTGGAGCCCTTTGTGTCTGTGCCTGGAGGTTTGGAAGGGATGGTGATTGGGGAAGTACTTACCTGTGTCAAGCATCCAGATGCAGACAAATTGAGTCTAACTACGGTAGATATTGGACAGGAGCAGCCCTCGCAGATTGTATGTGGGGCTTCGAATGTTGCCGCAGGGCAAAAAGTAGTCGTTGCCACGGTGGGAGCCACCTTGTATCCCAGCACGGGAGAACCCTTTGAAATCAAAAAAGCAAAAATCCGAGGCCAAGCATCTGAAGGGATGATTTGTGCGGAAGATGAGATTGGCATCGGTACCTCCCATGCAGGAATCATCGTTTTGGATACAGATCTCCCCAATGGGACAGCTGCATCTGCTTACTTTGAAGTAACTCAAGACCTTATTTTAGAAATTGGCCTGACGCCCAACCGCGCAGATGCTGCCTCCCACCTAGGAGTTGCAAGGGACTTAAAAGCCCTGCTGGGTAGGCCCCTGTGTTTGTCGGTGGAGCCCGCTATCCAGGCGGAAGCTACTGGCCCTTCCCTCGAGGTGGTTGTTGATAAAACTTCCGATTGCCCTCGCTATTCGGGGATTGTGCTTACCGGTATCCAAGTGGGAACCTCACCCCAGTGGCTACAGCATTTCCTCCGTTCCTTGGGCTTAGAACCCATCAACAATGTAGTTGACATCACCAATTACATCCTGCATGATTTGGGACAGCCCTTACATGCATTTGATGCTGCCAAAATCCGGGATGGAAAAATCCGCGTAGGCAAACTTCCGAAAGGGAGCACCTTCGTGACTCTAGACGGAAAAGAGCGAAAACTTTCTGGCGAAGAATTAATGATCTGTGATTCCAAGGGCGGGATGTGTATTGCTGGGGTCTTTGGAGGAGCTGTTTCAGGCGTATCCGATAAGACTACAAGCATTTTCTTGGAGTCCGCTTATTTCTCCCCTGACGTGATTCGTAAGGGCTCCCAGGTGCATGGGTTAAAGACCGATGCCTCCTTTCGCTTTGAGCGGGGCACAGATCCCAACATGCCAGTATATGCCTTGAAGCAAGCAGTACTTCTTTTACAGCGCTATGCTGGCGCAAAAGTCGCTTCCGAGCTGATTGATATTTATCCGCAGCCAAAAGCTGATGCACAGATTGAGGTCAGTTTTGGCCACATCAACCGACTGATTGGAAAAGCCATTGATCCAGAGGAAGTGGTAGCCATTTTGGAAGGCTTAGAAATAGGAGTGTCCGCACGGACCCCAGAAGGGTTTGTGGCCACGGTGAAGCCTTACCGAGTGGATGTTACTCGCGAGGCCGATATCATTGAAGAGGTTTTGCGCATTCATGGCTTTCAGCAGGTGCCTCTTTCTGAAAATCTCAGCACCGAATTCTTGGCCGAACACCCGGTGAAGGATCTGGCGAAGTTGCAGTACCGTCTCACCGAGATGCTCGCCAATCAAGGCTACTTTGAATTGGTGACCAATAGCTTGACCAGCCCCAAGTACGTTGAGAAAGCAGGGTTTTTGGATGCCAGCACCACGGTGGAGATTTACAACAAACTTAGTGAGGACCTCGGTGTGATGCGCCAAACACTCCTTTTCTCTGGCTTAGAGGTGTTGGCACACAACATCAATAGAAGACAAACTGACCTGAAGTGCTTTGAATTTGGCACGGTGTATCAAAAGAAAGCCGAAGGTGGCTACAAGGAGTCGAGACATTTGGCCATTTTTCTGTCAGGCAATCGTTCTTTAGAAAGTTGGGTTGCACCTGCAAAGCCACTTGCTTTCGCAGACATCTATGCGAAAGTGACCCAAATCATGGAGCGATTGCATGTGGAGGTGAGCCAAGTAGAAGTGATTGAAGTGGCACCTTTTTCCTATGGATTAAGTCTGAAGGTGGGTGAAAAGGTGGTTGCAACCTTGGGTCTAGTCGAAGATAAGCAACTGAAATTGGCCGAAGTAAGGCAGGAGGTTTGGTTTGCAGAATTAGACTGGGACTTGCTGGCCAAGAAATCCTCAGGATTGAAAAAATTCCAAGAATTGTCTAAGTTTCCTGAGGTGCGACGGGATCTTTCTTTGGTTATTGACCAGGACCTTTCCTATGATCGCGTCAAAAAAGTTGCGGAGAAAGCTGGGGGCAAACTCTTAAAGCAGGTAGATGTATTTGATGTCTACCAGGGAGATAAATTGGGGCAGGGCAAAAAAGCATATGCGCTGAGCTTTATCCTTCAAGATCAAGAAAATACCTTAACCGATAAGGAAATTGATAAAACTATGAGTAACTTGATTCAAGCCTTTCAAAATCAAGTGGGGGCAATCATCCGAAGCTAAGTTATGATTCACGAGGAATTACAAAAACTTGAAAAACTTTCTGTTCAGGTAAGCAAAAAGGTAGAGGCATTGACTGCAGAAAATGTGCTCCTAAATGCACGATTGGTGGAGCTTGAGAAGCAACTACAAGAGCGAGATGTTGCCTTGGATAATTTTAAAAATAAGATAAAAATTAGTAACATTGTGGAAAACCGACCGGTAAACCCTGAGGATACTGGTGAAATGAGTGACTTAATCAATTCCTATATACAAGAAATCGATCAGTTGATTGCCTATCTGTCCGAATAAATGGAAACATTAGCCATTAAAGTAAAAATCGGAGACCGGGAATATCCCATGCGTGTAAAGCCTGAAGACGAGGGGAAAATTCGGCATGCTGGGCGGATGATCAATGAGAAGTTAAAAAAGTATAAATCTGAGTTTGGCTTGGATGATTCTACTGACTTATTGGCCATGGTGGCCTTTGATTCCATGGTAGAATCTCTTGAGACCAATGCAGGAAATGAAGAAGATAGCGTACACATACAGCGCTCTCTTGCCCATATATCAGCCTTGCTTGCTAAGGCTGTTTGAGATTAAGTTTTTTCATTTTGCTAATTTCCAGTGCCGGGTAGGTGAACAACTATATATTCACAACTATGAACGCACTTGCATTTGTCATCCTAGCCGCCCTTGCAGGGCTTGGAGTAGGAACGGCCCTAACCAGCTTTTTTTTAAAGAGTAAACATGCGAAGCAGGAGGAGGAGACTAAAGATCGAATTAAATCCATGCTTCGTGAGGCAGAATTAACCGCCGAAACCATTAAAAAAGACCGTATCCTGGAGGCCAAGGAAAAATACTTGAAGCTTAAGTCAGAATTTGATGAGGAGCATAACACCAAGAAAAATTTGATCATCACCAATGAAAATAAGGTGAGGCAACTGCAACAGCAGGTAGAAAAGGAACAAGAAAATGTAAAGCGAAGAGAAGCAGAGTTAGACAGCAAAAAGGAGAATTTGACTGCTCAGCTTCATGCTGTGCAGGTGAAAAAAGAAGAACTGGATCGTGTCACAAATCAGCGTATTGCAGACTTGGAAAAACTAGCAGGTTTGAGCAGAGAAGAGGCGAGAGAGCAATTGGTAAGCATGCTTACGGAAGAGGCTCAAACCAAGGCTTCCTCTCAAATCAAAGATATCCTCGACGAGGCTAAGTTGACGGCTACCAAGCAGGCTAAAAAGATTGTTCTGGACACTATCCAGCGTACCGCTACAGAGCATGCAGTGGAAAACTGTGTGTCCGTATTCAACATCGAAAGCGACGACATCAAAGGTAAAATCATCGGTAGAGAAGGTCGAAATATTCGTGCACTGGAAGCAGCCACGGGTGTGGAAATTGTCGTAGATGATACCCCAGAAGCAATCATCATCTCTGGATTTGATCCAGTACGAAGAGAAATCGCCCGCCTTTCCCTACACCGCCTAGTTCAGGATGGACGTATCCACCCTGCACGTATCGAAGAGGTGGTTGCCAAAACAGAGAAAAACATTGAAGAAGAGATTGTTGAGATCGGTGAAAGAACCTGTATTGATCTAGGCATACATGGCCTTCACCCTGAATTGATCAAGATGGTGGGACGTATGCGTTTTCGTTCTTCTTATGGACAAAACCTCCTGCAGCACTCCAGAGAAGTAGCCAAGCTCTCCGCCACCATGGCAGCAGAGATGGGCCTCAATGCGAAGTTGGCAAAGCGAGCAGGTCTTCTCCATGACATCGGAAAAGTATGGCCTGAGGAGCAAGAATTGCCGCACGCACTCTTGGGCATGGAGCTTGCCAAGCGCTACAAGGAGCATCCTGAAATTTGCAATGCCATCGGTGCACACCACGATGAAATCGAAATGACTTCCATGATATCGCCTATTGTACAGGCTTCAGATGCGATCTCCGGATCACGTCCAGGTGCCCGTCGGGAGATCATGGACAGCTACGTGAAGCGTCTCAAAGAATTGGAGGAGCTCGCCTTGAATTTTGACGGAGTCAATAAATGCTTCGCCATGCAGGCAGGTAGAGAATTGCGAATCCTAGTCGATGCAGACAATGTGGACGATCAGAAGGCAGGTCAGCTTTCCTTCGATATTTCTCAAAAGATCGAAAAGGACATGCAGTATCCTGGACAAATCAAGGTGACTGTGATTCGTGAAATGAGAGCGGTCAACTACGCGAGATAAATCTTACTTTTTAGGAATAAACAAAAAAAGCAATTCGAAGAATTGCTTTTTTTGTGGATTACAGGTCCAGTTACTTGCGCTCCACTTCCCGTAAGTTTTCAAGTTTCTTGTTTCTCAAGAACCCATTGATATCTTCAAAATGCTCGCGCACCCGCTTGTTGCCAAATTCAAATACCTTGGTAGCCAGGCCATCCAAGAAGTCTCGATCGTGGGAAACTAGGATGAGCGTGCCATCAAAGGCCTTGAGCGCATCTTTGATGATGTCCTTGGTTTTCATGTCCAAGTGGTTGGTCGGTTCATCGAGAATCAGAAAATTGACTGGCTGCAAAAGAAGTTTGATCAATGCCAAACGTGTTTTTTCACCTCCCGATAGCACCTTCACTTTTTTGTTGATGTCGTCCCCTTTAAACATGAAGGCTCCGAGAATATCTTTGATTTTGGTTCGAATTTCTCCTACGGCTAGCTGATCGATAGTTTCAAAAATACTTAGGGTTTCGTCGAGGAGGGAGGCTTGGTTTTGAGCAAAGTAGCCGATCAAGGCATTGTGTCCCAATTCACATTTTCCTTTAAAATCAATCTGGCCCATGATGGCCTTGATCATCGTGGATTTTCCCTCTCCATTTTTCCCAACAAAGGCCACTTTCTGCCCGAGTTCGATGGTCATCGACGCTTTGTTGAACACCACATGATCCCCATAGCTTTTGCTCATGTCCTCCACGATCACCGGATACTTTCCGGAGCGTGGGGAGGGAGGGAATCGAAGTTTCAGTGCGGAAGTATCCACTTCATCCACTTCGACGATCTCTAACTTTTCCAGCATTTTCACGCGAGACTGTACTTGCAGAGTTTTGGAATAGGTACCCTTAAATCGATCGATAAATTGGGTGGTGTCGGCGATAAAGCGTTGCTGCTCCTCGTAATGTTTCTGTTGCTGCTCTCGTCGCTCTTTTCTCAATTCGAGGTAGTGGCTGTATTTCGCTTTGTAATCGTAAATACGTCCCATGGTCACCTCGATGGTTCGGGAGGTGATGTTATCCACAAAGGCCCGGTCGTGGGAAATCACGACTACCGCTTTGGCTTTGGTCAATAAAAATTCTTCCAGCCATTGGATGGATTCGATGTCGAGATGGTTGGTGGGCTCATCGAGAAGGATAAGGTCTGGGTTTTGCAAGAGAATCTTTGCAAGCTCAATTCGCATTCTCCATCCACCCGAAAATTCGGAGGTCGATCTCGTAAAATCTTCCCGAAGGAAACCTAGACCGAGCAATACCTTTTCCACAGCTGCCTCGTAGTTGATCTCCTCGATGGCATAAAATTTCTCACTGAGTTCGGACACTTTCTCTATGAGCTTGTAATAGTCCTCTGATTCGTAGTCTGTACGGATGGTTAGTTGCTCGTTGATGGCCTCAATTTCTTCCTTCATGCTCAGGTAGGAAGCAAATGCCTTGGAGGCTTCTTCCATGACCGTACAGTCATCTGCAGTCAGTAGGTGCTGCGGGAGGTAGGCTACCACATATCCTTTTGGGGCAGATACCGAGCCTGAACTTGGCTTGTTTACCCCAGCAATAATTTTTAAGAGGGTAGATTTTCCAGCTCCATTCTTACCCATAAGGGCGATTTTATCACTTTCGTTGATGTTGAAGGTGATGTTGCTGAATAGGGCGCTTCCGCCATGAATGACGGATACATTGTCTACTGAAATCATAGAAACTTGAAATTGAGCTGCAAAGGTAGTTATTCAGTGCTTTGAAAATTCACTTCCAGCCAAAATAGTGGGTAAAGGTAGGGGATTGTTGTTCGTATGCTCCGTTGGATTCCAAGTAAAAATAGGCGTGTGTCAAGCAAAGCATGTGCACAGTTGGAATCTAAAACTTACCTTTGCACCATGCTTGTAGTGGTTACAGGAGTGTCAGGTACGGGAAAAACTACCCTAGGACTGGGTTTGTCTCAGGCACTAGGTATCCCCTTTTTGGACGCAGACCAATTTCATCCCCCGGCAAACATTGAAAAAATGGGGAGTGGGGAGCCGCTTACTGATGCAGATCGGATACCCTGGTTAGCTGCTTTGGCTTCAAAGTTGCTGGAAATGGAACAACAGGGAGGAGCAGTAATGGCTTGTTCAGCCCTCAAAAACACCTACCGCAAGCAGCTTCAAGTGAGTGATGGGCTTCGCTGGATTCACTTGACCGGATCTCGCGATCTGATTTGGGAGCGAATGCTTGCCCGTCAAAACCATTACATGAAAGCGGGGATGTTGGATTCCCAGCTGGCCATTTGGGAGAAGCCTACTTCAGGCAAACTAGTTGACATTTCAGGGACACCAGACCAGGTGCTGGAGGCGTCCCTTCACTATTTAACAATGCAAGAGATGAAAATGAATATAGGGGTGATCGGAATGGGAGTGATGGGCAAAAGCCTGGCACTTAACCTAGCAGAAAA
>SXYU01000122.1 GCA_005788235.1 Cytophagales bacterium
ATCTTGCCTTTTACTCTTGAACCAACTTCTAGGGTTGAAGCCAAGGAATCCCAAGGATGAGCACTCAATTGCTTCATGCCCAAAGAAATTCTTCGCTTCTCATCGTCAAAGTCAAGTACCACAATCTGAACCTTCTGGTCAAGCTGCAATACTTCTTCCGGATGGTTGATACGACCCCAAGAAATATCGGTTATATGAAGTAGACCATCTACACCTCCCAAATCGATGAATACGCCGAAGTTGGTCATGTTCTTGATCACCCCTTCCAATACCTGACCTTTCTCTAGGTTGTTGAGGATTTCTGCTTTCTGCTTCTCAAGATCTTTTTCGATCAAGACCTTGTGCGAAACAACTACGTTATCGTTAGTGTGGTTGATTTTTACAACCTTCACTTCCATTTTCTTACCTACATATACATCGAAATCACGGATCGGCTTCACGTCGATCTGAGAACCAGGCAAGAAGGCTTCAACACCGTAGATGTCTACAATCAAACCACCTTTAGTTCTACGCTTCACTAAGCCTTCGATTACACTATCGTTCTCCAAGGCAGACTCAATATCTGACCATGCACGAACAATTTTGGCCTTCTTACGGGACAAAATCAACTGACCCAAAGCATTTTCTTGCTCCTCAATAAATACATCTACCTCGTCGCCTACTTTAATGCCGGCAATATCACGGAATTCAGAAAGTGGCACTAAGCCATCTGACTTAAATCCAATGTTGATGATTACATCTTTGTCGTTTACTCCTACTACTACTCCTTTAATCACCTCTTTTTCGGTGATCTCACTCAAGGTACCCGCATACATGGCTTCCATTTGAGCTCTTTGCTCTTTGGAATAACCTTCTCCGAAGCCTTTTGTATCGAAGTCGTCCCAGTTAAATTCTTTTGTACTAGACATAAAATACGACTCTGATTAACCAACTTCCCTAGAGTCATGAGGAAGCAGTTTTTGGGTTAAAACTGAACGTTTGATTGTTCCAAAACGTCCCATTCACTCGAATGGACTGCAAATGTAAGAGATTTATTTAAATGGAAATAAAACCAAACGAAAATTAGCACATCCATACCGAAGCTTTAAGCTTGGTATTTTGAGAGATTCGCCCTAAAATTGAACTCAAAAAATAAGCCCCGACACGAAATCGGGGCCTGCAAGCAAAGAGTGAAAGATTTTTTACGAACTCAAATCTACTAAAGAATTTTCAATGTTCAAGGCCTTTCAGTGGATCTACACTATTTATTCAGCACTACTTTTTTTTGTACTCATGCTGGTACTGGGCCTATTTGTACTTATCCCATTGCTTATTCACCCCAGAGGAGATAAAATTTCCTTTGTATTTATCCGCATTTGGGTAGGAACTTGGGCATTTTTATCGGGAATTCGTTTTGAAATATATGGGAAGGAGCACATCGACCTCAGACAATCCTACATCTTTATATTCAACCACCGGTCCAATCTAGATGCCCCGCTGCTCCCCATGGTCATCCCTCATTACGTTCGAGCAATAGGAAAAAAGGAGATTTCTAATATCCCAATTTTTAGTACGGTTGTTGGCAAACTAGCTGTATGGGTAGATCGAAGCAATCCAGAATCAAGACATAAAAGTATGGAGAAACTTGTGGCCCTCCTCAATCAAGGCATTTCAGTGGTCGTGTCGCCTGAGGGCACCCGAAACAATACGGATCAAACGCTACTCCCCTTCCAAAAAGGAGCCTTTCGATTGGCCATCGAAACCCAAACTCCCATTATGGAAATGGCTGTAATTGGAGCAGATAAATTGATGAAAAGGGGCTCTATCTTGCTCAAACCAGGAAAAATCAGGGTCTACTTTTCCAAACCACTCTTTCCTCCTACTACCTCTTCTAATAATGAGGTGGATGAGTTTGCTGAAAAATGCAGAAATAGATTAGAAGCAATGATTCTTACTCATGAGTAGTGGGGAGCTCTTCCTCCTCTGAAAATACCTCCCGAGTTAGGTCCTCAAAAAGGACGTAAAGCACCAAAAAAGTAAGCGGAAGCGTCAACACCAAACCGATTCCGGCCATCAAAATCCCTACTGCATTGAGTACAATAAAAATCAGAACCAAGACCAAAAACTGCCACCAATTACGCGTGATAAGTTTTCTACTCCACTCCATGGCCGACCAGGGATCCATCCCACCAAAAATTCCCATTTGAATCGCAAACAAGTAGCCAACACCAAGGTATATCCCTGGCAGAATCAATGCAATCAAGCCCAAGGCAATTAATACCTGGCTGAGCAAAGAAATGATTACCGAAGGAATCCAAAAGCGAAAGCCTGTAAAAAAATCAGGGTAGACAACTGACTCCCCACGACTCATCTTATTGGCAACTAGGTAAAACCCCGCATAAAAAGGTGGAGCAAGCAAGGTACTGTAAACAATCATGTACTCCTTAGCATAGATCACGACCATGCCTTGAATGGAAAGAATCAAAAGCATGTACATGGAAAAGAAAAACGGATGCATTTTGTAAAGCTCCCATGCCCTTACAAAAGCAGCCTTTATATCTATCGCTACAGGTACCGTAAGCAGGCGGTCTACTTTCATCTATCTACTAAAAGCCTCCAAAATATCGTGCTTGGTAATGATATGGATGTTATCCAGTGTATCGCGTACCAAAACAGCCTTTTCTTTTTCTACCATGGAAGAAAGTACATCTAAGGTAGAATCCAAAGCCACAAACTTCATGGAGCCTTCCATGACTTCAGCCACAGTGGCATCTTTCAATAATGGGTTGTCAATAATCTTGGCAAGAAGTTTATTGTCTGTTAAGCTTCCCACTACCTCTTCTCCATCCATCACAGGAATCTGAGAAATACTTTTTCCATTCATCAAGCCAATGGCTTCTTTAACGGTATCGGTTTTGTTGACCGAAAGGAGCTGGTAGGCACCACTTCGCTGCGCAATAATATCCCGAGCCGTAGCATAGGTTTTATCTTCCAAAAATCCATGGTTACGCATCCATTCGTCATTGTATACCTTGCCCAAATAGCGGGTTCCGTGATCCGGAAGAATGATTACGAGTACATCTCCTTCTTTCAGGTGCTCTTTGGCATACTCCAAGGCTCCATGCACTGCAGATCCACAGGACCAACCTACAAAAAGGCCTTCCTCTCGTGCCAAACGCCGAGTCATGACCGCCGCATCTTTGTCTGTTACCTTGATGAAGTGGTCAATCAAGGAAAAATCTACATTCTTTGGCAAAATATCCTCTCCAATTCCTTCAGTGAGGTAAGGATAGATCTCCTTTTCATCAAAAATCCCTGTTTCCTTGTATTTCTTGAACACCGACCCGTAGGTATCCAATCCTACCGTGATTAAGTTGGGGTTTTGCTCTTTCAAATACTTGGCTGTACCACACATGGAGCCGCCAGTGCCCACACCTGCGGCATAGTGCGTAATCTTACCTTCGGTATCTTTCCAGATTTCGGGTCCAGTGGTCTCGTAATGCGCTTGGGCATTGGAGAGGTTATCGTACTGGTTGGGGTAAAATGAATTCGGAATCTCCTTATTTAACCTGCGCGCTACAGAATAATACGAACGGGGATCTTCAGGGGTCACATTGGTGGGGCATACCACTACTTCAGCACCTACAGCACGAAGGATATCAATCTTTTCTTTGGACTGCTTATCCGCCATTGTAAAAATACACTTGTAGCCCTTGGCCACAGCTGCTAATGCCAAGCCCATACCCGTATTCCCTGAGGTCCCTTCAATCAAAGTTCCACCTGGCTTAAGTAAGCCCGCCTTTTCTGCATCCTCTACCATCTTGATCGCCATGCGATCTTTCATCGAGTTGCCAGGATTAAAGTATTCCACTTTAACCAATACCTCTCCTTTAATGCCTAGGGAAAGCTTGTTGAGGCGGATCATCGGGGTATTCCCGATCGTTTCGATAATGGAGTTGTAAATCATGAACAGGTTATATTTGGATGTCTCAAAAATAAATGAAATTCTTGGGTCCTGCCTATTCTAAACTAGGAACTGAAAAAAAAATCCTAGCTAGCCTCCACCCCTATTTCCCATAGGGCTGGCAGTAAGATTCTTTCTCAACAAATCAAACTTATAACTCTTTAAATTCCAATCGCTTTAAAATATCCAAAGTCACATGGGTAAGAATAGCAGCTACAAAACCTAAACCCAGCACTGCAACCCCAAAGCCGAAAATAAACTTTCCTGTAAGCCCGAAAAGTAGCCCGGAGAAAAATAAAGTAGGCACTATTCCAAAGATTACGATGCCCCCAATCATCAAGGGCTTGATTAGTATGCGGTCCCATCCCTCATCCAAGCCCACCTGAGGAATTAGGTTGACTCCAAGACCAATCACATAGGCGAAAATCAGCCCCAACGGAAATAACAGGATCAACCAAAAATTGTATCCCCCAATCACCACGGAAGGGACAATCAACAGCAAGGCAAAAATTAGCGTTTGTACCAGATCCAACTTGATCAAATTCCAAAATTTTGAAGACCAACTTGCTGGAATTAAGATAAACCAGGGTTTCTTCAAGTCTCCAATATTGGCCCTTCCAATGCCCGCCATGAAATAAAAAAAGAGCAAAAACAAGAGGTAAAAGTAAAGCACCTGATGAGAAAACCAGTCAAAGTGTCCTAAACCAGCAAGAACAATTCCCAATATGGCCATTCCACCTGTGTAGAGCCCAATCAGCGGATGGAGATCTTGCCTACTACTCTGCACATAGTTTCTCCAGTACAAAGCCTTGGCTCCGAGACCGAATTCAGATAGTGCCAATTGCTTTTTTGAGTTTAGACTATAGGCATCCTCTGTCACCTCTTTCGTCCCTTTTGCCTTTTCCAGACGATCTTCATTGTTCTGAGTGGCATCCAACACATCTTCGTAGTAATGCCCAGAATACTGAATCACCAACTTCACCACAGCGTAATAGGTGATCCCATACAGCAGCAAATAGGCAGAAGATAAGATCCAATTGCCAGTCAAAAAGTAGGACATCATCCCCCTGCTCCAGCCTACCACAGGAAACAAGTCAAACCAAGGCGAGGTAATCCAAGCGAACATTCCCTCCCAAAAAGTAGGAGCCAAAAACCCAGGAATCAAAACCAGAGCACTAAGGAGTATCCCAAGTACCAAAACGCCCATGCGCAACTGCTCCAAAATCCCAAATCGGGTGTGAAGCGTATAGATTAAAAACCGGACTGGGGAAATCAGGAAGAAGAAAAGAGCAAACCCCAACAACAAAAATAATCCGCCCAGAAAAGTTAAGTCAAATTCACTGGCGAGCTGACCACCACTGTAGACTAAAAAAAGCAAAGATCCACCCAATGCGGGTAAGATGGAGCGCGCCATGTAATACATCAAAATATTTTCGGGCTTCACCGGTGCAGAAAATAGTAGGTTAACATCTGCCATCTTAAAAAAAGTAATGTTGTTTTTAGTAGCTCGGTAAAGCTGAAAAATAAAAAACACCAATGCCAAGACCGTCAAAACGCCGATGACGCTCTGCTGGGTAACATCTGCCTCAGCTGCAGCCTCCAAATTCACTTCAGAACTGACCCGCTGACTGCCAGCGATACCCTTGGAATACATAAAGATAAAGTACCCCGCAGCGATCGCATAGGGAATCAGGCGAAGTGGGTTTCGGAAAATTAGAAGAAGGTTATTGATGAAAATCAAAAAATCCTTTTTCAGGAGTAGGCGAAACTCATTCATTTTTGGTCAATTCTAAAAACAAATCTTCTAAACTTAGACCAGATCCGATTTCTGCTTGCAGCCTTAAGTTTGCAATCGTGTCATTGCCAATAATTTGGCCATCCTTCATTATCAAGATACGGTCCGCAATCGACTCAATTCCTTCAATCAAGTGGGTAGAAACGAAGATGGTTTTCCCCTGATCCTTCAAGGTTTTGAATAAGTTTTTGGTGTTTTTGATCGCTTTAGGATCCAAGCCAATCATCGGCTCATCAAAAAATAGGAGCTTTGGGTCTGGAAGCAAAGCACAGCAAATGGAAACCTTCTGTCGCATCCCTTTGGATAAGTCTCTTCCCAATTTTTTCTGCTTGTCGTCAAGCTCATACAATTCCAACAATTCCATAGCCTTGGGCTTCCAATCCTTGACCCCATAAGCTTGCGCGATAAATTGCATGTGCTCCCAAATAGTCAATAAATCGTAGACATAGGGCGTCTCAGGGATGTAGCTGAATAAGCGCTTGGCCTCCACCGACAAGTGATCGTGTCCCCCAATCGTGATCTCTCCGGCTGTTTTGCGGATCAAACCCACAATACACTTCATAGTGGTGCTCTTTCCGGCTCCATTGGGTCCGAGCAAACCTACCACTTCACCTCCTGCAAGATCAAAGCTGATGTCTTGGACAGCCGCTTGCTTGTTGTAAACTTTTGTTAGTTGCGTAACGGTTAGCATTTTGTGGGTTTTAAAAGGAGGATAGGCTAATTTTTTATTTCAATCCTGAAGACGAGTTGAAACTGATTCGGGTTATACAGGTAGCGAGTTAGGGTAAAAAAAAACAAATCTTAGTTAGCTTCTCTGATTCTTTTATTTGTGAACTACAAAAAAATGATTCAATAAGAGTCAGCTAATTTAAATCATCCCTTGGCTCCCGCCAACAGGTACAAGACCGCCATACGGACAGCAACCCCATTTTCTACCTGGTCTAGGATAATGGAATGTGAAGAGTCGGCGGCATCGGAACTCAATTCCACTCCTCTATTAATCGGTCCAGGGTGCATGACCACAATCTCCTTATTCAGCCCATCCAACATCTTTTTGTTGATCCCGTAGTACAAGGAGTATTCCCGAAGGCTCGGAAAGTACTTGATTTGCTGACGCTCTAGTTGAATTCGAAGCACATTGGCTACATCACACCAGTTCAAAATCTTCTGTAGATCCAACTCTACCTTTACGCCTAGGCTTTCGATGTACTTGGGAATCAAGGTCACTGGTCCGCATACTCGAACTTCTGCGCCTAATTTTTGGAGGCAGAAAATATTCGAAAGCGCCACCCGAGAGTGAAGAATATCACCGATGATGGCTATTTTTTTACCTTTCAGATCCCCCAATTTTTCCTGCATGGAAAAGGCATCCAAAAGTGCTTGGGTAGGATGTTCGTGTGTTCCATCCCCAGCATTGACCACATTGGCAGGCACATTTTTGGAGAGGAAATGAGGCGCTCCTGGGCTAGCATGTCGCATCACCACCATGTCCACCTTCATCGCCAAAATGTTATTTACCGTATCTACTAGGGTTTCCCCTTTTTTAACCGAACTATTGGAAGAAGAAAAATTCACTACATCTGCACTAAGTCGCTTCTCTGCCAGTTCAAAGGAGAGGCGAGTACGGGTAGAGTTTTCAAAGAAAATATTGGCAATGGTAATGTCACGAAGGGAAGGAACTTTCTTAATTGGTCTGTTGATCACCTCCTTAAAATTGGTTGCGGTCTCCAGCACAAGCCGAATGTCTGCTTCGCTGAGTTCTTTGATGCCTAAAAGGTGCCTGGTGCTGAGTTGCGACATAGTTAGCTAGTTACTTTCTCTGTGATCCAAATGGCATCTGCGGGATTTCCCTGAGCCACCCACTCTACCACTACATACTGGCTATCCAGCGTATTTACTTTTACTCCATAATAATCCGGCAGGATGGGATAGTCTCGGGTGAGTCTTCGATCTACCAATACCATCAATTCTACTTTCTGAGGTCTGCCAAATGCGATCATCGCATCCATTGCCGCTCGAACGGATCTACCCTTGTAGAGTACATCGTCAATAAGTACTACTTTTTTGCCCTCTACCAAAAAATCGATTTTGGTTTCGTTAGCCTTCAGCGGGAAGTCTCTTCTACGGAAGTCGTCTCGATGAAAGGTGGCATCTAGGTATCCCGATGGAACTGTTATCCCAGAAATTTCTTTAAGTAGAGCCACAATTTTGTCCAAAAGCAAGGTGCCTCTCGGCTGTAATCCCAAAAAAACCGTGTTTTCGAAATCGTCGTGATTTTCGATAAGTTGGTAGCAGAACCGCTTCAGTGTGATGTCAATCTGCTGCTGATCTAGGACTAGCCGTTTTTGCATGGATTAAATTTGCGGTAAATATAGAAAATAAACTAGTTTAAGTCCTCATTTGGTACATACAAATCCCCGTTTAACAACAGCTTTTGGATAAAAAATACTTCCCGAACGGCTTCTTTTTGCTGCTCATTCGTAAAACGGATTTTTTGAAGACCCGACAACACATAGTAAGGTCCATACCAATGCAGCAGCCGTAGCGATCCCAAATCTGTAAATTGTATTTCTCCCTGCTTTTCGTCAATCTGCAAGGGAATAGTTTGATTTTCAATTAGCCTCTCCCCCTTTTTAAAGTAGTTGAGCTTGATCTGATCATTCACCAAATAGAGATGAAATACATCCTCACCTTGAGCCGAAAACTCCGCAAAGGGTTCTGGATAAGTCGTATTGATATCCTCATACCGGGAGGAATTATCCCAAAGAACCTGCCCTGTTTTGGCCACTTGTATGAAATGTGCCGATCGATAGGTGTATTCAGTCACCAAGGTGTAGGTTTGAATAGGCCCATCTAAGGAATTGTATGGATTCATATAGAAGGGAATGTATCCCATGCGGCTCGCTCGATCATAGCGGTAGCGTTGGGAAGGTAGAGATGGGGCTACAGTCCCAACGCCACGGGAACTAGAAACTGAAAATTGATCAAAATAAATCAAATAACTATCCTCGAATTCTTTGACGTCACGGATGGCATAACTATTTCGAATGGAAGGC
>SXYU01000123.1 GCA_005788235.1 Cytophagales bacterium
AATTCAGGCAACTAGCTACCCCAAATTACCAGTTCGTACCCTCCGACCGAATGAAATCGGGACAGATTTGATGTGCAATGTGATGGCGGCATACACGCGCGTTGCAGGGCCTGTCATCGTTGTCGATTTTGGTACAGCCCTTACCTTCACAACTATAGATCAAGCAGGGGAAGTGCTGGGAGTTAGCATTGTTCCTGGACTCCAAACAGCCATCAAGGCACTTTTTATGAATACAGCGAAGTTGCCCGAGGTGGAATTGAAGTTGCCCAACTCTGTCCTTGGAAAAAATACAATCCATGCCATTCAGGCTGGAGTGCTGCATGGGTATACGGGCTTGATCAAAGGCATGTTGGAAGCGATTCAGTCGGAAACTGGGATAAAATTCACCGTGATCGCCACGGGAGGGTTGTCTTCCATTCTCACCAATTTGGATGGGGCATTTGACATAGTCGACCGCAACCTGACCTTGGATGGTTTGCGCTTGATTACCGAGGCGAATTTGGAAGACTAGCGGCTCAAAATGTCTTGAATGATGGCCTCCGCGTGGGAAATGCTGTTTTCTATAAAAAATTCCCGGGTATTCAGTCCTCCACAGACCACTCCAGCGAGGTACACTCCAAGGACATTGGACTCCTGGTTGGTCTGATCGTAACAGGGCTGTCGTTTTTCGTCTAGGCTGAGATGGACACCGAGCTGGTCTAAAAGGCTAAAATTGGGTTTGTACCCGGTCAGTGCAAGCACCCAATCGTTTGGGATAGTAAGGTCTCCGGTTGGAGTGGATAGGATCACCTCTTGGGCACGAATTTCTTTTACTTGGGATCGGGTGTAGGCTTGGATGGAGCCTTCCTTGATTCGGTTCATAATGTCCGGGCGTACCCAATATTTGACATTGTCATCCACCTCATTGCCGAGCAGGACCATGCTGACGGAAGCTCCTTTTCGCCAGCATTCTAAGGCTGCGTCCACCGCAGAGTTGGCTCCACCTACCACGAGTACTTTTTGACCAATAAAAGGCCAGGGCTCCTTGTAATAGTGCAGCACCTTGGGCAGTTCCTCGCCCGGTACCTCCATCAAGTTGGGAAGATCATAAAAGCCAGTTGCCAGGACAATTTTTCGACTCAAATATGATCCCTTAGAGGTTTGAACGGAGAAAAGAGCTCCCTCTTTTTGAAGGGTGTTGACGGTTTCGTATAGGTTTACGTTAAGTTGAAAAAGTTGGTAAATCCTTCGGTAATAGTCCAAAGCCTCTGTTCGGGTAGGTTTGGGACCCACGGACATGAAGGGAATTCCCGCGAGTTCCAAGCGCTCCGCCGTGGAAAAAAAGGTCATGTTGACTGGGTAATTGTAAATCGAATTGCAGAGGGCCCCT
Organism: Cytophagales bacterium; assembly: GCA_005788235.1. Lineage (GTDB taxonomy): Bacteria > Bacteroidota > Bacteroidia > Cytophagales > Cyclobacteriaceae > Algoriphagus. The sequence continues at coordinate 1,370 of SXYU01000123.1, forward strand.
TTTTCTAGAATCAGGTAATTCAAACCTGCCTTTTTGGCTTCAATCCCACAGGCAAGACCGATGGGTCCGGCGCCAAGAATGAGGAGGTCGTAGGAAGAATTAGAGGTTGGCTGCTGCATGGAGGATTGGTTGCGGTTATGCTCAAATTTACACGAAAAGTTAGCTTGAAAGTTCCTGATTAATCACAAAGATCAAAATTTGAAGGCTGGGTAATTTTGAGTTTATTTAGGTGCATATTCACTTTTCTCGATTCCCATGAACCCAACTCTGATTGTCCTTACTGGCGCTGCAAGTGGCATTGGCAAACAACTTTTAGCCACTTTTACGGCCCGTCAAGTCCCAATGATTTTAGTGGACTTGGATGCGGGGAAACTCGAACAGCTAGCCCAAGGCAATAAATCTGTAGCCTATGTTGACGGGAATGTAGCCGAAGAATCCACCTGGTTGCGTGTGCTAGAGGCAGCTAAGAAAATGGGGCTATCGATATCCCATTTGATCAATTGTGCGGGGGTGATCCGCCCCGGCTTTTTGGAGGGGTATGGGTTGGAGGACATTGACTACCACCTCAACTGCAATGCCAAGGGGACCATTCTTGGTACTACGCTTATCGGCAGAGCGATGAAAAATCAGGGTTTTGGGCATATTTTGAACATTTCCTCCTTGGCGGGATTGGCTCCCGTGTCGGGTCTGAGTTTGTATGCAGCCTCCAAATTTGCCGTGCGGGGGTTTTCCTTGTCCGTGGCGGCGGAACTTAAAAAGTATGGGGTCTGGGTCAGCGTCATTTGTCCCGATTTGGTGAATACGCCTATGCTGGACTTGCAGTTGGACTATCCCGAAGAGGCCAAGCTTACCTTCAGTGGTCCCAAGCAGGTGCTTGAGGCTGAGGAGGTGGTGCAGGTTATCTTGGGAGTCATGGAACGCCCTCGGGCGCTCGTAAGTATCCCTAAATCCAGAGGGCTACTGGCCAAGATTGCGGGAAGCTGGCCTTGGATTGGGGAGTTGTTTCGAAAATCCTTGGAGAAAAAGGGAGAAAAAGCGATCCGAAGCTGGAAAAATTAATCACACAAGATTGATTTTTGCTGAATTTCTACCCTTTAGAAGGTTTATATTTTTTGTTGTTTTTCCAAAAAATTCCCAGTTAAATTATTTTTCAGGAGGAACCTCACTTTCCAATCAAGTTGGAAAATTTTAGACATCTAGCTCAATTTTGAACTTATCAATTTCTCAATTTTTTAACCAAAATGGTCTATTTCCTTTATTTTTTCCTGTAGGGAGCTATTAAAAAATCCCCCTAAAAATTTCTTGCATTTTTTACTAAAAACTATTGTCGGCACGCAATCTTTTGGCTACTTTTGAAATAAAGTGGTGAAAAGTGGGAGAAAGTGGTAAATTTTAAAACTTCTTTGCTTACCTTTACTTACTTGAAATTTTACCAATTCGTAGTCCGTCCATGTTCAACAGTCAATACGATAGCAAGCTAGATCCCAAAGGTCGTTTGGCATTGCCCGCCAAGATTAAGGCGGCAATACCTCATGCCAATGGCATGACGCTGATGCTCCGCATGGCTGAAGACAAGTGCTTGGCGCTCTATCCCCTGGTAGAATACAAAAAGCTGGAGAGTCAAATCAAATCCCTGAACATCAACAATGCAGAACAGCGCATGTTGCAACGCTCTTTTTTCAATTCCATCGTCGAGGTGGAGTTGGACAATGCAGGGAGATTGTTGATTCCGAAGCTATACCAAACCTATGCCAGCCTAGAGAAGGATGTGGTGGTTGTTGGCATGGGAACCCGAATTGAACTCTGGAATCCTGAACAGTACCTAAAGAACATTATTGTGGATACGGCGGACTTGTCTAGCCTAATGGAAAAATACCTCTCCTAAGCGCCATGTCAACCCCGGTTTACCATATCCCAGTGATGCTTGACCCTTGCATTGCAGGCTTGGCTATTCTCCCCGGTGGAGTTTATGTAGACGTGACCTTCGGTGGAGGTGGGCATGCTAAGGCTATTTTGGCTCGTTTGGAAGGAGGACAGCTATTCGGTTTTGATCAAGACAGTGATGCTTTGGCCAATGCCCCTCAAGATCCTCGCTTCATTTTCGTGCAAGCAAATTTTAGGGATATCAAACGGTACCTGCGCTTGCATGGAATCAAACAAGTTGATGGAATACTAGCAGACCTAGGTATTTCATCCCATCAAATAGACGCTCCAGAAAGAGGGTTTTCAACTCGTTTTCAGGGAGATCTAGACATGCGGATGAACCAGTCGGCGGAATTCAGTGCGAAGGAGCTTCTGGCAACTGCAGATGAGGGAAGGCTGCATAGGATTCTAGGGATGTATGGGGAAATCAAGAATGCCAAGACCCTGGCCCAGTCCATAGTGGCGGAGCGCTCGGTCAAGCCTTTTACGACTACGGAAGGGTTTACTGCTTTTTTAAAGCGGTTTGCTCCTCGTGGGAAAGAATTCAAATACTACGCTCAGGTATTTCAGGCCTTGAGGATAGAAGTAAATGACGAAATGGGTGCCTTGGAAGAGTTGCTGCTCAGCGCAGTGGAGCTTCTCAAGCCTGAAGGTCGTTTGGT
>SXYU01000124.1 GCA_005788235.1 Cytophagales bacterium
TCCGCTCCAATGCGGTTTTGTGCCGGTACTTTGACATCAGTGAACATCAACGAGTGCGTATCCGATCCTCGGATGCCAAGCTTATCCTCTTTCTTGCCCACGACAAAACCATCCCAACCTTTTTCCACAATAAATACCGAAATGCCCTTGTGCCCTTTGCTGGCGTCGGTTTGGGCGATAACTAGGTAGATGGAGGCGGAGGAACCGTTGGTGATCCAGTTTTTGGTTCCATTCAAGAGGTAGTAGTCGCCTTGGAGAGTCGCCGTAGTTTGTTGAGAGGTGGCATCCGAACCTGCTTCTGGTTCGGATAGGCAAAAGGCACCAAGCTGCGCTCCCGTAGCTAGCTTGGTCAGGTAAGTTTGCTTTTGCTCTTCGGACCCGTATTTTTCCAATCCCCAGCAGACCAAAGAGTTGTTGACAGACATGCATACGGATGCGGAGGCATCAATTTTGGAAAGCTCCTCCATCGCAATCACATAGGAAATGGTATCCATTCCTCCCCCTCCGTAGGCAGGATCCACCATCATACCCATCAATCCAAGGGCTCCCATCTTTTGAATTTGCTCCTTGGGGAATCGTGCTTCGGTGTCTCGTTCGATTACTTCAGGGAGCAATTCACTTTGGGCAAAATCTCGAGTCGCTTCTTGCACGGCAAGTTGCTCTTCGGTTAATTTAAAATTTATCATTGCAAATTGGGTTTATAGCTGTTCAAACGTAGGGAAAAAAGAAAAGGGACATGAGTCCCTTTTCAAAGTAGTCCATGAACTATTAATCTCTGTTTCCAAAGAAAACAAAAATGTAATAGGCTAGCGTTACCAAAGATGCCATTGCGGCTACAAGGTAGGTTCTTGCAGCCCAGTTCAGCGCATCCTTGGACATGGCATACTCAGAAGGAGTGACCATATTGCGGTTTTGTACCCAAGCCAAGGCGCGGTTGGAAGCGTCAAATTCAACTGGAAGGGTCACCAAGGTGAAGAGGGTCATGACAGAATAGGAGCCTACGACCAAATAGCCTATGAATTCGTAAGGTAGTCCCAACGCAAATCCACCAAACAAAGAAGCAATCAAAATGAAATTCAAGACTTTGCTAGAAATATTTTGGATAGGCACCATGGCTGATCGCATGGTCAACCAAGAATAGGCAGTGGCATGCTGTACCGCATGGCCACATTCGTGAGCCGATACAGCAGTAGCTGCGGCATTTCTTCCATAGAATACGTCTGGAGAAAGGTTGACAGTCTTGTCTGCGGGATTGTAGTGGTCCGTGAGCTGTCCCTCAACACAAGTGACACGTACATCATGAATGTTGTGATCGGCAAGCATGAGTTTGGCGATCTCCTCCCCTGAAAGGTTGGCCTGCAGTGGCGTTTGGGAGTACAACTTAAATTTACTTTTCAATTTGCTGCTTACCACAAAACCGAGGATAGCAAATACAATGACGATAAGAATAATCATGTCTATTTTATTTTAATTGGGTGTAACTACGAATTTAAGAAACGAAAGGTTTTTTCCAAGCGGGAATTTTCAGCATGAGGATCCAGCTGATCAGTCCTACTCCGAATACCAATAGCATTTGGGTGCCGTGAATGATGGCAGCAAAAATTTTGCCATCTGCTTCAGGAACTCCAAACACCACTAAAATATAGGCAACCAAGGCATGAAAAGTGCCAATTCCCCCTTGAACAGGAGCAATCATGCCAATAGTTCCCATGACCATCACCAAAAGTACTTGACTTCCCGACAAATTGGCAGCCGACTCAAACCCTTGAGAAACAGTGTATAGGGTTAGAAAATAAATGATCCAGATAATTACAGAGCTGATCCAAAACCCCATGGGATTTTTAAGGTTGCCGATGGCACGAACTCCAGAAAGTAGCTGCCTGAGGAATAGCTGAAATTTATTGACTAGGCCGTGGTTGCGGTATTTTCTACATAAGAGGTACAGGAAAAGGAGAAATACGGCAGCTCCGCCAAGCAGGACAGGAAGCTTATCCAGCAAGGAGGTGGTGAGTGAAGTGAGGTTGACGAGCTGTCCTGCTAAGGAAAGAAATAATTTATTTTCGAGGAGAAAGGCGATAAAGATCGTTGCCGCCAAAAACAGGAGGTCCACGCTTCTCTCAACGAGGACGGTGCCGATGGCTTGACCGAGTGGAACCCCATTGTTGCGTGTCAAAACAGTGCATCTAGCTACTTCTCCGGCTCTTGGGATGAGGAGGTTGACCAGGTAGCCCACCATGACCGCATGGTAGGCTCGATTGGAACTGACGGGTACTTGATCTGCTTCCTGACGGAAAAGTAAGGCCCAGCGCCAACCCCGGAGCCAGTATCCAGCCCATGCAATCAGTAGGGAGAGGAGGATCCAATACCAGTTGCTCGAAGCGAGCTGCGCTTGCAGTTGGGCAAATTCGATGTCACGATACAAAAACCAAAAAATCCACAGGGCTATTCCCAGTGAGAGGGCCACTTGAAGAACTTGTTTGATTTTTGGATGCATCGTCAAATGAGTTGGTTTTTATCGTCTGGGAATATAAGGATTGGCTGGTGCATTTTGGCTTCTTCTGGGCTCATGCCTGCGTAGGAGATGATGATGACTATATCTCCTACTGCTGCTTTTCTGGCGGCAGGGCCGTTGAGGCATACGGTACCCGTTCCTCGCTCTCCCTTGATGACA
>SXYU01000125.1 GCA_005788235.1 Cytophagales bacterium
GCTGCTTCAGGCTTATAAATGGAAGCAATGACTGCGGTGATAGTAGTACCAATGTTTGCACCAATAATAAAAGGGAAGACCTTGCTTAGGGTTACTTTTTTACTGGCCACAAGCGGCACTACCAAGGAAGTGGTCACAGTGCTGGATTGAACTGCCGCAGTGAAGAAAAGCCCATAAAAAAACGCAAGCCCTGTTTTTTGAAAAATAGCCTTATTTATATCCTTAAAAGTGTTTTTGACAAACGACTTGTACATTGCAGTGGACAAGACTTTGATTGCTAAAAACACGAGGGCCACTGACAGAATCATGGACACCACAGGATGGTTGATCTGATTGACTATCCATTCTGTCCAAGAACGGGTAAACATCCGGTTGTAGATGATAGGCCCTTCGAAGGAATTATCAGAGGCAAACCAATCCGCAATATGGCTTGCGGTTTTGGAAAGGAATCCAAAGGAAATCTCAAGAGGGAGAAGCAGAATAACCGTAAGAATGTTGAATATATCGTGGGAAATCCCTGCAGATAGCGCCCTTCGAAATTCCTTTTTATTCATCAAATAAGACAAGGACACGAGGGTAGAGGTAAGGGTGGTTCCGATGTTTGCTCCCAATACGATAGGAACCGCTTGTTGTAAGGTGAGGTTTCCTGAAGCTACAATGGCTACGAGACTGGCGGTGACCGTCGAACTACTTTGAATCAAGGCGGTCACCAATAAACCGATAAATAGGCTGATGAATGGATTTTTAGTTGCGTTAAGAATTTCTAATGCGATGCCCCCATTAATATTACCAACGCCAACTGTGAGGAGATCAATGGCAAAAATGAAGAGCAACAAGGCAAAGAATACCTGTGCATACTGAAAAAAATTATTTGTTGCAGGGGTTTCCTGCTTTTCCAAGCTTTCCATTTTCGTAGTTATGGTGACAATCAGTTGGTATTGTCTACCAGAGCATCATGCTATCCTACTTCTCTTACTAGAATTGATTACAAAAATTCACTTTTTTTCCCTAAAATCAATTTTGACTTCTGCAAATGGAGATTGTTTTTCTTTCTTTTAACAATTTGATAATACGTGTTGCGGAATATCTTATTTACTTTTGAAGCCAGTTCATCTCGATCCCACCCATGGCCAAGCAAAAGCTGATTGATCAAAACATTAATCAGGAAAATCTTTCCAAAAAAACCTACAGGATTTTTGAATTAGCCAAGGCGGAACGTCCCTTTTTGATTATCATCCTAATTCTTGTTTCCATTGCAGGGATAATTACAGAATATACCTACGCCGCTATGTGGTTTGGATTTTCCTTGGCTGCCTATTCTGCCATAGCCAATGACAGCATTCAGACCATCGGAACTTTTATTGTTTCAAATCAAAAGATTAAATGGTACTGGCTGTGGATTTTTATTGGGTTGATTTGGGTGATTACCATCACTTACAGTTGGCTTGTCTACAATGGAGATGTTTCCTTCCAGCTACTTAGCACTCCCGGTTTAGAAAAAGCACCTGAAAGCTTTGTTTTTCTACAGCTGGCGGCTCCCATCGTCTTGCTGATCATGACCCGAATGAGGTGGCCTGTATCTACTACCTTTTTGTTGCTGAATGTTTTTACCTACAAAGCGGGTACGATCGTTTCAGTGATGTCCAAAAGCTTTTTTGGGTACATCTTGGCCTTTGTTTTGGCTGTTTTCGTATGGTTTTTGCTCGAGCGATTTGTCAAAAATTACCTAAAGGGCGAGGCGAGATCCTATTGGATAGTCTTGCAATGGATTACCTCAGGTACTCTTTGGGCAGTTTGGATCATGCAAGATGCCGCTAATATTGCAGTATTCCTTCCTAGACAATTAGACGCCTTCGAATTTACAGTTTATACGGGCTTTGTATTTTTGGGCCTTGGACTCATTTTTTACTTAAAAGGAGATAAAATCCAGGACATCATCAATGAAAAAACAGATGTAGCCGATGTGCGCGCTGCTACCTTGGTGGATTTGGTTTACGCGGTGATTTTGTTTTACTTCAAAATGTATAACAATGTTCCGATGAGCACCACTTGGGTGTTTATTGGATTATTGGCAGGTAGAGAATTTGCCATCGCTTTAGGCAAACATGGAAAATCCAGTAAGCGAAGTGCCTGGTTGGTTAGAGCCTTCCGTTTGGCTAGAAAAGACATGTACAAAGCCATGGCTGGATTGATTGTTTCCTTGATTTTGGCGGTAATAATCAACAAAGGAGTTCGCGAAGAAATCTTCGACCTCTTTAATTTCTAACCCTTTTGGAAATTTTCACACACGAGTACTTTATGAATGAAGCCTTCAAGCAGGCAAAGATTGCTTTTGAAGAGGGAGAGGTACCCGTAGGTGCAGTGGTAGTGGCAAAAAACAAAGTAATTGCACGAGCCTACAACCAAACCGAAAAATTGAATGATGTCACAGCTCATGCAGAGGTGTTGGCAATCACAGCCGCGGCCAACTACCTCGGCGCAAAATACCTCAACGAATGCCGCTTGTACGTCACCTTGGAGCCTTGTCCCATGTGTGCAGGAGCACTTTACTGGGCGCAACTAGGGGAACTTTTCCTTGGAGCCTCGGATCCAAAGCGTGGATACCACCAATGCAATTCCCAAATGCTCCATCCCAAAACCAAGGTGTTTACTGGACTGATGGCAAAGGAATCAGAACAGCTTATGCTTGAATTTTTCAAAAACTTGCGAAAAAAGACTTTTTGATTTACAAGAACTTTTTGCGTAAAAGTCTGGTTTAGAAGACATATAAAAGCGCACAAAATTTTTAACTTTACCGCACATAAAACCCTATACTCATGGCTTTTGAACTACCCTCACTTCCTTATGCACTGAATGCATTGGAGCCCCATATTGATGCACGAACCATGGAAATTCACCATGGAAAGCACCACAATGCTTACGTGACTAACTTAAATGCTGCCATTGCCGGCACGGACCTAGAAGGCAAGTCTTTGGAGGAGCTGATGAAGGTGGCAGGATCACATGCTGCAGTGAGAAACAACGGCGGAGGACATTGGAACCATAGCCTTTTTTGGCAAATTCTTTCCCCAACGGGTGGAGGCCTTCCCACGGGAGCATTGGCTACTGCAATTGATGCAAAATTCGGCTCTTTTGATGCATTTAAGGAGACCTTCAACAAAGCAGGGGCTACCCGATTTGGCTCTGGCTGGGCTTGGCTCTGTGTAGACACCAAAAAAGAACTTTGTGTGTGCTCTTCACCCAATCAAGACAATCCACTTATGGACGTGTCAGATTGCCCTGGCACCCCAATCCTAGGACTGGATGTGTGGGAGCATGCCTACTACCTACACTACCAAAACAGACGTCCAGA
>SXYU01000001.1 GCA_005788235.1 Cytophagales bacterium
GAAACTTTTCCAATTTTATCGGAGTCCATCCATCCTTTGATCATGTCCATGAGTGGATTGGAAGCTCCTTGGTTTCCCATTTGGGTGACCACTTTTTTATCTCTTGCCAGCTGGGTGAGCAGGCGAGCTTCTCGGATGTTGTGGGTCATTGGTTTCTGCACATAGACGTGTTTGCCACGCTCCATGCAAAACTTCGCAGCAGGACCATGGACATGGTCTGGAGTGGAAATGGTGACTGCATCAATATCCTTCATCTCCTCGAGCATTTTGCGGTAATCTGCAAACAGCTTTGCTTTTGGAAAATTGGCAACAGAGTCTTTGGCAGAGCCCGAGAAATTCACATCACACAAGGCTACGACCCGTTCTCTACCGTTCACAGATGCATTGAGGATATCACTTTTTCCTTTCCCTCCTGCGCCAATAGCAGCCAAGTTGAGCTGGTCAGAAGGCGAAATGAATCCCGCACCTCCAAGCACATGACGGGGAACGATGAAAAAGGATGATGCGATTGCCGCATTTTTGATAAATTCTCTTCTGGATTGACCAGAGACTTTATTTTCAGGTTTTTTCATGGGTTAGGTTGTTGGCACATAAAATAGGTATTGGCTAGATCAAGAGGAGGTTCTAAGACCTGTTAAGTTCTTAAAACAAGGATTCGACTTATGCTAACACATTATTCCCCAATTTGCTTTTGATTTTTGTGAAAGGCAAAGAAAAAATCAAAAATTCCATGATTCACTCTAATTTAAACTTTTAGGTAGGCTTGTGGTTAGCAAACCAGAAGAAAAGGATTCAACTGATTTTAAAAATTTGCTCATGAATTTTCTTCTATTCTAAAGTTTTCGTTCATTCGAAGTACATTCCACAAGGGATTTAGTAAATCTATTGACCAAAATTCCAGGTAAGTAGTTACAAATTAAACTTGTTCAATGCCCTTCAAACCTAAAGATTAATTCAAACTCATGATCATCGGCGTAATTAAAGAAACCAAAGAATATGAAAACCGAGTGGCCTTGAGCCCAGAGGTGGTGAAGCTTGTTCGAAAAAAGGGCTTTGAGGTGGTAGTGGAGTCTGGTGCGGGTGAAAAATCTTTTTTTTCAAATCAGGAGTACGAATTTGCAGGAGCTAAGATAGGAACTACCACAGAGGCATTGGAAGCTGATTTAGTATTAAAGGTCAACTTGGCAACGGTAGCAGAAATAGCACAAATGAAGGAGAATGCAGGGTACATTTCTTACATGTATGCCTACCAGTATCCCGAGATTTTGGAGGCATTCAATAAAAAGCGCATCACTACTTTTTCAATGGATGCAGTGCCACGGATTTCTAGGGCACAAAAAATGGATGCGCTTTCTTCTCAAGCCAACCTTGCTGGCTATAAAGCGGTGCTACTTGGGGCAAATTACCTTGGAAAAATATTTCCCTTGCTCATGACTGCTTCGGGAACCATTACACCAGCTCGGGTTTTGATTTTTGGGGCTGGAGTGGCAGGATTGCAGGCCATTGCTACAGCTAAAAGGTTGGGAGCAGTGGTGGAATGTACCGATGTGCGTCCTGAAACAAAGGAACAAGTAGAGTCTCTAGGAGGAAGATACCTAAGCGTAGAAGGAGTGGAAGGTGTGAAAACCGAAGGGGGCTATGCGCGAGAAGTTTCCGCAGAATACTTGGAAAAGCAGCAACAGCTGATTCGTGAGAAAATCAAGGAAGCGGATTTGGTGATTACCACTGCTTTAGTGATGGGTAAAAAATCTCCTATTCTAGTGACTGAGGATATGGTAAGGAGTATGAAAGCCGGATCGGTGATCGTGGATATGGCGGTGGAGTCTGGAGGTAATTGTGCAATCTCAGAAAAAAACGCCACTGTGGTCAAGCATGGAGTTACCTTAGTTGGGGAATCCAATCTTCCTTCCTTGTTACCAGTCAATGCAAGTCAGCTTTATGCAACCAATATTAGTACCTTGGCCTTCCACCTGGCAGGTGAATCTGGAATCACTCTTGACTTGGAGGACGAGATCACCAAGGGTGTATTGATCACTCATCGGGGGGAACTCGTGCATGCGTTTACCAAACAAATTCTTTCTCAATAAATACCATCAGCTATGTCTATATCAGCGCTAATTGTACTGATTTATGTTCTTGTCTTGGCGAGTTATCTCGGGTTTGAACTTATTTCTAAAGTACCACCCACCTTGCATACCCCTCTTATGTCTGGATCAAATGCCATCTCGGGAATCACCATTGTGGGGGCATTGATTGCTAGCAATGAGTTGGGCTATAGTACGCTTAGCAAATGGTTGGGATTGGTAGCGCTTGTCTTGGCTACCATCAATGTGGTAGGTGGCTATGTGGTGACCGATCGAATGCTTAAAATGTTTAAGAAAAAATGACAATAGGAATTGAAATTGCCTATTTGATAGCCTCTGTGCTGTTTATAATAGGAATCAAATATTTAGGAAAAACGAAAGATGCACGCAGAGGAAATGTAATTTCTGCAGTGGGCATGGTGATTGCCATTGCGGCTACTTTATTCACCTTGGAGGTGCTTACCTTGTTGGAGATAGGCATAGCGATTTTAGTGGGCTCGGCGATTGGATTGTATTATGCCCAGAAAGTAGCGATGACAAAAATCCCAGAGATGGTAGCGCTTTTTAATGGTTTTGGAGGGCTTGCTTCCTTTGCAGTGGCCCTGTCTGATTACTATTTCAAACGCGATACAGATCTAGCATTATTGGATGCGATCAACCTGACAAGTATAATCGTTTCCGTATTAATTGGAGCGGTGACTTTCACGGGTTCTATGGTGGCCTTCCTCAAGTTGGATGGTAAAGTTTCCGGTCAACCGATCACGTTCAAAGGCCAGCATTTATTGAATCTCCTTTTATTAATCGTTTTTTTTGCTGCTTCCGTACTTGTTTTTCTTGATCCAAGTCAAGGGTATTACATCCTAATTTTGGTTGTCATTTCCTTGGTACTTGGGATATTAACCGTGATTCCGATTGGAGGTGCAGACATGCCTGTGGTGATTTCCTTACTCAACTCGTACTCTGGAATGGCCGCGTGTGCTACAGGATTTATTTTAAGTAACAATGTTCTGATTGTGGCAGGCTCCCTCGTTGGAGCTTCTGGAATTATTTTGACACAGATCATGTGTAAGGCCATGAACCGTTCTTTGGTCAATGTGTTGCTGGGCGGTTTTGGACAAACAGTGGCTGCAGGTGGAGCGGATGGTCCTGCGGTGGTGGTCAAAGAAATTGGTGTGGAAGAAACAGCTATGTTATTTGATTCTGCATCTTCTGTGATTGTAGTTCCTGGCTATGGTATGGCTGTAGCACAAGCGCAGCACGTGATCCGGGAATTGATGGAGCAGTGTGAAAAGCGAAACATCAATTTCCGATTTGCAATACACCCAGTGGCGGGCCGTATGCCTGGACATATGAATGTACTGCTTGCCGAGGCGAATATCTCCTACGACAAGCTGATCGAGATGGACGACATCAACGAGGACTTCTCGAATACAGATTTGGTATTTGTGGTAGGAGCCAACGATGTGGTCAATCCAGCTGCTAGGACAAACCCGCAAAGCCCAATTTTTGGCATGCCGATCCTCAATGCAGACAAAGCACGTACGGTGATTGTGTCCAAGAGGAGTATGGGTAAAGGCTATGCAGGGGTTGAAAATGAATTGTTTGGATACCCCAATTGCTTGATGCTCTTTGGCGATGCCAAGCAGACCATCACCAAGGTGGTCAGTGAAATGAAAGACATGGCTTAAGCGTTTTATTTCTTATTCCAATCCCAGCGACAGCTGTAGTGGGAGAAGTTGAAAGCTTTTTCGGTGCCAAACACAGCTTCCATTAGATTGGATTCCTTCCCGGTGCTTTTTGGTAGGATATCCTGCGTTTTGTTCCCAGCCATAGTGCGGAAATTCATGGGCTAGTTTCTCCATCAACTCATCTCGGTAAACTTTTGCTAGGATGGATGCTGCCGCAATGGAAGCGAATTTTCCATCCCCTTTGATCACGCAAGTATAGGAATGGGTCAAGGTGGATTTCCATCGATTACCATCAATCAGCAGGTGTTCAGGAGCCTGTGGTAGCTGCTGAATGGCGCGCTCCATGGCGAGAAAAGAGGCTTGTAGGATATTGATTCGATCAATTTCTGCGACGCTAGCCTCAGCAATCGCCCAGCCAATTGCACTGTCTTTGATTTCCTGAATAAGATCTTCTCGAATTTGTTTACTTAGTTTTTTAGAGTCCTGAATCCAGGGATTGCGGTAGTTAGGAGGTAAAATCACAGCTGCGGCTACTACTGGGCCTGCTAGGCAGCCTCTTCCGACCTCATCGCAACCAGCTTCGATTCGATTAGCTTCTAAAAAGGGGAGAAGGATCATCCTTGTGGCTAGCTGTGGGTTGGTAATAGGTATGGATCATTTCTGCTACTAAGGCTGTCCAACCCGTTTGATGGGAGGCTCCTAGTCCTTTTCCGCTATCTCCATGGAAGTATTCGAAAAAAAGGAAGTGGTTTTTGAAGTGAGGATCTTCTTGAAATTTTGATTGGTTGCCATACATAGGGCGTTTCCCGTCTTTGTCTCGGGTAAAGATGGAGATGCAACGAAGGGATAGTTCCTTGGCAACGATGTCCATGCTCAAGAATTTTCCTGAACCCGTGGGGTATTCGATAGAAAGGTCATCCCCATAATAGCTATCAAATTTCTTCAAAGATTCCATGATTAGAAAATTGATTGGAAACCAAATTGGTCCTCGCCAATTGGAGTTGCCACCAAACATTTGGGTGTCTGCTTCTCCGGGTGTGTAGCGAATCGAAAGGGTATCCCCGTTGATTTTCATCGTGTAGGGGTTGTCCTCGTGGTATTTGGAGAGGGAACGTATGCCAAATTCGCTTAGAAATTCGTTTTCATCGAGCATGCGTTGAAGAACACTCTTCATACGATGACCCCGAAGGAGGGAAAAAAGTCTTCGTTTTCCGTAACCGGGTTGAACCCAACTGGATACCAAGGCGGCTAGTTTGGGTTTTTCTTTGAGAATAAAGTCAAGTCGTTTCTTGAATTCGGGGAGTGAATCAAAAAGTTCTTCTCGGATGGGCTCCACTGCAAAAAGAGGAATCAAGCCGACAATAGATCGTACTTTCAGTTTTTTAGGCTCCTTTCCTTGATAGTGAAACACATCGTAAAAGAAATTGTCTTCGTCATCCCAGAGGGATATTTGTTCCGAAGAGATGGTATTCATTGCACCGGCTATGTAGAGGAAGTGTTCTAAGAACTTGGTTGCACTAAACTGGTAGACCGTATTGTGTTCGCAGAGGTCGAGTGCAATTCGCAGCATGTTAAGCGAAAACATGGCCATCCAAGAGGTGCCATCCGCCTGTTCGAGTTTGCCTTGATAGTATTGGGCATGATTGCGGTCAAATAAGGAGATGTTGTCGAGGCCAAGGAATCCTCCTTCAAAGATGTTGTTGCCTTCTGAATCCTTCCGATTGACCCACCAGGTGAAGTTGAGCATGAGTTTGTGCATGGCTCGCTCCAGAAATTGCTGATCGCCTTTTCCCCCATTTAATTTTTTATCTATTTGATATACCCGCTGAACCGCATAAGCATGTACTGGAGGGTTTACATCTGAAAAATTCCACTCATAGGCCGGAATCTGCCCGTTGGGATGCATGTACCACTCATTGAGGAGGAGCAGCAATTGATTTTTCGCAAATTCAGAATCGATTCGTGCGAGCGGGATGCAATGAAATGCCAAATCCCAGGCAGCATACCAGGGGTACTCCCACTTGTCCGGCATGGAGATGATGTCAAAATTTTGGAGGTGTGTCCAACTTTGATTTCGACCTTTTTTTCGTTCCTGTGGAGGTTGGTAGCGTCCTGGATCACCATCCAGCCAGCGGCTCACATCGTAATAGTAAAACTGTTTGGACCAGAGCAGACCTGCAAAAGCTTGACGCTGAATGACTAGATGCTCTGGATTGGTAACTTGCTGTTGCAGTACCTGGTAGAATTCATCCGCTTCTTTTTTCCGTTTTTCGAGGATCTGAGGAATGGCCTCTTGTGAATCTTCCTCAAGCTGTCTTTGCATGCGGAATTGAACCTTCACCTCTCCGCCAGCAGGGATGTTCAATTCATAGATGGCAGCGGCCTTGGTACCTGAGCCGCTAGTGAGTCTGGAGGCATCTCCGTGCAGGAGGTAGTCATTGATGGCGTCTTTGGTGGATTTCCGTTCATTCGGGATGTCATAAAGTCGTTCTCGGTTGGTTTCATTATCGCAGAAAACCAGTTCTTGGTGACCCTTGAAACTGAAAATATAGTTCCCTGATCTCGGGTTGAAGGCTTTTAAGGAATCCGAGTTCATCTGGGTCATCTTTGGCATAAAGGGTTCGTGCCCGGTAAACCAAAATTTACGAAACCAGACCGTTGGCAAGACCCAAAGCTTCGCTGCTTCAGAACCTCGGTTGGTTATCGTCGCTGACGCTACAATATCCTCTGCGTCCTCTTTTGCATATTCAATAACAATATCAAAATACCGATCGGCGTCAAATATTCCGGTATCCAGCAATTCATACTCGTCTTGGAGTTTGCTTGCCTTTTTATTTTCATCTACCAGCTTTTGGTAGGGAAATTCCTCCTGAGGATACTTGTACAGCATCTTCATGTAGCTGTGGGTGGGGGTAGAGTCCTGGTAGAAATACACTTCTTTCACATCTTCCCCATGATTACCCTGGTTGCCCGTCAATCCAAAAAACCGTTCCTTCAAAAAAGGATCTTTGCCATTCCAGAATGCCCAAGACATGCAGAGCATCTGTCGGTGGTCGGAGATACCTGCAATTCCCTCTTCTCCCCAGCGGTAAGCCTTGCTCCGGGCATGGTCGTGTGGCACATTTTCCCAAGCCGCTCCATCTGGGCTGTAATCTTCACGCACCGTGCCCCATTGGCGATCCGTGAGGTAGGGTCCCCATTTCTTCCAATGTTTCTTTTTTTCTTTATCTTCTTGCAGTCGTGTATGTTCGGCAGACATGAACTTCTTCTTCGTTGTGCGAGGGGTGAAATTATCATTTTCAACGCACAAAGCCGCAAAGGAATTTACCTTATCTGATAAAAAAATGAGTACACGAATTTACTCCAAATAGGGTTAGATTTGGCATTTTCCTACTTCTTCAAAAAATCAACCGATTGAATTCGATTTTTTATTAGTTAAGGTTAATAAATTTTAACTATCAGATGATTAAAAAAAAATACATTTGTTTAAGATTTTATTTTTTATTTAATCCTTCGCTCTACAGTCATGAAAAATCCTTCACCGTTTTCCATGAATTCAAGAATTACCCTTGTGTTTTCATTACTAGGTCTTTTTGCAGGAATTTATTTTGGGAGAAGCCAGATTCTGACTGATGAGCAAGCGGAAAATCAACCTAATCCAACATCTGTATCCATGTCTCAAGGTGCGCCTGTGAATTTTGTGAGTCAGGAAGATGATTCAGCGTCAAGCGATACAGATTTGGTGGCCACGTACACTCAGTTGTATGGAAAGTACCAAGTGAAAGTTTATGCTAACCGCCAATTTTTAACCCCTACCGATCAAGAAATCGAAGCATTACAAATGGAGTCGAACGAATTGGATCAACTCTATAGCCAAATGACGCTAGAAGAGCGAGGAAAAGTAAAAAAAATCTCTTTCCCCTATGCCAAACTTGAGGTAGCTGGAAAAGTGATCTACAAAAAATTCAAGGACCTAACTCAGAAGGAAAGAGAAAGTCTTGGTTGCTAGTTTAGAACTAGTTCAGGACTTTCGTTTTGAGAGATTTGCTCCTTTTTGTACACTAGTTTTCGGAATTCTGTAGGCCAACTTTCAGTCCATTCTTGGTAGCCTTTGGTATGCCTTGGGTCTGGTGAGGAAAGGCTAGTGAGTATCTCAAAATCAAAAAAGTCTGCCATTTTTCCGGCTCCTGATTGCTCGCCATCCAAGGCATTGCAGGCTTGCTCGTACTGACCTGCTATAGGAACCATGACGACGGGTTTGCCTAAGTACATCGCTTCGCAAACCGATTCAAAACCAGCCGTACAGATCAATCCTTTGCATGCCGCCATGGCTACCAAAAATTTCTGATCATTGATTCGATGGAAACTCAAGTTGGGGAGTGGGTATTCATTTTCTGATGCATCCTTTTTGTCCCAAAATGCCTTAATGTAGACTTCTGGATTGTTTTTCGCAAAAGTTAGCACTTCCTCTGCATAGCCTGGATTGACCATGTAGGTTAGGTAGAAATCTCCCTGAGAAGCGGTCAGTTCCTTTATCTCTTGCCGAAGTAAAGGCGGAACAATGTGAACCCCACTACAATCTTTCTTCGGTAAAAAGGACAGTGCCAACCGCTCCGATGCACCCCATGCTGTAAGGCGAGTGTGTAGGCGAAAAAGAAACTTTTCCAAGCCTCGGTTTGGAGCAAAGGTAAATTCAGGATGTCCCTCCAGGTATTGGTGCCCAATGGCCCAGAATGCTATTTTGGGTGCAAAAAATAAGTTATAAAACCCTGCAAGTGGTTCGTAGAAATTAACCACGACCTCGGGTTGCGTTTCTTGTACCAATGCATGGATTTTTTGTAGGCTAGTCCAATAGGTGGGTATTCTCCCCAAATTTTTTCGGATCGTCTTTCCAAGTAAAATTTTCTTTTCCAATCCGTCGGTTTCAAAGTTGGGACTTTCTACCGGCGTGACTGCTACTCCAATTTTTTGGAGAAAGAAATCGGGAACTTGTCGTCTAGGGCTTTTTCCTACCACAACACCCACTAATTTATGCTGTTCTTTTTCAAGTAGTGCCGCAAAGGAGAGTGCCTGTGTCAGATGTCCTCTTCCTTCTCCTTGAATTAAAAATAAAAACCGCATGGTTTAGCGTTGAATACTTGGAGTTTGGAACTCATCATCCTGTATGCCAGCAAAGGCTACTCGAGGAAGTTCTATTTCGGGGAAGTCTTCCATTCGTGCTGGAATAGAGATCCCTTGATGCGTATCCATTTTCTTGAAATCGATCTGGTTGAAGTAGATTAGTTCCCAGTTGCCTTCGTGGTCTTCTGTCAAGGCACTCATGGTTTCCACCCAATCTCCGGAATTGAGGTAGTGGATGCCATAAATCATGCGGTTCTCAGCCTTATGAATGTGTCCGCAGATGATGCCGTCACAGCCTTTTGCTTTAGCCATTTTGGCGAGTTCGGTTTCGTAATCGTCTACATAGGATACGGCTTGTTTGACTTTCCCTTTGACAAATTGGGAAAGCGAGAAATATGGAAGTCCCTTTTTGTAACGGTAGTAGTTGACTACGCGGTTGAGCCAAAGCAAAAATGTGTAGCCCACATCCCCTAAGTAAGCAATCCAACGGAGGTTAGTGGTAATGCTGTCGAAGACATCTCCATGGGTAATGAAGTAGGTTTTACCATTACTTTCATAGGTCATGTCTGCTAGAATTTGCAGTCTGCCGATTTGAAGTGGAAGGATTTGATCTAAAAAATCATCGTGATTTCCACGTAGGTAGTACACGTTTGTGGATTGGTTTTCCATCATTTTCAACACGCGGTTGAAGAATCGGGTATGTTTTCGCTTCCAACTACCCGACTTTTTCAGTTGCCAGCCATCGATGATGTCGCCGTTCAGGATGAGGTTATCGCAGTGGAACTGCTTCAGGAATCTTGCGATTTCCTTGGATTTCGAGCCCTTGGTGCCCAAATGAACATCCGAAACGATGATGGTTTTGTAGTTAGTCTTCACAAAAGTCATTTTGCTTCACAATTTCACTTGCATACGTCACTTGAATGTGTTTGAGATATTATGCTTTTGTGTTTTTAACCAAATTTTATTCCTTAAAAATTAAAATAAGGTTAAGTAAAGATTAAA
>SXYU01000126.1 GCA_005788235.1 Cytophagales bacterium
ATCTTTCACATAGGTGCCTGTGGCAGACCAAGCTCCTCGCCAGGTTAGACCTGCAGGTCCGATCGGTCCTGCGGCTCCTTGTATTCCTGTTGGGCCTACTGGACCTATTGGACCCGAAGCACCCCTTATCGAAGCTAGCCATTGAGATTCTGTTCCCACAAAACCGGTACTAACCGCCACTTGATAAGCACTTGGACCATTGCTCCCATTGGCCCCGTTGGCTCCAGAAAGCCCCTGTGGGCCTTGAGGGCCTGTAGCTCCAGCAATACCGGCTGGTCCTTGAGGACCAGGTGCTCCATCTGTACCTCGAACACCCTGAGGCCCAGTGGCCCCAGCTGCACCAGGTGCACCTCGTAAGGAAGCTATAAAATCTGCTTGAGATCCTGTATTTCCTAAATTCAACCATTGTTGATAGGCACTTACTCCATTGGATCCATTTGTTCCGTTGGTTCCATTGCTCCCAGCAGGACCTTGAATCCCTTGTGGGCCAGCAGCGCCAGCCACGCCTTGAAGGGAGGCTAGCCACTGTACCTCTGTTCCAACAAATCCTGTAGCCACCGCTGCTTGATAAGCACTAGATCCATTACCTCCTACTGGACCTATGGGGCCCACTGGCCCCGTTAGCCCTGCAGGACCCTGAGGACCTGCTGGCCCTGGAGTACCTGAGTTGGCCGCATAGAGTGCAAAAGGCACCGCTGTAAATTGCTGACTGCTGAGTAATACGAACGTGGAGCAGCTTTCTGATTTATCAAAAGACACTTCTAAAAATTTAGCTTGCGCATTCCATACGATCTGAGCAAAAGAAGTTGCTGCACCTCCAGTACGTCTACCCATACCAATGATCACATTGACCATTCCAAAGGCATCCGTCCGAGTGGGAATCACTTCTTCGTATTCACTTATGCCTGAACCATTTTTGAAAACAAACTTCAGGCACAAGTCCTTGTCTCCCAGTGGAGCCGCTCGATTATCCTCTCCAGGCAATACCTGACTATCTAGGATCACTGCCTGGTAGGTAATTCCAGGTACTTGGGCCAATGCAGGCACCGCTAGCACCCATATCCAAAAAATAAAACCAATCTTTTTCATATTACTTCAATTGAACGTACAAACCGAATAAAGCCCCATGGGAAAGAAAGCGTACTTGCTCCTCCTCAGGGCCTCCCAATCGGGAGTTTTTTGAATAGCTGTAGGTAAGATTCAAAAACGCACGCTGGAATACAGGATAGGAAGCAGAAGCCCCAACACCAGTTCTCGCAAATACCCCCTGAAAATCCTCTTTGCCTTTCAGCGGAAAACGAGAATTATTAATCACCTGAGTGCCTGATAGCATTCCAGAAATGCCTACATGCCCACGCACCCCAAGTTCCACCTCTCCGATATGCGCCAAAAATGACAGGGTATTGGTAATCCCCCCATAGGTCGTTTCCCAACTGTAATTGTTGTTTTGATCCCCCCCAAAGGAATTGAAGGAGTCTAGGTTGAGGGAAACTTCATTTTTAAACCAGTTCGGAGAATAGGAACGCTCTTTTTCTGAAGCTCCTTCCTTTTTTGTTTTTGGAACAAAGGGAAAGCCCATGCCCATTTCGATGGAATTCCCCATCCCTGAGCTGAAGTCGAGAAGCTTTGTCCCATCCGAAGATCGAAAATCGTAGGTAGTGGAATTAATCCCAGTTTTGATAAAAATCTCTTGCGCAGTCATCCGTAAACTAAAGGCAAAGAGAAGAAAGCAGGTTAAAAAAAAGATTCTCATGGTTTTTTGATTAGACGGCTTTGAACAAACTTATTTCCTGATCTTAGATGTGCGACAAATACCCCAATGGCCAAATAGGATAGATTCAGTTGAATCTCATTGTTTTTGGGTTGATGCGATGCTTCATAAACCAATTTTCCCAGCCCATCATAGATCCGCACTTGTGTCAGTTCCTGATGCTCGGTCGTAAATCGAAACGAAATGCGATTGGTAAACGAATTTGGAAAGGCGATAACCTCAAATGGAAGTTTGATTTCTGTAGGGACTACTCGGATTCCTCGCAAAAACCCTTGACTGATACGAGCCGTTGCCGAGGTAAATACTCCTGCCACACTACTTTGACCTATGGATTGTTGGACCACTAGTCCTTGCCCTTGAATAGGCCGTGCTGAAGAACCCATAGCCACCCAACTTTCGTTGCGAAGAGATTGCCCCTGAATGGATAAGGAGAGTGACATGAGAAAACAGATTAAAAAAATTAAACTGATTCCTTTGCTTTCAAGATTCATGACCAGGTCGTTTAACAAAGTTGACTAGCAAATACACTAAAATTTCCAACTTAATTTTATAATGAAATGATAAAAATCTTGTTTTTTACATATTTACTTTTTTTTGTTAAATTATAATTTTTAAATAATTAAATTAGTTAAATTTTTTATAAAAAAAATATAATTATTTTTTAGATTACTGTGCACAAATAACCTTGTAGTTAGTTTTACGGAACAAGTTCTGGCCCAAAAAATAGGAGAATGGGGTAATTCCAATAGGTATCTCGCGAAGAGGAAAAAATAAAGAGTAGCCTTCCCTCCAACAGGCAAGACTACTCTTTAGTAGCAAGATTCTTTGA
>SXYU01000127.1 GCA_005788235.1 Cytophagales bacterium
GAGCCGCTCTGCTTTGGAGATATTTCGTACTGGCAAAAATACGCGATCAAATTGGGGAAGCAGTGCAAGGAGGGTTTCCCATCCGATGCCGGAGGTACTTCCTGTAAGAACTAGATTCATGGCTTTTTTGTAGTACTAATACAAACGAAGGTACTTGGTTTTCAGGAAGCTATATAACCTATTTTTAAGAACTCCTAAGAAAGCTAGATTTTTTCTATTTTTGACTTGTTAACATCCTCGGTCAGCTGGTCAATTGTTCGCTCTTTTTTACCCCTATGTCTCAGAAATTTATAGATATTGAAAAGGCCATTTCACTTAAAAATCCATCACTTTTGAAGTGGATGCCTGGTTTTTTGCTTCGCTATGTGAAGCGAGTAACGCACGAGGAGTGGCTCAATTCGGTGCTGAATAAGCATCTTTCTAAAAAAGGATGGGATTTTGCCAACGCACTGATTCAAGAATTTGAGATGGATGTGACGGTAAGTGGAGCCGAACATATCCCCGAAACTGGGGGGGTGATTCTCGCATCCAACCATCCACTTGGAGGAATGGATGGGATTGCTTTTGTGCAGGCTATCGGAAAGATCCGTCCAGATGCGCGTATTCTCGTGAATGACCTGCTGATGACCTTCAACAATTTCGAACCCCTCTTTGTGCCTGTTAATAAGTTTGGGAAAAATTCTACTGCAGCAAACCAGCGTATCGAAGAAGTTTATTCTCAAGGATATGTAGTTTTGATTTTTCCGGCAGGTCTGGTTTCGAGGAAGCAGGAGGATGGAATAAAAGATTTACTCTGGAAAAAAAGCTTTATTACAAAAGCCAGACAATACAAATTGGATGTCATTCCTACCCATATTTCAGGAAGAAATTCCTCTTTTTTTTACAATTTAAGCAACTTTAGAAAAAAAATTGGTCTGAAAGTTAACCTCGAAATGTTCTGGCTGGTCGATGAAATGTACAAGCAGCGAAAAGGCAAAATTCACATCACACTTGGAAAGCCAATTTCCTACACCTATTTTGACAGCAGCAAATCCGACGCAAAGTGGGCAGATGAGATGAAATCGAAAGTGTATGAACTTGGAAAATCGAATGACTAAGGCTGCTGAACTTATTCCGCCAGTAGCTCGTGAGCTCATCAAGGCTGAACTTACGCCTGAACGGTTTCTTCGTTATACCAACAATGGGGATAATCTAGTTTACCTAGTAGATTACCACAATGCTCCCAATGTAGTTCGAGAAATAGGTAGACTCAGGGAAATTACTTTTAGAGTTGCTGGTGGCGGGACAGGCATGGCATTGGATCTTGATGAGAACGATACGAGCGATACCTGCTACCAACAACTGATTACTTGGAACGAGGCCGATGAAGAAATTGTAGCAGGCTACCGACTGATTTGCTGTAAAGACGCCCTTGGCTCAGATGGGTCTATTCGCTTGTCTACCACTCATCTTTTTGATTTTTCAGCATCTTTTGTGGATGACTACCTTCCCTACACCCTAGAGCTGGGTAGGTCCTTTGTGCAGCCCAACTACCAGCCGAGCCTGGACAACCGTAAGGGCATGTTTAGTTTGGACAACCTTTGGGACGGTCTTGGTGCTGTCGTCCTCTTGCATCCCAACATCAAGTATCTTTTTGGAAAGGTAACCATGTATCCCCACTTCAATCGGGAGGGTAGAGATTTACTTCTTTACTTTTTGAATTACTATTTTCCTGATCATCAAGGATTGGTATGGCCTAAAGAAAAATTACGTTTAAGCTATGAAACCAATATCCTAACGCAGCAAAATCCTTTTGAGGGTTTGGACTACAAAGAAGGATACAAGGTATTGAATAGTCAAATTAGGGCCTTAGGAGAAAATATTCCTCCCTTAATCAATACCTACATGAACTTATCGCCGACCATGAAAACCTTCGGCACCGCGTTGAATGATGAGTTTGGAGAGGTGGAAGAAACAGGTATCCTGATTACATTGGCAGACATCTACGAGAGTAAAAAGCACCGTCACATGGATACTTTTGAGCGTGATCGGAATTATGGGCAACGAGCCAAATAAGTCCAAATTAACCTTGGTGGTCGGTGCCACCGACAATCCTGAACGCTATGCCTATCGAGCTGCTGAACTTTTGCAAGCAAAAGGAATTCCCTTTGTACTTATTGGGATCAAGAAGGGTAAGGTTTTTGGGGAGGAAATTTTGGATTTGCGACAAAAACCAGCTTTGGAAGGAATCCACACTCTTACCTTGTATTTAGGACCTCAGAATCAATCGGAGTGGATAGATTACCTGATTGGATTAGGGCCTAAGCGTATTGTTTTTAACCCAGGAACAGAGAATCCTATTTTTTTTTCAAAAGCAAAAGCAGTAGGTATTGAAGTACTCGAAGCCTGTACTCTGGTAATGCTGACCACTAGTCAATTCTGAAATTTTTCCTTTAAAAAGGTATCCATGTAGAGGATATGAGGAAGTGAAATAAGTGAAATCATCACAAAAAAGAGCAAGTAGAGTTCGTTTGATTCAAGAAACTCAAGTCCCAAAAACAATAGGAAACCAATTCCAATCAGGCTTATTCCTGAAAAGGGAAGCAATTGCTTTCCAAATTTTAGTGGCGAATCGAAGGCAGGTACTTGACTCAAATACTTATATTCTGCCAGCATGCTCGGAATGGAGTGCCAAAAGCCAAAATAGATACTAAAGCTGATCAATAGGGGACTGAAATAAAGTACCGGAACTAAGATCAGGTAATCCAATGCATCTCCTGAGCTGAAGGGCTTGTTATTAAATCCTTGAGTAACCAAAGAACTGACCATGAGTCCCCCCATGATAGCGAGTCTAGTTTCTTCATCGAGCTGTAGGGATAGGATTGAACTCAAAATCTCTTGGGTCATCTCCCAATCTCCAAACAGGATTACAGAAAGGAAGAATGCCCCTTTCAGTAGGTAAAGCAATCCTTTCTTCGTTTGAATTTGGCCTTTTCCCAAGAAGTGTGACTGCCCAAAGTGATAGGCTGACATCGCCAAAAAGGCAAGTAATGCCGCCAAGGGAAGTAGCCACCAGAGCAGTCCATACACCAGCATAAGTAGAAGGTAGCCTCCGATAAAGTGAGCCAAGCCTTGGGGACGAATATTAGGATTATGAATAAGGTGGTCTATTCCTCCATGTGGGATGCCTACTAAAACTAAAATTAAGCCAAAAACAAGCAATTGAACCGCTAAGGGTAGGTTAGGAAGGAGGATGAACAGGAGTGCAATTCCGAGTCCTAGTGCTTTGGATAAGTTTTCAATACGACCCATACCGAAGTAGCCCTTTGAGGAAAATCCCAAATTTTAGCCCTGATAAAAGGCGAATTTCCTCACTGAAGGTAGTTTTTTCGGATAAAAATCGAAAAACCAATTCGGGACGAGAACTGGAAAATAGATTTAGAAAAAGACTTGGCAGTCTTTTTGGCCATCTGTGTGCGATGGTGAGCAGAATGTTGTCGTAAAAAATAAAGCGATTTTTTCTTGGAAAATGTAGGCGAGTAAGTTCACCTCTTTCCAAACTAGCAACTAATGCTGCACAATTTTCTTGAATGGGTGCGAAGGTGTAGCCTGTAGAAGGCTTGGTCCAACCGGCAGCGGTTCCGATTGGGATGTGGTGCGGATTTACCGGGCTAAAAAAATTTCGGGTACTCATCGGAATTTTTCCAGATTCCTGAAACTGAATGTCGTAGGCTATTGGGCCATATTTTAAGCGAATAAACTCTTGAAGTTCCTGCAGAAGTGATTCTTCACTACGTTCTTTCGTAGTATAGGCAGTATACTCGATTAAAGCCTCCTGATGGGAAAAGGGAAGCGTATAAATAAAATCAAAACCAGTGGAGGGACGCGTGTCAAAATCCATTAATCCCCATTTTTTAGGATCAAATAGGGGCTCTGAAACTTTAATTCGAATTCCTATAAAAATCTGATTTAAAATAGATTCGGATGATTCCTTTGATTCC
>SXYU01000008.1 GCA_005788235.1 Cytophagales bacterium
GAAGTAGGTGGGCATCCCACCAAACATGCGGTTGGTCCAGAGCGCTTGTTCCCCAGTAGCTGCTCGGTACTCCAGCACCTCTTTGGCCGAACCTTCCCACTGCAGAATGTCACCTTGGAAGATGATCTGCCCATCAAAAACTAGGGGCGAGAAATAGCCCACCACGAGCAGGTAAAAGAAGGCAATGCCGAGGAGATGGGGAAGGATGTCTTTTTGAAATTGAATCTTCATGCAGGAGTTCAGCGATTTGAGTTGCAAATTAAGGAATTCGGGGGAAAGGCCATACCGGGATCTGTTACCTTTTTCGGTAGTGTATTCAAGGAACCAAGGCAGTAGGTCCAACACCCCATTTCTGGTCAGTTAAATCCCGAGAAGAATTGTCGTGCAAACCTTCAAATTCATTACTTTTGTGGGAAATAGCAGTGAAGCAGCATGTTTGATAATTTAAGTTTGAAGCTTGACCGGGCGTTCAAAACACTGAAGGGTACCGGAAAAATCACCGAAATCAATGTCGCATCTACCGTAAAGGAGATTCGAAGAGCCTTGATTGACGCCGACGTCAACTACAAGGTAGCCAAGGAAGTCACGGACAAAATCAAGGACGAGGCCATGGGCCGGGATGTGTTGATTTCTGTTTCTCCAGGCCAGTTATTGGTAAAAATCACCCAAGAGGAGCTGACCAAATTGATGGGCAGCACCAAGGTGGACATCAAGCTTAGTGGCGATCCATCCGTGATCTTGATTGCCGGTCTTCAGGGATCTGGTAAAACTACCTTTACCGGTAAGCTTGGAAGTTTACTGAAGCGCCAAGGACGTCAAGTGCTGCTGGTAGCTTGTGATATTTACAGGCCTGCGGCGATTGACCAGCTCAAAGTTTTGGGTGAGCAGATCGGAGTGGAGGTCTATGCTGAGCCAGAAAATAAAAATGCACTTCAGATCGCGAGCAATGCGATTGCTTATGCCAAGAAAACAGGCAAAAAGACCGTAGTAGTCGATACTGCGGGTCGTTTGGCAGTGGATGATGCGATGATGCAGGAGATTGAGCAACTCAAGAAAGCGCTCAATCCTTCTGAAACACTTTTTGTGGTCGATTCCATGACGGGTCAGGATGCGGTGAATACTGCGAAGACCTTTGATGAGCGACTCAATTTTGATGGCGTAGTGTTGACCAAATTGGATGGCGATACCCGAGGAGGTGCTGCCATTTCCATCCGTCACGTAGTGAATAAGCCGATCAAGTTTATCTCCACCGGAGAAAAGATGGAGAATTTGGATGTATTCCATCCAGACCGCATGGCCCAGCGAATATTGGGCATGGGGGATGTGATATCCTTAGTAGAGCGTGCACAGCAATCCTTTGATGAGGATGAGGCCAAGCGTCTGAATGCGAAAATGCGTCAAAACAACTTCAACTTTGACGACTTCCTTTCTCAGCTAGAGCAGGTGAAGAAGATGGGAAATATCAAGGACTTGATGGGCATGATCCCTGGGATGGGAAAAGCCATGAAGGGACTGGATATTGATGACGATTCCTTCAAGCCCGTGGAAGCGATCATTCGCAGCATGACCCCCAAGGAGCGGCAAAACCCGGATATCATCGATGGCAGACGAAGAAAACGACTTGCGGATGGCTCAGGAAGAAACATCACTGAAGTCAATAACTTGATGAAGCAGTTTGAGGACATGCGCAAGATGATGAAGCAAATGAATAAAATGGGAGGTGCTAAGGCGGCCATGAGTCGAATGATGCCTCCTGGAATGGGGAAGAGGTAAGAAAGTATCAAGTAGGTAGTATCAAGTATCAAGAAGCAAGAACCGAGATACCCACCGCGGCGGGCAGGCGAAAGAAAAAAGATTGAATCATGGTCCTTAGGCAGAATTTTTATATCAATAAAACTGAGTCTAATTTCTTGTTTCTTGCATCTTGTGTCTAGTGTGATTGGTACATTGTACCTCCTTCTTCAATCGGCCGTGGACCGTGGACCGTTAGCAATTTAAATCCCCACCCATTCCTGTGAAACGTATCGCCCTAGACCTCCATTACCTCCCTTGCCTGGAGTACTTTACGGTACTGAGAAGAGCAGATGAGGTATTTCTATTTCCTAGGGACCGTTACACACGGCAGTCCTATTTCAATCGAACTTCTATATTACTTGCCAATAAAGTGCATACCTTGTCTGTGCCCATTCAAGGAAGGAGACCTCGAATCCCATTGGATGAGGTTCGGATTGGTGCCGAGCAAAATTGGGTGAATAACCACTTGCGAGCAATTCAAAGTGGCTATGGAAAGTCCCCGTTTTTCGAATACTTTTTCCCATACTTTGAAGTCGCGTACAGGCGAGGTGATACACAGCTTTGGGATTTGAATTTGAATTTGCTGACAATCTGTCTGAAACTACTTCGCTGGCCTGTCAAACTAATCCTAGTGAGTCAAGAAGAGCTTCCAGCCGATGTAATGGACTTCAGGGGGCAAATTGTGCCAGCTGTCAGTTATGTCGATCGTCCATTTTACCGGGAAGCAGCATATAGGCAAAATTTTGGCCCAAACTTTGCCACTAATCTTTCGATACTTGACTTATTATTCTGTTTGGGGGGAGCGGCCGATGATTTGCTGTCTAAATCTCAAAAATAACACGAACAATAAGCCAATCAATTGTGTTTTTAAAACAAAATTGGTATCATAGATTCAATATTCAACTTACAATCAGAAAAGGGTTAAATGGAAGCAAAATTTTCGAACAGAGTCAAAGAGGTAATCTCTCTCAGCCGCGAAGAGGCCCTTCGTTTGGGACACGATTACATTGGCACAGAGCACCTCTTGTTGGGGATGATCCGAGAGGGAGAAGGCGTAGCTGTTTCCATATTGAAAAAGCTAGGCATTCCCATGGATGAATTGCGGGCTGCGATTGAGCGGGCAGTAAAAGGTACTGCCAACCACAATGTGAAAAATATGGCCAATATTCCATTGACACGGCAGTCTGAAAAAGTCTTGAAAATCACTTATTTGGAAGCGAAAATTTTCAAAAGTCAGCTGATTGGTACCGAGCACTTGCTGCTTTCTATCCTTCGAGATGAAGATAATATAGCCACACAGATTTTAAATAAGTTCGAGGTCAACTACGATAGCATCAAGGAAATGCTTGAAATGCAGTCGGACAGCAGTTCTACTCCCAAAGCACGAGCAGAAGCCGAAGATGGGGATGAAGACGGATCCAAGCTATTTGGATCTTCATCCTCTTCTGGAGCCGGTGCCAACAAGCCTGGGGCTGAAAAATCGCGCACCCCGGTTTTAGATAATTTTGGTCGCGACCTCACCAAGATGGCAGAAGACGATAAACTGGATCCCATCATCGGTAGAGAAAAAGAAATTGAGCGAGTAGCTCAGATACTTTCGCGTAGAAAGAAAAACAATCCAATTTTGATTGGTGAGCCAGGCGTGGGTAAAACAGCCATCGCCGAGGGTTTGGCTTTGCGAATTGTACAAAAGAAGGTTTCCCGAATCTTATTCAACAAGCGGGTAGTTACTTTGGATCTTGCTTCCTTGGTAGCAGGCACCAAGTACAGAGGTCAGTTTGAGGAGCGTATGAAGGCCGTAATGAACGAGCTGGAAAAATCCCCGAATGTCATCCTTTTCATTGATGAATTGCACACGATAGTAGGTGCAGGTGGTGCATCCGGATCTTTGGACGCCTCCAACATGTTTAAGCCAGCCTTGGCACGTGGAGAAATCCAGTGCATCGGGGCCACGACCTTGGACGAATACAGACAATACATCGAAAAAGATGGCGCCTTGGCGCGTCGATTCCAAATGGTGATGGTGGATGCCACCTCCCCAGAAGAGACCATCCAAATCTTGAATAACATCAAAGATAAATACGAAGACCACCACAATGTCATCTATACCGATGCCGCCATTGAGGGATGTGTGAAGCTGTCGGATCGATACATTTCCGATCGTTTCCTTCCAGACAAGGCCATTGACGTCTTGGATGAAGCGGGAGCTCGGGTACACATCCTAAACATCAATGTGCCTGAGGAAATCTTGCGTTTGGAGTCTGAAGTAGAAAATATCAAGGCGGAGAAAAACCGCGTAGTCAAATCTCAGAAGTATGAGGAAGCTGCACAGCTTCGTGACAAGGAAAAGAAACTCTTGGAGCAGCTTGA
>SXYU01000009.1 GCA_005788235.1 Cytophagales bacterium
GTAATTCTTAATTCAGGTACATCAAAAGCCTATTCCACCAAAAATGGAGGAGGATTATTTGATGACAATGGCACTTGGAGTTTTGCTGGAACCAACTTTGATAAATTGGTTTTAACAGGGGTTAAACCTGCGGCTACGCGTGAGATCTCTTTCACACAAACAGGCACTACACTACGATTTGACTTCCGAATTACAGTACCTGGAGCTCGAATGGATGGTACTTCCTCCCTAGCAGGAAATTACACCTTTAACCTAGTGAAAAAATAAGTAGGCTACTTGAGGCTAACTAAGGTTACTCCAGCTCCGCCTCTATCGGGGTGCTCGTCTTCCAATTTACCGACCTGAGGCATGGTGCGCAGTAAATTACGGCTGATCTCACGTAAGATTCCATCTCCCTTTCCATGAACGATCCTTAAATTTTTCACACCGAGCATATTTCCCTCGTCAATAAAGGTTTGAATCAGCGGAAGAACTTCTTCTCCTCGCTTCCCCCTCAAATCTAGGTTGGAGGAAAAATCCATCATCTTAGCTGTCGTTTGATAGCTCCCTCTTTTTTCAATTGACTTTAATTCCTTCTTCACCTCTGCTCTTGCTATTTTCTCCAGTCGGGAAAGTTTCACATTGGATTTCAAGTCTCCAATCAGAAGTTCAACATCCTTATCTTTTATAGCTATCACCTCTGCAATGGCTGAATTATCCTTCAATCGAACCCAGTCTCCTACCCGAATTTGGCCCCCTACCACTTGAATACTGGGCTCCTTGATCGTGGTTTGTTCAGGTTTAACTTCCTCCTTAAAGACATCAAGCTCCTTCCTGAGTAATTTGGTCACCTCCTTCTCTGCCTTCCCTTCCTTAATTTCTCGTATTACAGACTCTATCTTTTTATTGGCTTGGTCCAAGATCGATTTCGCCTCCAACTTGGCTTCTTGGATGTATTGTTTTTTGGTTTGCTCCAACGCTTCTTTCAGCTGCCCATACTCCTTCAAGGTCGACTCAAGTACCTTATCCTTTTCTTTTACCTCCTTCAATAGAAGGGCGTAGTGATTTTTTTCATTTTCCAGTTGGGTCAATAGTCGATCGTACCGAACGCGCTCTTCCCCAATTTGTTGCTTTGCATAGGCTATAATCTCTTTGGAAAGTCCAATTTTAGAAGCTATTTCCAAAGCAAAAGAAGAACCTGGTTTCCCAATTTCCAATTGATAAAGCGGTTCCAATTTTTGGACATCGTAGCGCATGGCACCATTCACTAGGCCTTGTTGTTTATCCGCCAATTGTTTTAGGTTGCCATAGTGGGTGGTAATTACTCCATAAGCACCCAGTTTGGCTAATGTAAGAAGAATGGATTCTGCAATCGCTCCTCCAAACTGTGGCTCCGTACCTGTGCCAAACTCATCAATGAATAGAATCGTTTTCTTAGTTGCAAACTGAGTAAAATGCTTCATACTCATCAGGTGTGAGGAGTAGGTACTTAAATCATTTTCCAAGCTTTGCTCATCTCCGATGTCAATAAAGAAATGATCAAATAAAGAACTCTTCGAATCAGGATGTACCGGTAGCAAGAGGCCACATTGCAACATGTATTGCAAAAGAGCCACAGTTTTTAGTGCAACAGATTTACCTCCTGCATTGGGGCCAGAAATAAGCAACAAGCGCTTCTGAGGATCTAATTTAATATTGAGTGGGATTACCTGTTTACCCTGCGATTTTAACGAAATTTCAAGGATAGGATGCCGTGCCTGAAACCAGTAAAGCGATCTTTCTTGAGTCAAAATGGGTTTATGGCTGTCCGTTTTAAGAGCAAATCGAGCCTTGGCACGTACAAAATCTAGTACGCCAAGAAAATTGGTAGCTTTACGAAGTGCAGGAATAGTAGGCCTAAGTTGGTCCGTAAGTCGAGTAAGTATCCGAATGATCTCGCGCTTCTCCATGTACTCCAGATCGCGAATTTCATTGTTGATATCAAGAGCCTCCTCTGGCTCCATAAATACCGTCTGCCCAGTTGCAGACTCATCGTGAATAAAGCCCCGAAGCTTGCGCTTATTTTCAGCAGCAATTGGAATCACCATTCTTCCCCCACGAATAGTCATAGTTGCATCCTCAGGCATGAGTCCTTTAGCACGAGCTTCTTTGAATATCCGCTCCATCACTTTCCTTAGCCGACCCTCCTCATACAGGATCTGGGTACGAATCAACTGCAACTCTTTGGAAGCATTGCTTCTAAGTTTGCCTTTCTCATCCAGCACCTGATCGATTACCTGCAGCAGTTTGAGATCCAGGTCAATCAAAAGGCCCAACAATGCCTTTAGTGTTGGATAAGGATCTCCAAACTTTTGAAAAAAAGTAATGCAAGATTTGAGGGTTTGAAGTGCAAGTTTAACCTCTTGAAATTCTTCTTGCTCCAAAAAAGCACCCTCCAATTTGGCTTTTTCCAAGTAGGGAATCAGATTAGTGAAGTGAGATGTGGGAAAAGATTCACCAGCAATGAGGAGCTGTCGAAACTCTTCTGTTTGGTCCAAAAGCCGTTGTACCAAGGAAAAATCCGTAGAAAAGGAAATGCTATCTACGAAGCTTTGCCCTAAAGGAGAAGTACACTCTGCCTTGAGGAGCTCCTTAATCTTTACAAAATTTATTTTTTGCTCAAGGTTGGCTGGATACAGCATCAGATTTACTCCTTTTTATTGGACTTAGATTCAAGTACTACCAGGGAGTCAATGACACGGGAATAGATCCGGTCCATCTTTTCGGCAGATTCTAGGTAATATTCCATA
The DNA here is from genome assembly GCA_005788235.1 of Cytophagales bacterium. GTDB lineage: Bacteria > Bacteroidota > Bacteroidia > Cytophagales > Cyclobacteriaceae > Algoriphagus. The sequence continues at coordinate 2,769 of SXYU01000009.1, forward strand.
CTTTCAATAAAAGTAGAGTCTGTAACCCCATGTTTCGAAAAAATATCTTTTTCTAGCAAAGAATATAATACTTGGGAAGAGTCGTATGAAATAGGCAAGGAACTGACTTTCCCTTCCGCGAGTTGTATGTCTACGAGGATAGATGACATCAAACTCTCATCCAGAACCCCTTGAGGGGAAGAATTGCTCGTGCATGAAAGACCAAGCACTAGAAAAAGAAAAGAGATAATACGGTAAATCACAGCTCAAAATTAGGTTTTTTTAACGGATAAAACCCACGGAGGTAACTGCAATCAAATTTTAATTTTCGCTTCAAGACTTTAACTTAGTCATTTCAAATCCTACGCATGGATCAGCTATTTAGCAAACTTAGAAAATATGAGATTATGATCCGGAAGGTGGCCAACAATCACCTTCAAGGAGAATACCAATCGCTTTTCAAGGGATCTGGCTTAGAGTTTGATGATTTGAGGCCTTACCAGTATGGTGATGATGTACGAACCATCGAATGGAAAGTTTCTGCCAAGGGTCATGGTACCTTTGTAAAGACCTTTAAGGAGGAAAAAGATCAGTCTGTTTATTTTTTATTAGATATTTCAGGAAGTCAAGATATTGGTCAGCAGGGTCTAAAAAAAATTGACCAGGGAAAATTAATCGCGGGCGTACTTACACTTGCGGCGGTTTACGATGGCAGCCAAGTAGGTTTGATTTCCTATTCCGATCAACAAGAAAAATTAATTTTACCCTCCAAAGGAAACATTCAAGGTGTAAAAATTATTCGTGGGATTTTTGACCATGAAAACAAGAGCTTAAAAACTAATTTGAATGGGCTTTTCACCTTTGCACTGAATCTTATTAAGAAAAGAAGCATTATTATAATTATTTCTGACTTCATTGATCAGAGTTACGAACGGTCTTTTCGCGCACTTGCAGAGCGACACGATTTGGTAGCTATCCAACTGACCGATCCACGGGAAGCTGCTCTCCCAACCTTGGGGATTGTTCCTATATTTGATAAGGAAAGAGGAAGGACCACTTGGGTTAATACTGTTTTTGGTAGCTTTTCCAAGAAAATCGCAGATACCTTCACTAGTGAACGTGAACATTTGAAAGAGATCTGTAAAAAAAATCAAATCAATTACTTAGCTATAGATTCGAGACAAGATATTGTCATCCCCTTGATTGATTTATTCAAGTACCGAAATAAACGAATGAAGCGTGGGTAGAGGCATTTTTTTACTTTTCCTTCTTAGCACATCCCTACAACTTTCGGCACAAAAAGTGCAGGTAAGCGGTTATTTTACCCAAGATTCTGCCCAGCTTGGTGAGCGAGTAGGATTTGTATTGAAAGCAAACTACCCTGAATCAGCACAGCTAATCTTTCCTGATTCCACTTTTGATTTCTCTCCATTTGTCTTCCTGGAAAAGAAAACCTTTGTTTCGATGACTTCGAAAGGGGTAACCCTGGATAGTGCAATCTACTTTCTATCCAATTTCTCATTGGAGCCCTCCTCCTTTCTTTCTTTGCCAGTCTTTGAACTAGCCCGATACGATAGTATCACTTACTTTACCAACGAGGCAGAGTTAAAGTTAAAACTCAACCTAGATTCCATACCTGAGCAGCTACAGTTCAAAGAAAATAATGTGTACCAACCCTTGGATAAACCGTTCAACTGGTTTGTATTTAGTGCTGTAATTGGGGGTATATTGCTAAGCTTTGGAATCCTTTTCTTTGTTTTCGCAGAACGAATCAAGCGCCTCTTCCGAAAAAATAGAGAAAAACTTCGATGGTTACAATTTGAGCGAAAATGGAAAAAACTAGCCGAATTACTGCAGCAGAGCCCAAATCAAACGCTAGCTGATGAGTTGGTTGGCCTTTGGAAGGGGTACCTTGAACATTTGCGTTCGCAACCCATCCAAGAATGGACCTCCAGTGAAATTGCAGCAGCCTTAGAAGACAAAGAGGTATTTAAAGCCTTGCGAAGCATCGATCTGATTATTTATGCCGACGGTGAAGGAGATACAAGTGCTGCTACCACTTACCTTTTAGAAGTTGCTCGAGCAAATTACCAAGCTACCTTAAACCAAATCACCCATGAAAGAGTCACTCGTTGAATTTTTTTCTTGGTCTTGGTTTTTGCCAGAGACGTTTCAATCCTATGAATGGGAAAACCCATTACTATTGAACTTACTTTGGTTGATTCCGTTATTGGTGTTGATTCGGAAGTTTATCAAATTCCTCAAGAAACCAGTCCTCGAGCTATCCTTACCGAAGAGTGTAACTAAAGCCAACCCA
>SXYU01000128.1 GCA_005788235.1 Cytophagales bacterium
AATGAAGAAATCTTTATTTTCAACTTGAATCTGATCAAAACTGATTGGAATGATGAGCTTACCTTGCGAATTTAGAAGACCAGATTTGGTGTTGCTTGACACTAAATAATACCCCTCTTTTAGTCGTTCTATCTTATCTAAACCTTCTGGATAGGCAAGTTCGCCATTTGGCAATATTAAAAATTGTTTGCTTACTGATTCAGCGATGGCTACTCCTCCAATGAAGCTGTTTATTTTATCCCATTTCGCCTCAGCGATGATTTTCCCTTCGGTATTAATTGTGCCCCAGGTAGCATTATTTCTGTAGGAGCTGAATTTTTCCGAAAAAGTCCCAACTTCCAAGAAACTAGGTGAAATAATCCATTTCCCAGCTGCATCCAAGTAACCATATTTACCATTTTTAAGTGCAGGAAAAAGTCCCTCAGTACCTACACCAATCCATTCTGCATCCGAGTTGGGAGTTACCAACCATCCATTTTTTCCAAGTAGGCCTAATTTATTTCCCCTAAACTTAATGTTGAATGCATCAGGTCCAATTAATTTCACGGATTCCATTCCTACTGCATCGAGTAAAATCCCTTCTTCCTCTAGGACCCGTCTCAATTTGCCGTGAATGTATTCCAGCAAAAGATTGCCGTCTTTGGTGATTTTGTGGTAGGAGTTGTAGCGCACTTGAGCACGTTCTTCAAACCCGCGAATCAATAGGTATTGGTTTTCATCAAAGGCAAAGTAATTGTCTCCGCGTGTGTACTCCAACTGGTCGAGCACAGGATTCAAGACATAATCCCCAGCTTGATTGATCAGACCAAAGCCCGAGGCTTCTTTTGCCAACAGAAAATTACTTTCGTTTTCAATGAGCAAGTCGTATGGTTTTTCAGGATTTGAGGATAGGGGTAAAAAAAACTGACCTTGATTTTTTAGGATCACTTGCCCATTGCGTGTGAGCTTTGCATCTTCAGCTGTTCCCAACCATTTAACTTTCCCCGTAGATTTTTCAAATACCCAATACTCTTTGCCTTTTCTAGCCAATAGGCGATTGGTGTAGGTAAGGATTTCCTCGTACTCCAAGGGTAGGGCAAGTTGCCCATATTCATGGAATGCTCCAATTCCCTTGGGCCCTTTGACTAAAATCCATGGCTTTAGGTATTGCACTACTTCCTGACCTTGGAGGTCTACCACTGGTTTTAAATCTGGGGACAGCAGAAATAACCCGCTTGGATTTTTTCCTACACTCACGGATTGACCAAGTAAATCGATATCCTGAAAGTCTGCACTGGACTGAAGGCTTCCACTAAGGTCGTAGACTTTCCAGGTTTGTCCTAGGCTAGGAGTCGCCAAGATTAGAAAACTTGTTAAAACTGGGTAAAACAGATTTCTCATGGCATTTTGATAAAAGGATAGTGAACTAATGGATTTCTACCTTAGGGTATCAACCGTAAAAATTATTCATTCTCAGTTTTTGACTTTTCTAAGTCAAAGAGATCTGTAATAAGCTCAACCATTTCTGCTGCCTCATCACGCTGGCAGGCAGCTCTCAACTGAACCACGGGTACCTTCAGTATTTTTTGCATCATACTTTTGGTCACCTTATCAATTAACAAATATTCTTTTTCATCCGCATTTTTCAAATACCTACTCATTTCTTCTTGGCGAATTTTCTCCAAAGCCTGCTTTAGTTTTTGGATGGTGGGGGATACAACCATTTCTTTTTGCCAAGCACCAAACTCCTCAATACATTCATCTAGAATAGCTTCAACTGAAGGGATGGATTCCAGTCGATTTTGTAGCGCAGCCGTAGCTTTGCTCCGGATATTATCCACATTGTAAAGGACTATCCCTGGTAGTTCTTCAACTGAAGTTTCAATGCTTCGCGGTACAGAAAGGTCAATCAGGACCTTGAAGCTTGGGATGTTGACCCCCTTAATCAATTGCTTGGTAAGAAAAGGTTCGGACATGCGTACCGAACAAACCACTACATCTGATTCTTCAATGGCGGTAAGGCAGGATTCAAATGAAATGACTTCAAAACCAAATGGACCCCCAATTTCTTCTGCTTTGGCAAGGGTTCGGTTGGTAATTTTTACTTGTGCACTGGGGAGATGCACCATATTTCTGGCTACATCCTCTCCAATTTCGCCTACACCAATTAGTAAAATTCTAGGTTGGAAAATATTTTGGGTTAGGCTTTCAATTAATTCAATCGTGGCATAAGAAAGAGAAGCAGCACCATCTCTAAATGCAGTTTCTTGGACTACCCGTTTGTTGGTAAAGAAAATGGTATGCATCAAGCGATGCAAAAATGGACCAGCAAGCTCTAGATTAGCTGAAGTTTGGTAGGACCTCTTTACTTGATTTAAGATTTGAATGTCTCCTATCACTTGCGCCTCAAGGCCCATGGATACACGGAATAAGTGAGTTACTGCCTCCGATTCGTTAGTTAAAACTTGAAAATAACCGAGATAGCTAATTGCGTCAGTTAATCCTCTTTCGATCCCAATCAACTTGATCAGTTCAACACTGAGATCCAATTCGTGGCAATAATATACTTCAGTTCGGTTGCAGGTCGAGAGCACTAAGGCATCTGTTACACTAAAAAATTCCTTGAGTTTGAGCAGTAGACGTTCAATAGCCACTTCATCCAAGGAAATTAACTCCCGGATATGAACGGGAGCACTTTTATGGGATAAACTGACAACTCTAAATCTGGTCTGCATCTTAACTTTATGAGGCTGCAAATTTAACAGTTGAAGCTCCCTCAAAAGTTTCTTTCTTGCAAGAGTTCTCTAATTTAAAATCAATCTAAATAATAATTTTAATCCACAAGTCGTCCCTACATTTGGTTTGAAGTCCTACAACCTGTAACTTCAGTTTAAATACTTTTTCAACTATATTCCATGTGGCAGCGTGTAATTTTTTGGAGTAAAACCCATCTTGGGTTTTCAGCAAAGGAATCTCGAGGGTTTTTGCTTTTGATTCCATTTTTGATGGCGTTAGTGATTGCCTCTTATGTGCTTGCTTGGGCAAAAAATCAAAAGGCCTCGCAGATATATCAGCAGTATCTCCTTGAAGTGGATAGTTTAGAACAGGCTGGGTTTCTACTTTCGGTATCCCCATTACTGACATTCAATGTCGAGGATACGATCACCCGTTCTCATTCACCTAAAGTTTCGGAACGCATTCAACGCTTGCCTTTTTCTGAAACAGATTCCGTGCTCCTGCAAATTGTGCCCGGTATCGGCGCATTGACTGCAGGAAGGATCATTAAGTACCGGGAGAAGCTAGGCGGTTTTACTCAAATAGCCCAGCTAAATGAGGTCTATGGGCTCAAGCCGGAGGTCATTCCGGTCATTTGGGAGTATTTTGATTTTGACGCTGCCCCCATTCGCAAGCTTTCCATCAATCGTGCCACCGTTGAAGAATTGGCTTCCCATCCTTATATCAGTTACCAAGAAGCCAAAGTGGTAGTTGCCTATCGCCTGCAACATGGTCCCTTCCTCCAATTAGATGACCTGCTGAAGATTAGAATTTTTAAAGCAGAGTGGGTAAGCAAAATTGGTCCTTATTTAAACTTTGAGTTGAAGGATGCAGATGGCGCCAAGAAGTAACTAGAATTCTAGGTAAAAAGCCATAAGTTGCATTGGAAACCAACTATTCTCTCTGTGATTTCCTTACCTGAACTCAATTTACCTGCTTTCGAACCCCAACTTCTCAAAAAAGGAGATCAGGTATTTATTTTTGATTTTTTGCGCAAAAAACATTTGTTACTAACCCCAGAGGAATGGGTACGACAACATTGGATTCGATTTCTTATTGATCACCAAAATTTTCCAAAAGGATTGGTTACTAGTGAAAAAGGATTGGTGTATAACGGGTTACAGAAAAGGACTGATTTATTGGTTTTTGATCGACAGGGTCTTCCTTACTTTTTGATTGAATGCAAGGCCCCAGAGGTGGAGATCAACCAAAAAGTACTCTACCAAGCTGTCGCCTACAACCAAATCCTGAAATGCCCATTTATCGCACTCAGCAATGGAATTGGACATATTTTTATGGGATATGTGGAGAGAGAAGGAAAATTTATGCAGCAAAAGTGCTTACCTCCTATCCCAGGCTAAATAATTCAATTCAAGCTAAAATTTAAACTTTTCCCTGCAATCTTTGTGTTTCACGCAAGCATTCCCTTTTTTCTTTATTTCTTTATAGAATCCGAATATTTCTTTCCGCCGAATCACCGATTCAGTTGCTGTCTGAATTTAAAAAAGATGGATTAATTGAGCTTGACGGCAAGAAAATTAGAATTAAAAACAAGAAAGGATTGGTTCGACTTTCAGATTTTTATGCATAGTCAGAACTTCAAGGGTTCAATTGGAGTTAGTTGATTAAATTTGCTTCTATGACTTCAGTTAGACTTTCCTTCTTGTGTTGTTTCCTGTTTTTGGGATTGCAGGCTTTTGGTCAATCTTTACCTTATCAAACGCTTTTAAAGGGCTTGTATGATTCAAGTTTCCCAGTGGTCAAACCTGAGCAAATCACGGATCTAACAACCTATCAAGTATTGGATGCACGAGAAAAAGTGGAATATCAGGTCAGCCATTTGCAACATGCAAAATGGGTGGGCCATGAAACTTTTACCTTGAAAACAGTCGCTGAATTAGATAAAAATAAGCCAGTGCTTATTTATTGTACTGTAGGTGCACGTTCTGAGGAGATTGGAAAAACACTTCAAAAAGCTGGGTTTAAAAAAGTATACAATCTTTATGGTGGGATCCTTCATTGGGTAAATGAGGGGCGTACCGTGTTTGCCAATGGAAAGCCAACGCTAAAAGTGCATACCTATTCCAAGCCTTGGAGTGTTTGGCTGAGCAGAGGAGAAAAAGTGTACTGACTTCATTCAGTCCAACAGAACCATAATACAAAACTTCATTTCTTAACTGCACATGACTTTATTTTCTCGAATCTCTTCCCTGCTGTTGCTTCTCGTTCTTGTATGCTGCCATGGCCCAGTAGTGGGAAAAGCGGGTAGCACAGCGCCTAGCCATCAACTTTGGAATGAGTTACTAAAAGCTCATGTCAAACCCAACGGTCAGGTGGATTACAAAGGCTTTATTCGAGAAAAACCAAAATTGGAAAGTTACCTCAAATTGCTTTCTGAGAATGCTCCAGATCGAAATAAATGGTCTAAAAATGAGCAACTTGCTTATTGGATCAACGTGTACAATGCGTATACAGTGAAGTTGATTGTTGATTTTTATCCTACCAAGAGCATCCGCGACTTAGGGCCAAGAATAAAAATCCCACTTATCAAAGACGTGTGGCATTACAAGTTTTTTAAAATTGCTGGAGTAGACATGAGTTTGGATGAGGTAGAGCACAGTATCTTGAGGAAAGAATTTGAGGAGCCACGAATTCATTTTGCCATCAACTGTGCTTCGGTATCTTGTCCACCGTTGTTGAACGAAGCATTTGGGGCTGCCAATCTTGAAAATCAATTGACGCGCGTGACGACAACCTTTATCAACGACACAAGTCGAAATAAAATTTCAAGTCAATCTGCCCAACTATCTTCCATTTTTTCTTGGTTTAAAGGAGATTTCACCAAAAAAGGTACTCTAATCGAATTTTTGAACCGCTATTCGAAAGTGAAGATTTCACCGAATGCCCGCATCTCCTTTCTAGATTACAATTGGAATTTAAACGAGTAAGCTGAATTTTTAGGTAAGTTTAAGTTCAACTTTAGTCTATGGGTTCTCGTCACTTTGTGATAATTGGAAATGGCATTTCGGGCATCACCTTTGCTAGACACCTACGAAAGGGGGATGATCAAGCTCGAATTACCGTGATTTCTGGAGAATCTCCTTACTTTTTCTCTCGTACGGCCCTGATGTATGTGTATATGGGGCAGATGAAATGGGAACATACGCAGCCGTATGAACCCCATTTTTGGAGGAAAAATCGAATAGATCTCAAGCAAGCTTGGGTCAAAACCATCACTTTTGAATCCAAAACATTGGTTTTTGATTCTGGAGAAACCCTCAATTACGATATTTTGGTTTTGGCTACTGGTTCTAAACCCGCCTTCTTTGGTTGGCCGGGGCAGGATCTGAAAGGAGTTCAAGGACTGTATACCAAGCAAGACTTGGAGACGATGGAAGCAATTACAAGTCAACCTATGGAGCATGCGGTGATTGTAGGAGGGGGATTGATTGGAATTGAATTGGCTGAAATGCTGACCTACAAGAAAATTCCAGTCACCTTCTTGGTTCGAGAAAATCGATTTTGGGAGCAGGTTCTCCCACAAGCTGAAGCAAATTTGGTACAAAAACATATCATACAGAATTCCATTGATCTACGCCTAGAAACAGAGTTGAAAGAAATATTATCCGATGCGCATGGAAATGCTCGAGCGGTAGTGACCAGTTCAGGAGAGGAAATCCCTTGCAGTTTTGTAGGAATTGCAACAGGAGTGACACCGAATGTCGATTTTCTAAAAAATACCTCCCTAGCGATTGGTAATGGGATAAAAGTCAATACATATTTTGAAAGTTCGCTGCCTGATGTGTATGCCATCGGCGATTGTGCAGAGTTTGATCAGCCCCCAGGGCCAGGTCGACGGACTTTGGAGCAAGTTTGGTACACCGGCAGAATGCAAGGGGAGACCTTGGCCTATTCTTTTTGCCATAAGCCGGTGACCTACCAACCTGGAGTATGGTTCAATTCTGCGAAGTTCTTTGCCATTGAATATCAAACCTATGGATGGGTATCACCTGAAAAAGTGGATGGAGAAAGAGATTTTTACTGGGAACATCGAGATGGAAAAGTTTCTTTTCGCATGGCAATGGATCAAGAAGGGAAAATTTTAGGCGTATTAAACCTTGGCTTTCGTTTGCGTCATGAATTCTGTGATCGAGCCATTCGCGAAAAGTGGTCTGGAGAAAAAGTCATGCAAGAGCTAGGTAAGGGGGTATTCGATCCGGAATTTTATGCACCTTACCACTTGGAGATTCAAGCCGCATATCAACGGCAATTTGGAGGTGTATTCTTACCCTCAAAAAAATCCTTTTTCCAAAAATTATTCGGAGTAAGTCAATGAGAGTCATTCAAGGTATCGGTCTTGTTCTGTTTCTACTAGGCATGTTGGTCTTTACGGTACTACCGTTTTTGAGCAGTTATCGCTTAACAGAAGATTTAGTTCTGGATCAAGTCAAAGAGACCCATCGGGAAACTTTAGCAGAACTCCTGCAGCCCATGTATGGACAAGTTTATCCATCCACCCATGCCTTTTTAACTGCTTATTCGTCCAATTTTGACCTTTACAACGAGGAATTGAAATCAAAGCAAGCCTGGGATCAAGTGATCTGGGACGATTATGGATTTGCCTTGGCCAAAGCTGCTGGCGATGGGCCTGCTCGTGCACATCCTTGGACCAGTTTGGCCTTGTCGATAGGACTTGTGGTGCTGGGAGGAGTATTGTTTCAATTTGCAGGAGCTGGTCCTGCGCATGCAAGTTTGACGCATACCGGAGTATTTCACTCTTCGCTCAAGAATAGAGGGGTACTGGGTATACTTACAGGAACTTACCTGATTGGCTTTTATGTGATTTTGTACTGGTTTCCCGCCTACTTAAGCCCTTTGGTCTGGATGGTGGAACCCATTGCTCAATTTTTGTCCGGTGGTCCTGCCAGCCAATGGTTTTTGTATGGCTTGGTGTACACCTTGGCGATAGGTGTGATGGGAATTCGGATGGTGTTGAAGTACCGGGACAACAAGTACCAGCAACTGCGCACGGCTTCGGTGGTATTCTTTCAAACCGCCTTTGCCTTCCTTATTCCAGAAGTGCTTGTTTTGTTGAACAAGCCCTATTTTGATTTTAAGAATATTTGGCCTTTAGATTATGATTTTTTCTACGATTACCAGATGGATACTTTTCTGTCAAGTGGGGGACTGGGACTTTTCATGTTAATCTGGGGAATTTTATTGATTGTACTTGGTGTCCCTGTGTTTACCTACTTCTACGGCAAACGCTGGTATTGTTCTTGGGTTTGTGGCTGTGGAGGATTGGCAGAGACAGTAGGTGATGGGTTTCGTCACCTGTCGGATAAGTCTTTGAAGGCTTGGCAGTGGGAGCGTTGGATGATCCACGGGGTACTTGCCTTGGCGGTAGTCATGACTTCTTTGACCATTGTCAACTATTTTTCTTCCTTTAGTCTTTTAGGCCAGGTGACGAATCAATTGCATTCTTTTTATGGGTTTGCGATTGGATCTGCTTTCGCAGGGGTGGTGGGGACAGGTTTTTACCCCTTCATGGGGAATAGGGTCTGGTGTCGGTTTGGTTGCCCCTTAGCAGCGTATTTGGGTTTGGTGCAGCGATTTAAATCTCGCTTCCGCATCACAACGAATGGCGGGCAATGCATCTCCTGCGGCAATTGTTCTACCCACTGCGAGATGGGTATTGATGTGCGGGCTTACGCGCAGCAAGGTCAAAATATCGTGCGTTCCTCTTGCGTGGGTTGTGGAGTGTGTGCTTCGGTTTGTCCACGTGGAGTATTGAAGTTGGAAAATGGTTCCGAGGAGGGACGTATTCACGAGTTTCCGATCTTAATCGGCAACGATTCCATCAAATTAAGATCCTAAATGGTACTAGTGTATATCTGTGCTGGCCTCTATTTTCTAGGGATGGGTTTTATATTCCTGTACAGCCTGGCACAGGGGAATTTGTTGCTGCATTTTTTTAAGTTTGGAAAAACGGAAAATCAGGTTCCACACCTCATTTCCAACCCTTGGCCAAAGGTCACGGTACAGCTTCCCATCTACAACGAACTGTATGTAGTCGAGCGCCTGATTGATGCAGTAGCCAAACTCAATTATCCCAATGATTTGCTTCAAATCCAGATTTTGGATGATAGCACGGACCAGACCTCGGATCTGATTCAGGACAAGGTGTTGACGTATTCAAATGTCAATTTTCAATACCTTCACCGCAGCAATAGGCAAGGATTTAAGGCAGGGGCATTGCGAGAAGCCTTACCCTCTGCTGAAGGTGAGTTTATTGCGATTTTTGATGCCGATTTTGTACCGGATTCCGATTTTCTGATCAAGGCTTTGCCTTATTTTTTCACCCCTCAAGTGGGTATGGTGCAGAGTCGTTGGACGCATCTCAATCAGAATTATTCTCTTTTGACTCAACTGCAGGCTTTTGCCTTGGATGCCCATTTTTTAATTGAGCAGTCGGGAAGAAATCAGCAAGGAGCCTTTATCAACTTCAATGGGACAGCGGGGATCTGGAGAAAAGCTTGCATTCTAGATGCGGGAAACTGGCAGGATGACACGCTCACCGAAGATTTGGATTTGAGTTACCGAGCTCAGCGAAAAGGATGGAAGTTTGTGTATCGACCTGAAATCGAATCTCCAGCAGAATTGCCGCCGATTCTTTCGGCAATTAAATCTCAGCAATTTCGATGGACTAAGGGCGGGGCCGAATGTGCGGTCAAACATGCAGGGAAGGTTTTCAAAGAAAAACATCCCATGGGTATTAAATTTCATGCCTTTGCGCATCTCTTCAATTCAGCCATTTTCATTGCCATTCTCTTGACAAGCTTTTGCAGCATCGGGCTGTGGTGGGGACTGCAGCTGAAGTTGATTCCTTTGGCCCTTTTTTGGGCTTCAGGAGTTTCCATGATTGGGTTTGTACTTGTAGCGGGGGTCTATTTGGTATCCTACCTTACTGCGCAGCAGTATTCTTGGAAGTCCATTGTCGGAGCTTCGTGGAAGTTACCGCTCTTTTTTTCGGTAACTATGGGTTTAGCTCTGCACAATTCCCAGGCTGTACTGGAAGGCTTAACTGGAAAAAAATCCCCCTTTATCCGCACGCCTAAATTCAACCTGGAAGCAGGTAGTGTCTCTCTTCAGGCCAACGCCTACCGACTACGGGTTCTGCCCATGAGTACTTGGCTAGAAGGAGTGATGGGGCTTTTGTTTGGAGGAATGTTCGTCTTGGGAATAGTCAAGGGCAATTTCCTTTTTCTTCCCTTTCATGGCCTATTGGCCTTGGGTTATTGCCTCGTATTTATTTCCTCTTTGCGCACACGCTAATGTTTGTTATGAACACCCCTTCAATTGTTGACGTAATTATTCCTGCTTTCAATGAGGAGAAGTCTATCGCTAAAGTGATCGGTGATATTCCTACACTCGTGCGCCATGTCGTGGTGGCCAACAATAATTCTACCGATCGCACCGCTGAGGTGGCAAAGGCATCTGGAGCGGTAGTGGTATTTGAGCCCCAAAAAGGCTATGGAAAGGCTTGTATGACGGCCATGGATTGGATCAAGCAGCAAGAAGTTCAACCCGATATTTTGGTGTTTTTGGATGGGGATTACAGTGATTATCCGCAGGAATTGGAGTTGTTGATTGCACCTATTGTCACAGGAAAGGCCGAACTAGTACTAGGGTCTCGTCCTATGGGGGAGCGGGAAGCGGGGTCCATGACTTTTCCCCAAGTATTTGGCAATGCACTAGCTACTACGCTGATGCGCTGGATGTATGGTGCCAATTTTTCTGATTTAGGACCTTTTCGGGCGATTCATTGGGGAGAATTACTCGCCTTGGGAATGGTGGATCAGAATTTTGGATGGACCATTGAGATGCAAATCAAGGCGCATAAAGCAGGACTGAGGTATCAGGAAGTGCCGGTACAGTACCGAAAGCGAATTGGTGTTTCGAAAGTGAGTGGTACGGTGAAAGGGGTTATTGGCGCCGGATATAAAATTATTTTCACGATATTTAAGTATTGGCGGCCCTTTCGATAGCTGCCACTGATTGTTCCACTCTTGGCTTCCTGTCCCATGCAAAAACTAGCTAGATTAATACTACCTGTATCTTTATTTCTTTTTTTAGGTACAGTTGGATTAGTTTCCTGTGCTCCAGAAAGTCGAGAAGGGGTGGTAGAAAGCCAATTTGCAAGCTACTGGTACCAAGGAACTGCTGAGATCAATGTGTTTGATTTGAAACAAAGCAGGTATGAGGAGCTGCGGCAGGGAAAGGCAGTGATGATTTTTGTTACCGAAGATTTTTC
>SXYU01000129.1 GCA_005788235.1 Cytophagales bacterium
CAACATCCGAGAAGCTCGCCTGCTCACCCAGCTGGCAAGAGATAAAAAAGTGGTCACCCAAATGGGAAACCAAGGAGCTTCCAATCCACTCATGGACATGATCAAAGGATGGATGGACTCCGATAAAATTGGAAAAGTTTCCAAGGTGCAAATCTGGACCAATCGTCCCGTTTGGCCTCAAGGAGGTGCCTTCCCTAAAGCAGACCCCAGCAATAAGCCCTCAGACATGGACTGGGACCTTTGGTTAGGCCCTGCCCCTGAAATTCCCTTCACCCCCAACTTGCATCCATTCAACTGGAGAGGATGGTGGGATTATGGAACTGGCGCACTCGGAGACGTGGGATGCCACTTGATGGATATCCCTTTCCGAATGCTTGGCCTCCAGTACCCGCTTGATGCTGAATGTTCAGTAGGTTCGGTCTATTCCCAAATGTGGACTCCCGACTACAATCCAGCAGGCTGCCCAGCTTCTTCGTTCATCACCTTACATTATGGCCCAACGGGCAAAAATACGGTTCCTCTGGAAATGACCTGGATGGATGGTGGAATTCGGCCTTCCCACCCGGATGTCATTCCTGCAGACCACGATCTTGGTGGTGCCAACTCCGCAAATGGAGTCATGATGATCGGTGAAAAAGGAATCATTACCCATAATATCAACGACAGCTCCCCACTGATGCCGAAGCTTTACCTTTACGATGGCACCAAAGAATTTGGGCCTGACCGTATCGAGGGAACGGAACCTGAATATGGACACCAAAGGAAGTGGGTGGATGCATGCAAGGCTGGTTTTGGCTCCAAAGAACACAAGGGCCTCACCTCTTCCTTCGACTATGCAGGACCGATGACCGAAACGGTATTGATGGGTAACCTTGCTATCCGAAGTTTCATGCTTCGCAAACCAAACAGCAAGGGCCAGCAAGAATTCTTTGGCCGTAGAAAGTTGCTCTGGGACGGTGAAAATATGCGGATCACCAACTTGGAGGAAGCCAATCAGTTTGTCGGCAGAACCTACAGAGCAGGATTTGAGGTTTAATTCGTATAAGCCTATAAAATTTAACCGTGAGACAAATTCTCACGGTTTTTTTATGCATATTTCATCTCTACTTATCATAAAATTTCCGTGCATGAAGGCCTTAGTCTTTGAATCCTTTGGGCAAGCCCCAAAGGTCGCCCAAGTACCCGACCCAGGTACTCCCGAGCAAGGCATTCTCCTTGAAGTGAAAGCCTCTGGGATTTGCCGAAGTGATTGGCACGGATGGATGGGACATGATCCCGATATCGTGCTTCCACATGTTCCAGGGCATGAATTTGCCGGTGTAATTGCTGAAGTAGGAAAAGGGGTTAAAAATTGGAAAATTGGGGATCGTGTAACAATCCCCTTTGTTTGTGCTTGTGGAACCTGCCCAAGTTGCTGCAGCGGAAACCAGCAGATCTGTGACGATCAGTATCAGCCTGGATTTACACACTGGGGTTCCTTTGCTCAATACGTAGCCGTACACCGGGCGGACAGCAACCTGGTAGACCTACCCGACTCCATTAGTTTCGAAGCTGCTGCAAGTTTGGGATGCAGGTTTGCCACCTCTTTTCGTGCGGTAAAGGCGCAAGGCAAGGTAGGTGGAGGACAATGGGTTGCCGTCCATGGATGTGGAGGGGTGGGCTTATCTGCCATCATGATCGCTACTGCGCTAGGCGCAACAGTCATTGCAGTGGACATCGATCCAGAGAAATTAGTACTTGCCAAGGCTGTAGGGGCAGCCTATTTGGTGAATGCAAGGAACCAAACCGATGTTTCAACCGCTATTATGGACCTCAGCAAGGGAGGTGTCCATGTTTCCATTGACGCCTTGGGAAGCAAATTAACCTGCTACAACTCAATTTCTTGTCTCAGGAAACGCGGAAAACACATCCAAGTTGGGCTTTTGGCAGGAAGCGAAGCCAATCCACCTGTTCCCATGCACTTGGTTATCGCCAAGGAACTGGAGATTCTAGGGAGCCATGGCATGCAGGCACATGCATATCCAGAAATGATGCAAATGATTTTGGATCATAAAATAGCTCCTGAGCAATTGATTGGAAGAAGAATTTCGCTGGAAGCAGCAGCCGAAGCCTTGATGCGTATGGACTCATTCGAAGAAAGAGGGATGGCCATGATTACTCAATTTTAAACAGGAAAAGGGCAATGAAAAAAAATAAAAAACGCTGGTTTATCCAGTCTGTGGCAGGATTACTGCTCACAGGCTCAGGACTATCTATTTGCATTCATGCTGGAGTGGAAAAATTAGGGGGAGAAGAATGGTTTTATACAGGCACTTTGGGACTTGTGATATTCCAGGCTGGCCTCAGCTTGGTTATAGATGGGGCGAGGTACCGATGAGTCATGTAATTACAACCAATGTTATCCTGAATTAAAGACCTTCACCGCTGATAATTTGAAAAGATGCTTTTAGATTAATTTTTATAAGGTAGGCAACAGTAATTTTTTCATTTTTATAAATTCAAAAACGCCAAATTAACCAGATTAAAGACTTGGGCAGGTCTAAATCTTTAACCAAGTTTACTAAATTTTCATACCCAATTCAATTCCAATAATATGCCCAAATTAACAGATACAGAAGTTCGATGGGGAATAGTAGGCGTGGGTAAAGTATGCGAGCTCAAATCCGCTCCAGCGATGAACACGATCTTACACAGCAGGCTAGTGGCTGTTATGCGGAGAAATCCAGAGAAAGCTAAAGACTATGCAGCGCGTCATGGCGTCCCCAAATGGTACAGCAATGCTTCTGATCTTATCCAAGACCCAGAAGTCAATGCCATCTACATTGCTACTCCTCCAAATGTACACTTGGAACTTACCCAACTGGCGGCAGCGGCGGGAAAGCCCGTCTATGTGGAAAAGCCAATGGCACGCACCTATGCCGAATGCCTGCAAATGATTCAGACATGCAAACAAGCAGAAGTGCCTTTATTCGTTGCCTATTACCGAAGAAAGCTCCCCCATTTTTTAAAAATTAAAGAGCTCCTTGAAACGGGTGAAATTGGGGCTGTGAGAACAGTACACATCAACCTGAAACAAGTTCTTACACCCAACTTAGTGAGCAACTCTGAAGAAAACTGGCGTGTCCTTCCCGAAATCGCAGGGGGTGGTTATTTTTACGACCTAGCCTCCCACCAACTGGATTTATTGGATTTCTTTTTTGGCGAAATCAGGCATGCAATGGGCTTCTCTACCAACCAAGCGAAGGCTTATCCTGCCGAAGACTTGGTAACAGGCAGCTTTGTCTTTGAAAACGGGGTAATCGGTACTGGAAACTGGTGTTTTACCAGCTCAGCCGCCTCAGAAATTGACGAAATAGTGATTGACGGATCTAAAGGGTAAATTCGTTTTGCAACATTTGGAGAAGGGGCATTTACCCTTCTTCGACCGAATCAAAATCCACTTTATTTTCATCTAGAACTTCCCATGCACATCCAGCGCCCACTAATCCAAAGCATCGTAGAAGAATTACTTGGCAAAGGAATTTGTCCTAGTACCGGAATCTCTGCAGCACGGACCAATTGGGTAATGGAGGAATTAACCAAAACGAGGATTTTTTAAAGAATTCAAAGTAAAATCAACTTTATTTTTAGTTCTTTCCTCCTGCTTTTACTTAGATTTAAGTTCGATTTATCTTGTTGTAAAATGAAAAGAATTTTTCTTATACTGTTCTTATTAAGCACACTCAGTGCGAATTCCCAAACCTTTGACTCCTCCCTTCCTATCAAATACCGAAATATCGGTCCATTTAGGGGAGGAAGATCCGTCACAGCCACAGGTCTACTCCAAGACCCGCTGACCTATTACTTTGGTACTACGGGTGGAGGACTTTGGAAGACCAGCGATGCAGGTCAACATTGGAAAAATATTTCGGATGGATTTTTTGCTACCAGCTCTATTGGAGCCGTAGCCGTAGCGGAAAGCAATCCCAACATCGTCTATGTAGGAATGGGTGAACATGCGCCTAGAGGGGTCATGACCTCTTACGGGGATGGGGTTTACAAATCCACCGATGCTGGAAAAACCTGGAAAAAACTTGGTTTGGAGAAAACCCAACACATCTCTCGAATTCAAATTCATCCGAGCAACCCGGATGTACTTTATGTGGCTGCCCAAGGAGCCCTTCATGCTCCAAACGAGGAACGGGGGGTGTACAAAAGCATAGATGGAGGCCTGACTTGGGAAAAAATCCTGTTTGTAGATAACATGACCGGCGCAGTGGAACTATCCATGGACATGAACTACCCAGAAATTCTCTACGCCGCCATGTGGGAGCACCAGCGGTTTCCTTGGCAAGTGAAATCTGGAGGCCCTGGATCAGGATTGTATAAATCCACCGACTCGGGTAAATCCTGGAAAAAAATTCACAAGGGCCTGCCCGAGGAAAAAGGGAAAATGGCCATATCTGTTTCTAGAGCAAATTCCAGCAAGGTCTATGCCTTGATTGAAAGCAATACTGAGAAAGATTTAGGAGGATTATTTGTATCCGAGGATGCAGGTGAAAGCTGGACCCTAATCAACAAGAGCAACAGATTGACGCAACGCGCTTGGTACTACATCGAAGTCTTTGCCGATCCTGTCAATGAGCACAAAGTATATGTACAGAGCGCCCCATTCCTAGTTTCTATCGATGGAGGCAAAACCTTTGAAGATATTTCAGGCCCACATGGGGATTACCATGACCTTTGGATCAATCCTAAAAACCCCAACAACCTAATCTTAGCAGACGATGGTGGAGGATCCATCTCCTTCAATGGTGGTAAAACTTGGTCTACGCAGAGCAACATGCCCACGGCACAGTTTTACCGCATCAATGTAGACAACCAGTTCCCCTACCGCATTTACGGTGGGCAGCAAGACAATACTTCAGTAGTGATTTCTAGCATAGGCCTAGGCCGTGGAGGAATTACCCAGGAGCATTGGAACAATTCTGCAGGAGGTGAGTCTGCATTCCTTGCCTTTGATCCAAACGATCCCCGCTACGTACTCGGAGGTAGTTACCAAGGCACCATCGAGGTGCTCGATATGAAGACACAAGGGTCCACCAACATCATGGCAGCCCCCATCCAATACCTCGGCATGGATGCCAAAGACATGAAGTACCGGTACAACTGGAATGCTCCGATTATCTGGTCCCAGCATGAACCGAATACCTTCTACCATGGTGCGCAGGTGCTCCTGAAAACCCAGGACTGGGGCAAAACGTGGAAGGAAGTATCTCCAGACCTCACCCGCAACGAAAAGTCCAAGCAAGGCAAAGGAGGCGTTCCTTTCACCAATGAAGCAGTGGGAGCAGAAAATTACGGCACCCTTGCCTATGTCATCGAAAGTCCACATATAGCTGGTACGATTTGGACTGGTTCAGATGATGGGCTGGTGCAACTCACACGAGACCATGGAAAAACTTGGACCAATGTCACACCCAAGGATCTGAAGGAATGCTTGATCAATGCGATTGAACTTTCTCCCCATGATCCTGCCACGGCCTACATCGCCACTACCCGCTATAAATTCAACGATTATACCCCAGCGATCTACAAGACCACAGATTACGGAAAAACCTGGACCAACATTTCCAAAGGGATTCCTTACGGTGCTTTCACACGCGTGGTTCGAGAGGACGCAAAGGTTAAGAACTTGCTTTTTGCGGGTACCGAACAAGGCATGTACCTCTCCAAAGATGGAGGACTCAATTGGGTATCTTTCCAACTCAATCTACCCGTAACTCCCATTACAGACCTCAAAGTGGCACATGATGACTTAATCGTGGCTACGGCTGGCAGATCCTACTGGATTTTGGACGAATTGAATGCAGTACGAGAAGTAAAAGCTACCGTGGAAAAAGTTAGCCTCTACAGCCCAGAAAAAGCGCTGTTAGGCAGTTGGTATTCTTCCATGAATGGAGGTAACTTGGATGAATTTACCGGAACGGACCCCTTCCAAGGTCAAAATCCAGCGGCTGGAATGGTGCTGTACTACCAGCTACCTGAGACTTTCGCGGACAGCACCGAATTGACCTTGGAAATTCACGATGCCCAAGGAAATCTAGTACGTAAGCTAAGCTCCAAAAGAAACTCGGATTTTCAATCCTACGCCGGAGGGCCATCCCCAGAACCGACCCTTTCTACCCGAAAAGGAGTGAATCGATTTGTTTGGGACCTGCGCTACCCAACCGTTCCAGGAATTCCTACCGCCTACATCGAGTCTAGCTTCCGAGGTCATAAAGCCATCCCAGGCACTTACACCTTAAAATTGAGTGCTGCTGGAGTCACAGCGGAGGCGAAGGGGGAAATTCAGGATGTGCCAGGTAGTAAGTTAAGCGCAACGGATTTTCAAGCCTACCATCAGTGGATGAGCGCCTTGGAAGGCGAAGTCACTCAGATGCATCAGTTAGTAAATACTGCAATGGGATACCAGAATCAATTGAAGGATTTGGTAGGGCGCTTGGATGGCAAAACAGAATTCAAAGAAGTTAAAGTGGCTGCTCAAGCACTGATCAAGGAATTGACTGCTTGGGATGAGTCCATGGTTCAGCGCAAATCCACTGCCTATGACGACGTGGAAAACTTCCCCAACAAGTTCACCGCCAACTTCCTATACATGATGAATCATGGTGAAAGCAGTATCCCAAGCATCAATGAAGGTACCAAAGTACGTCATGCAGAGTTGATGGAGCAGTGGAAACCATTGGAGGCCGAAGGTAAGCGATTGGTAGAAAAAGCTATTCCTGCATTCAATACACTTGCCAAAGAGAAAGGCGTGGGCGTGCTTTTCCTAAAATAAACTTATCAACCCACAAAGAGCAGAAACAAGGAATTTCCTGATTCCAGCTCCTTAATCAGTTACTATTCCTAAACAACAGAAATTGAACTTTATGCGCTACCTTCTTTTCGCACTAGTATTGACCAGTACTGCTGCCTGTACCCAAAAACCAAGCTCCGAGGGCGAGACCATTGCTTTGCCTGAAGAAGATTCCGTTTTTACCACCCCCCTCGGGAAAACCTACCCAATACCTAATCCCAGTGAAGAAGCACTAGCAAATTTTGAAGAAGCCAAGGAGGAATTCGAAGCCAGCCCCAATGATGTGGAAGCGGTCATTTGGTATGGTCGAAGAACTGCTTACTTGGGGAGATCTCGCCAGGCTATAGCCATCTATACCGAACGAATTAAAAACTTCCCTGAGGATGCTCGTCTGTATCGACATCGAGGTCACCGTTACATCAGCGTTCGGGATTACAAAGCAGCGATAGTAGATTTAGAAACAGCTGCTTCGATGATTCAAGGCACTCCGGATCAAATCGAACCTGACGGCATGCCCAATGCACAAAATATCCCCTTAAGTTCACTCCATAGCAATGTGTGGTACCATCTCGGTCTAGCCTACTACCTTACGCACCAGTACGAAAAAGCCTATCAGGCCTATCTCAAGTGTAGAGACAGTGGGTCCAATTACGACAACATCGTGTCTAGTACCCACTGGTTATACATGATCCAGCAGCGCTTGGGAAATCCAAAAAAAGCCGATTCATTACTAGCCCCAATTAAAAGGGAGGGGATTGTGATCGAAAATCAGGCTTACGCAGATCTCTGTGGCCTGTACAAAGGTTGGATATCAGCAGATTCTCTCGCAGCAAAGGGCGCGGGTAGTCCCTCCCAAGATGCGCTGCGCTATGGCCTTGCCAACTGGCATTTGTACCATGGAGATACCACATTAGCACTGGAGATGATGGAAGGCTTGGTACAGGAGAAAGCGTTTACTTCTTTTGGTTACTTGGCTGCAGAAAGTGACATCATTAAGTATTTCTCAAAAGTCAAGTAACAGTAGTTCCCAACTCTTTACAGTGGGTGTTTGTGTAACTTTGATACTCAAAACCGCCCAATCTTTATTGTAAATTTTGAATAACTGGAGTGATTGCGGATAATCAGTAGACATATTCCATCTTTTGATTGCAGCGTCCGTAGGCGCCGCATTCCAGTTGGCTGGATACAAATCCGAGGCGATGGTAAAGTTTGATGGCAG
Source organism: Cytophagales bacterium (assembly GCA_005788235.1). Taxonomy (GTDB): domain Bacteria; phylum Bacteroidota; class Bacteroidia; order Cytophagales; family Cyclobacteriaceae; genus Algoriphagus. The sequence continues at coordinate 8,058 of SXYU01000129.1, forward strand.
CCTCCAACTTGGTGTGGGTGTAGAGGCGAACTTTTGTTGCTCCCTTTTGGCGGGCAACTTCTAAAATTCGTTTTCCAAGGAGTTCCCCAGCTCCTTTACCCTGAAATTCAGGCGAAACCCCCATTTTAATCATTTCCCATACTCCCTCCTCACTGGGAATTAGCGCTACCGTTCCTGCAATTCGCGCTCCAATTTTGGCAAAAATAATTTCTCCCCCCTTCGATATAATCGTCTCTTCTGGATTTTCCAATTGAGCGAAATCAAAGGGCTCTAAGGAAAAATACTTCGTTACCCAGGCCTTGTTAATCGATTCAAAATAGGGTTGTAAGTCAGGTGAAAAGGGGATAATTTCGAACAAATCTTGAGCCATGCACTAAAAATTTTATCAAAAGTAAGTCAAATCAAGTAGCTTAGAAATCAAAATAATTTGAATCTCCATGAAAAATACCTTTTTACTCCTTTGCGTCCTACTCTTAAGCGGTCTCGTGCAGAAAGCCACTGCGCAAACTCCCGCAGCAAAACTTCAAGAACTTAAACTAACTCTTCCAGAGATCAGTCAACCCATTGCGAATTATGTGAAGTGGAGGCAGGTGGGCAACTTGCTTTACCTTGCTGGATCTGGTCCCAAAATCTATGGAAAAGTAGGTGCAGACTTGTCTACCGAACAAGGCTATGCCGCAGCCAAGGCCACTGGGCTGGAAATCATTGCCGTGCTCCAAGCCGCCACGGGCGACCTAGGTCGAATCAAACAATTTGTAAAGGTCTTGGGTATGGTCAATTCTACGCCTGAGTATACGGCACATCCTGCCGTCATCAATGGATTTTCTGACCTAATTGTGGCTGTCTTTGGCGAAAAAGGCAAGCATGCTCGATCCGCAGTAGGCGTGGGTTCCCTTCCCAATAATATGGCGGTAGAGATCGAGGTTATCGTCGAATTGGAAGACAAGTAAGCTGGACAATTAGCGCATGCATTGCGCTAGTTTTTAAAACAAGCTCCCTTGAAAAGGATGGCCCTCTAACTCCAAGAGGGCTTTTTTCTTGTCCAAGCCTCCCGCATATCCAGTAAGACTTCCATTCATTCCGATAATGCGATGGCAGGGCAAAATAATCAAGAGTGGATTGGCACCTATGGCCGTGCCTACCGCACGGATGGCTGCTGGATTGCCTAGTTGCTCGGCCAACTTGGCGTAAGTAATGGTTTGCCCAAAGGGAATTTTACCCACGGCCAACCACACTTTTCGCTGAAAGTCTGTACCTCCCAAGCCTATGGGCAGGTTAAATATTTTTCGTTGCCCCAGAAAATATTCCTCCAATTGCTTTTTCGCATCCAGTAAGATTGGATCCGACAGTTCCCCCTCAGGCTGCTGCTGGGTGAATTTTAATTCCGAAAGGCATTCTTCTCGGATGCTCAGTTTAATGTTTCCTAATGGTGAGGGGATGATAGGCATGGATGAAACGGGTTTAACTGATGCACAATCTATATTTCCACACTTCCCGTACTTGTTCAAAATCCACTTCAAAGGGAGGATAGATTGGATTGGCAGAGCAGAGCAAAATCTTTTGTTGCCCTTGATGCCGCTTGTACCCAATCTTAAAGGTGACACCATCCTGCTCAGTCACGATGACATAGCGATCTCCATCCTTTAAGCTGGTCCAGTCTTCTAGGTATTCGCAGACAATCCAGGCGCCATCCGGGATGGGAAGCATGGAGTCTCCATCTACTTGAAAGACCCGGTGTTTTTTATTCGTGGGGAGAAAAGGCAACGAAAACCTCGGTAAGTCAGAAATAAATTCCGGGTCGGCAAATCCGGCCAAATAACTCGCCTTGGCCCGCTGCGAAACCACTTCAATCAATTCACGTCCCTCCGCATCTACTGTGGTAGAGAGAATTCGGAGATTTCGCCCACGGAGAAAGTGATCGGTTTCCAAAAGTTGGCGCAACTTGTATTCCGAAAAAGAGGCTAGCTCCTCGCGAACCAAGACATCCAAGGACAGCTTAAAGTAATCGGCAAAAAGGAGCAGCACCTCCAAGGGAGGGGTGATGTTCCGCTCGTACCCTGCAAGCTTGGATCGAGAA